>SXKQ01000087.1 GCA_005778045.1 Planctomycetia bacterium
CTACGCGGCGCGCTGGGTGGCGAAGACGATCGTGGCAGCGGGCCTCGCCCGGCGCTGTGAGGTGCAAGTGAGCTACGCCATCGGCATCGCCAAGCCGCTCTCGATCCGCGTCGACACGTTCGGCACGGGCAAGGTGGGCGAGGACAAGCTCACCGACGCCGTCTCGAAGGTCTTTGACTTGCGGCCGGCCGCGATCATCAAGGACCTCGACCTCAAGCGTCCGATCTACGAGAAGACGGCATACCACGGCCACTTCGGTCGCCCGGACTTCCCGTGGGAGCAGACGTCCCGCAAGGACGCCCTGTGCGCGGCGCTCGGCGTCCCGACCAAGGGCTGAGAGCCTCGGCCTGGGAGCTTCCCCGGCACTCCGAGGCAGGCGCCAGCGGACCTCCGCAGCCCAGTGGGCGGCGGAGGTCCGCAGGCCTTTTGGGGGGCACGGAGCGAGCTCGGACCGGTACGGCCTGTGCGAAAGAGCACGCCTGCCCCGTGACTCTGGCCGCGCGCAGGGGTACAAACTTGTCTAGGACAGGTCCGCTCCAACGCGCGCGTCGCGTCGCAGCGGCCCCAACGGACACCTCGCCCATGCGCATCGCCCTCCAGACTGCACGCAGCGCCGCGCGCGCTGGCTTCACGCTGATCGAATTGCTCGCGGTGATCATGATCATCGGGATTCTGGCGGCATTCCTCTTGCCGCGCATTCCCGAGGCTCTCGACGCCGCCAAGGTCACGGCCTGCAAGGCCAACATGGGCGAAATCTGGAAGGGCATGCAGATCTACAAGCAGAGCCTCGACCGCGCGCCCAGCCAGTCGGGCGCGAAGTTCTTCGCCGAGATCGTGGCCAAGGACATGCTGGAAAACACCAAGGCCACGGCCAAGAAGATGACCTGCCCCGGCGTGGAGACGTCGGCGCTGCCGGGTCTGCAGGGCAAGGTCGAGACCGATTGGTACAAGGACCTCGAGGCGATCGACGGCACGTACAGCTCCTACGCGGGCCGCGACTGTAAGAACTACCCGCTGCGGCAGTTCCCGGGCTCGGGCAAGGAAGTGCTCGTCGCCGACGACAACGATCCCGAGCTGAACCACCGCCACACCACCGTTGCGTTGATGGCCGACGGCTCGGTGAACACGTGGGAGATTGCGCTGCTCAAGGAGTCAGGCGTGCTCGGGCCTGACGAGAACCACCTGATCGTCGGCCCCGACTCGCCGGTCGAGGAGTTGCGCAAGCTCTCGCTCGACTGAAAGCGGCGCGCGCCCCGCGCGGGCGTCGGTCGCGAAAGAAGTTCCGGCTGGCACCAAAGGGCCGGGACGGGCAGGCCTCTCGCCCGCGGGCTCCCTCGTCCGAAGAAGTGCTCTCATGCAACTCCCCGCGATTCTGCGCGCGATCAGGCCTCAACAGTGGGTCAAGAATGTCTTCGTACTCGCGGCGGTGGCGTTCGCGCGCGCGGATACGAGCGTGCCGCACGACCCGGAGTTCGGGGACGTGCTGCGCTCGCTGTGCGCCTTCGCGGCCTTCTGCCTTGGCGCGAGCGCGATCTACCTCGTCAACGACGTGCTCGACGTCGAGAGTGATCGCGCGCACCCGACGAAGCGCCATCGACCGATCGCCGCGGGTGAAGTGGGGGTGCAATTCGCGCTCCTCACGTCGGCGCTGTGCGTCGCCGGCGCTCTCTCGCTCGCGTGGCTCGCCGATCCGGTCGTGCTTGCGATCACGGCGGGCTACATCCTGCTCAACTTCAGCTACAGCGTGCGACTCAAGCACATCGTGCTGGTCGACGTGTTCTGCATCGCCACCGGCTTCATGCTACGTGTGCAGGCCGGCGCCTTCGCGGCCCACGCCGAGGTCTCGCACTGGCTGCTCCTGTGCACGCTGTTCCTCGCGCTGTTTCTTGCGCTCTGCAAGCGCAAGGCCGAGATCGACCTGCTCGGCGATGAGCGCGGTAGTCACCGCGCGAACCTGATGCAGTACACGAGCGGCTTCCTCGACCAGATGGTGACTGCGCTCGCCGCCTGCACCATCGTCTGCTACACGATGTACACGGTGTCCGAGGAGACCGTGACCAAGTTCGGCAGCCGCAACCTGATCTACACCGTGCCGTTCGTGGTGTTCGGGCTCGCGCGCTACCTGCTGCTCGTGAGCCAACAAAAGGGTGGCGGCAATCCGACGCGCGTGCTGCTCGGTGGCGACTCGATCTTTCTGGTCAACGCGATCGTGTGGGTCGCGGTCACCGGATTCGTAGTCTACGGCTAGCTCAGCGAGCCCGTTCGAGCGCCGCGTGCAGCAGTCCCGCTCGCGCGCGGATGCGCTCGCCGGGTTTGTCCCCCGGTGCGGAGTCCCAGGCGGTGAGATCGGCGTCGGGGCGCCCGCCGTACCACGCTCGCAGGGCGGGCTCCGAGGAGTACGTCTCGCCAGTGCCGGTCGCATAGTCGGCGACGAGCCACGCTACGAGCGCGAGCGGAGCATCCGCAGGCGAGCAGCGCAGGCGCGCGCAGCCTGCGGAGAAGCGCAAGTCGCGCGGCGCTGACTCCCCGATGTGACGGTCGAGCGCGGCGCTGCTGCTCGGCAGGCCGAGCGAGGCGAGTCCGCGCGCGGCTGCGGTGCGTACCTCGAGCGAGCGAGGCGGTTCGAGCCGCGCGACGAGCTCCGCCTCCGCGGGTGCATAGCCTATGCCGCCGAGCGCCTCGGCCGCGAAGATCCCGGACTCGGGGTCGTCGAGCACGGCGAGCAGGGCCGGGCCAGCGCTGCGGCCGCGGGCTCCCATGCGCTCGAGCGATTGCGCGGCGTGGGTGCGGATATAGCGGCTCTCATCCGAGAGTGAATCGGCGAGCAGCGCGGCCGCGGCCTCGTTTTCGCGCGCGAGAGTGAAGCGGCCGTCGTCGACGCCGCGCAGTTGCCATTCGGCGAAGCCCGCGATGACGCGCCAGATCTCGAGCTGGCGCGCGACCGAGAGCGTTGGGGCGTTGCGCAGTGAATTCGCCGAGAACCACGCGGCCGAGAGGTTCTCGGGTGAGTCGAAGCCGCGCTCGCGGGCGAGCTCGTGCAATGCGAGGTTCGCGCTGTCGCGCAACTCCTGCGAGCCGGCCTTCGCCCGCACGACGAACAGAGCGTCGAGACCCGAGAGGTTCTCGAAGCCTGCCAGTGCGCGCGCCATCCAGATCACGGTTTCGTGATCGGTCTCGTAGCGCATCTGGCGGATCATGCGCGGCACGATCCAGTCCTGCGTTCCCTGGCCGAGGCGCCAAGCGCAGTGCGCACGCACCCAGGCCTCGTCGTTCTTGCGCGTGCGCATAGCTTCGATGCGCGCGAGCAACTGCTCGGCGGCGTAGCGCGTGTCGGAGGCCCCCAAAGCCTCGATAGCGGCGATGCGCTGCGCCGCGGGACGGTCGCCGTCGTCGAGCCAGCGCGTGAGGATCGGCAGGCTCGCGGGAGCGAGCGATGTGAGCTCCTCGCGGGCCACGCGGCCCAGCGAAGCGCTCTCGACGGCCTCGAGCAGGCCTGCGACGCGCTCGACGAGCTCCGCATCCTCGCTCGTCGGCTCGGGAAGGGGCCCGACTTCGGATTCCAGGCGGGCGACGTTCGCTCGGGCTACATCGCGCAGATTTCTCGCGATCGAGGGCGCCAGCGAGCCTGTCCGCGGCACCTCTTCGGCGCACGCCGCGGAGAGCGCGAGCAGGACGAGCGCCCGCTTCACCGCGCGAGTCTCGCCGAGTGCACGAGCGCTGCCTCGCGCTCGGGATCCGGGCGCACCGGATCGACGTAGTACGGCGAGAGCTTGTAGAACAGGGCCACTTCGATCTCCCCGCGCGCGAGCTCGTCCTCGATGGGCAGGGTGATCGTCTGCCCGGCGGGCAGCTCGGTGTTCGGTTCGCCGACCTCGAAGCGGTAGGGGTTGCGGAAGCGGTGGAGCTTGCGCCACACGCCCTTCGTGCCGTCGCTGGCGAGCTCGCGCCAGAAGATGTCCGAGGCGCGACTGCGCTCGTCGGTGGGATAGTTGTGACCCGCGCCGACGTTCTCGACCTCGACCACGGGCAGCCCGCCGATACGCGTGACACGCAGCGCGACTGCGGAGCGCACAAGCTCGATGTCGTGACCGCCGTGCATCACGTGCACGCGTCCCTTGGACGGATCCTCGGGATCGCGCAGCGGCATGTGGCAGCTCACGCAGTCCTGGAAGCCCGGGCCGGGCTGTGCATAGCGGCTCGCCTTCCACTGATCCACGGTGCCGTGCTGGTTGTGGCAGCCGCCACAGGACTCGGGGCGATTGAGTTCACGTTGCGCGCTCGGGCGGCAGGGCACAGTGGGGTTGTCGAGCGTCCCCGCCATGCGTCCGTCCTTCATCTGGTGGCAAGAGATGCAGTCCACGCCTTCGGCGCGGCGCGTCGAGCGCGCCAGTGGCCGGTTGCCGATACCCGTCTCGAACACGGGCTGGGGCGCGTGGCAGTCGATGCAGTCGGTGTTGGAGAAATTCTCGCTGAGCTTGCGCACTTCCTCGTCGGTCCACGCCTGCGCGTGCCAAGAGCCTGACCACTCGTCGTGGACCTGCCGGTGGCATTCCGCGCACTGGTTCGAGCTTTCCCACGCCACGGGCACGTGAGCCTTGGCTGGCTCGTGGAAGACCGCGACGAGTGCCCAGCCACCGAGCGCGGTCACCGCAATGCCAGCGAGCGACTTGAGATTCATGGGGCCTCCTCGATGCGTCCTGCGCGCAGGCGCAGCGTGCGCGTCGCGATCGCGCGCGCCTCGTCGGGCGCGTGAGTGACATGGAATACGGTGAGCCTCAGCCGCTTCTGCAGCTCTCCGAGCTTCGCTAGCAGCGCGGAACGCAGCTCAAAGTCGAGTGGCCCGAGCGGCTCGTCGAGCAGGAGCAACTTCGGATCGACGGCGAGCGCGCGTGCGAGCGCGACGCGCTGGGCCTCGCCGCCCGAGAGCGTCGCGGGCATGCGCTGCTCGAAACCACGCAGTTCGACCCAGTCGAGCAGCTCGCTCGCGCGACGGGGGCGCTCGCTCGCGGCGACCCCTGCGTGCTCGAGCACGAACTCAACTTGCTTGGCGGCGCTCATGTGCGGCCAGAGCGCGCCATTCTGGAACAGGAAGCCGATGCGACGGCGTTCGGCGGGTACGAGTACGCGCACACCAACGCTCGCGGGCGCTCCAAAGAGCGCGATCGCTCCGGACTCGGGCAGGGCAAGGCCCGCGATCGTGCGCAGCAGCGTTGTCGTGCCCGAGCCCGACGGGCCGACGACGAGGAGGTGCTCTCCCTCGGCGACCTCGAGCGAGACCGTGTCGAGCAGCGTGCGGCCCGCGGCTCGGACGGTGACGGCGGAGAGCGAGAGGGCGCTCACGGCAGCAGTTCCAGACGCTTGCGCGCGAACAGGGACCACAGGAGCCCCGGCAGCACGATCAGGAACACCAGCAGCAGGGCGAGCGCAGCCACGAAGGCATCGCGACCGAAGTGGATCTGGTTGAAGATGCGGAACATCGCCGTGTGGTTGGCCGCGGGGACGAGCAACGTCGCATCCAGCTCGCGCAGCGCCAGTACGAACACCAACACGAAACCGCCCGCGAGGGAAGAGCGCAGGGCGGGCGCGACGATGCGCGCGAGGCGCGAGAGGGGGCCGGCGCCGGCCATGCGTGCGGCGTCCTCGAGGCTCGGATCGAGGGAAGCGACCGCTCCGGCCGTGATCAGCGCCGCGAATACCACGAAGCGACCGGTGAGCAGCACGCTGACGAGTGCGTTGCTGTCGTACAGCGTCGCCGTCGAAGCGCGGTTCCAGAGCACGATGATACCGATGCCGAACAGCACCGCGGGCACGGCGAGGGGCAGGACGAGCAGCGGCTCGAGGCGGCGTCCGCGCCGCGCGCGCTCCAACGCGTGTCCGAGCACGAGACCGAGTGCGACGCAGGCGCCGGCGGTGACGAGCGCGCTCACGACGCTGTTGCGGACATCCCCACGGCTGCGCTCGAGCGCCATCGAGAACGCAGCCGCGAGGCCGCTGGTCGACCAGCCCTTCGATCCGCCGCCGGCTTCCCAGAGGAGGCGCCCGAGCGGCACGAATGCGCCGAGAGCGAGCAAGCCCGCGCAGAAGACAAGCGCGGGCCAGCGCCAGCGGCCGAGTGCGATCGGATTTGGAGCGCGGAAGTCGGGGACGATCGAGGCGAGCGCGCCGCGTCGACGCAGGGCGAGCGCCGGTAGCAGCATGAGCAGCGTCATGGCGACGAGCGGCAACGCCATAGCCACCGCGCGCCCCGGGCTCGCGTCGATGCGCCACGTCGCGTAGATCGAGTCCGCGTACACGCTGAACTTCGGCAGGCCGAGCCACGAGACGTAGTCAGGCACCGAGAAGTCATTGATCGTGAACACGAACGCGAGGCACGCGCCACACAGGGCGGGCGGGAGCACCAGCGGCAGCGTGGCGCGCAGCACGGCCTTCGTGCCGCCGGCAAGGCGCGCGGCGTCCTCGAGGCGGCCGTCGATGCGCTCGAACGCGCGCGCGGCGAACACCGCGACCAGCGGAAACGTGCTGAGCGTGGAGACGAAGTACGCGGCCGGCGCTCCACGCAGCTCGGCCACGGCCGTCCACACCATGGCGAGCATCATCGGCGGCAGGAACAGCGGGACGACTCCCAAGGGGCGCAGCACGGACGCGAGTGGCATGTCCGTGCGCGCGGTGAGGAAGCCGAAGGGCACGCCGAGCAAGAGCGCGCAGGCGGCGACGCCGAGACCGTAGAGCGTCGTGCGTCCGAGCAGGGTGGCGGCATTCGCGGTGAACAGCGCCGCGAGGTCCTCCGGTGTCACGCGCGCGGCCATGACCGCGAGCGGCGCGAGGCCGAGCAGCGCGAACAGCGCTACCGCGAGGAGGACCAGCGACCGACTCACTGTAGGAAACGTCCCTTGAGCTGGTCCATGCGCGCCGAAATCTGCTCACCCACGCGGGCCCAGTCGACCGGGATGAGCGTGAGCTTCTCGATGTCGAGCACGTGCTCGGGCTTCGCGACACCGGTGCGCAATGGAATCTGCGCCCCGTCCGCCGCAGCGAGCTTCGCTTCGACCTCGCGCGACAGCACGAAGTCGATGAACTTGCGCCCGGTCTCGGCGCGCGGCGCGTCCTTCAGCAAGCAGATCGTGTTGGGGATCAGGAACGTCCCGCGCGCGTCGAGATGCGCGGCATCCCGCTGGTCGGGCACGACCTGCGCGACGGGGAAGCCGGCCTTCTTGGCGACCCAGTAGTCGTCGGTATCCGTGAGCCCGAACGCCATCGAGCCTTCGCGCACCATGCGCATGACTTGTCCATTCGACTGCACGAAGCTGACGCCGCCCGCGGCGAGCTCGTCGAGCCAGCGCTCGGCGGATTCCTCGCCGTATGTCGCATAGAGCGCTGTCGCGTGGGTGAGCGTCGTGCCCGTCAGGGGCCGCGCCATGCAGGTCTTGCCCTTCCACTTGGGGTCGACGAGGTCGGCGAGCCCGTGGATCGTCTTCGGGTCGGCCAGCTCGGTGTTGACGATCAGCACGCGCGCGCGGGCCGCGAAGCCGGTCCAGAGGTGCGCGGGATCGCGAAACTGAGCCGGAATGTCCCGCGCGCTCGGGCTCTCGTAAGGCTGCAGCAGGCCGTCCTTGGCGAGGGCAACGGTGTGGGCGATCTCGTTGTTCCAAAACACGTCGCAGCGCGGGCGATTGCGCTCCTCACGCAGGCGCGCCACGAGGCCCACCGTCTTGGCCGCTTCGACGTCGAACTCGGCTCGCACCACGAGTCCTGTCGCCTGCTCGAACTCGCGCACGAGGTCCTCGGCGAAGATCTGGTCGAGAGCGCAGTAGACGACGACATCCGGCTCTCTCGAGCAGGCGCCGAGGAGCATGAGCAGGGGCGCGAGGGCAAGGCGGCGGAGGTTCGAGGTGCGCATGGAGCAGGCCGGTGGCGGCGGGGTGGTGGCCCCGGATCTAGCCGCGCGACGGCCGGCGGCCACAGGGTTCACGAAGGCTACTGCGGGGGCGCGTAGGGCTCCACGGGAGCGTGTTCGAGGGGGCGGCGTGGGGTTATGCTTTGCGGCTGGCACCGAGCCCCCAAGGACCGGCCCCAGAGGGCCGGGATCGCCCCGTGAAGCTAGCTGAACGCCAGTCCCGTCTGGGAACCGAGTCCGCCTTCGAGGTCCTCGCCCGCGCCAAGGCGCTGGCGGCCCAGGGCAAGAGCATCGTCAACCTCGGCATCGGCTCGCCGGATTTTCGCACCCCCGAGAACATCGTCGAGGCCGGCCGCAAGGCGCTCGCGGATGGGGCGCACTTCTACACCCCGGCCAAGGGCATCCCGGAGCTGCGCGAGGCGGTGGCCGACGACTGCTGGGCGCGGCGCGGGGCCAAGGTCGATCCGGCCCACGTGATGATCGTGCCCGGCGGCAAGCCGACCATGTACTTCGCGATCTCCATGTTCGGTGAGGAGGGCGCGGAGATCCTGTATCCCAACCCCGGCTTCCCGATCTACGAGTCGCTGATCAAGTACACGGGCGCGACCCCGGTGCCGATCGAGCTGCGCGAGTCGAGCGGCTTCTCGTTCAGCCCCGACGAGGTGCTCGCGAAGATCACCCCGCGCACGCGGCTCATCATCGTCAACACCCCGGCCAACCCGACCGGTGGCGTGATCCGCAAGCCCGAGATGGACCGTCTGGTGGCTGGGCTGGAGAAGCATCCGCACGTCGCGATCCTCTCCGACGAGATCTACTCGCGCATGCTCTACGACGGCGAGGAGCACGTCAGCCTGTACTCCTACGAGTCGATCCGCGACCGCGTGATCATCCTCGACGGCTGGTCGAAGACCTTCTCGATGACCGGCTGGCGCCTTGGCTATGGCGTGTGGCCGAAGGGCCTGATCGACGTGGCGGAGCGGCTGCAGATCAACTCGAACTCGTGCCCGAGCGCGCCGGTGCAGTGGGCGGGCCTCGAGGCACTGCGCGGCCCGCAGGTCGCGGTCGACCGCATGATGAGTGCCTTCGACGAGCGCCGAAAGCTGATCGTCGACGGGCTCAACAAACTCCCGGGTTTCTCGTGCGTGATGCCGACGGGTGCGTTCTACGCCTTTCCGAACATCACGAAGACCGGCTTCAAGTCGAAGGAACTCGAGGTCAAGCTCCTGCACGACGCCGGCGTCGCGATCCTCTCCGGCACCGCGTTCGGCGCCATGGGAGAGGGCTTCCTGCGCTTCTCGTACGCCGCGGGTGGCGACGACATCAAGGAAGCGCTGCGCCGCGTGACGAACTGCCTCGCTACCGCAGGCGTGAAGTAGCGCGCGGACGGCGATGATGCGCGTCTCCGACTTCCGCAGCGATACGGTCACGCGGCCGTCGCGTGACATGCTCGAGGCGATGTTCCGCGCGGACGTCGGTGACGACGTGCTCGACGGCGATCCGACCGTCGCGGCGCTCGAGCGGCGCGTGGCCGAGTTGCTCGGCAAGGATGGGGCGTGGTTCGTGCCCTCGGGCACGATGGCCAACTCGGTCGCGATCGGCTCGTGGACGCGCCATGGCGATGAGATCTTGCTCGAGCGCAGCGCGCACATGGTGCAGTGGGAGGCCGGCGCGGCAGGCGCGCTGCACGGCGTGCAGTCGACCACCATCGTGGCCGAGGACGGCCGCATGCCGCTCGAAGAGCTGCGGCGCTCGATCCGCCTGCGCTCGCTGCACTGCCCGAAGACGACGCTGCTGTGCGTCGAGCAGACGTTCATGGGTTCCGGGGCGGGTCCGGGCGGACGGGTTGTGCCGCTCGAGCACCTGCGGGCGATCCACGCACTCGCGCGCGAGCAGGGCATCCCGGTGCATATGGACGGTGCGCGCCTCATGAATGCGGTCGTCGCATCGGGCGTTCCGGCGCGCGAGCTCGCGGCCTGTGCGGAATCCGTGTCGCTGTGCCTCTCGAAGGGGCTGGGCTGCCCTGTGGGCTCGCTCATCGCCGGCCCGCGGGAGTTTCTCGAGCGCGCGCGGCTCGTCCGCAAGCGCCTCGGTGGCTGGATGCGCCAGTCCGGCGTGCTCGCGGCGGCGGGCCTTTACGCGCTCGAGCACAATGTTGCGCGCCTCGCGGAAGACCACGCACTCGCGCGCGAGCTGGCCAGCGTGCTCGATGGCTTCGATGGTCTCGAGTGCTCCCCGAACACGGTCGAGAGCAACATCGTGATGGCGCGCGTCACACACCCGCGCCACACGCCAGAGACGCTCATGGCGGCGTTGCATGGGCGCCACGTTCTCGTCCTGCCGCAGAATGCGACCACCCTGCGCTTCGTCACGCACCTCGACGTCTCGACCGAAGACGTCGCACGGGTCGTGGTGGCGCTCGAGGAAATCCTCGGCTGAGACTCGTCCTCGCCACTCCGTTCATCTACTCCAGACAACCCCGCACTCACTCGAACATGGGCATCTTCAAGGCCTACGATATCCGTGGCAAGTTCCCCAAGGAGCTCGACGCCGCACTCGGACGCAAGATCGGCAATGCCTTCGCGCACCTGCTGAAGGCCAAGCGGCTCGCGGTCGGACGCGACATGCGCACGCACTCGCCGGAGCTGCAGGCCGCGGTGATCGAGGGCATTCGCGACGCGGGCTGCGATGTGGTCGACATGGGACTTTGCTCGACGCCGATGGCTTACTTCGGCATTGGCTCGCAGGACGTCGACGGCGGACTCAACGTCACCGCCAGCCACAATCCGGGCGAGTACAACGGCATGAAGCTGTGCTCGCGCGGCGCGCGCCCGATCTCGGCGGCCAATGGGATCCTCGACATCGAGCGCATGGTCGCGGCGGCGCAGCCCGCTGTCGCCGCGAGGCGGGGCGCAGTGACGAAGGTCGAGCTGCTCGAGCCGTATGCCGATCACGTCGCGCGCTTCGCAAAGATCGAGCGCCCGCTCGTCGTCGCGGTCGACGTCGCCAACGGCATGGCCGCGTACACGCTGCCGCCGCTCCTCGCGCGCCTCAAGAACGTCACGGCGCACACGCTCTTCATGCAGCTCGACGGCACGTTCCCCAATCACGAGGCCAACCCGCTCAAGGAGGAGAACCTGCGCGACGTGAAGGCCCTGCTCGCCAAGCACAAGGCCGACGCCGGCATCGCCTTCGATGGCGACGCGGACCGGTGCTGCTTCGTGGACGACGCTGGCCAGACGCTCTCGGCGGACCTGATGACGGCACTGCTCGCGCGCGAGATGCTGCGCGAGAAGCCGGGCAAGCCGGTGGTCTACGACCTGCGCTCGTCGTGGGTCGTGAAGGAAGAGATCGAGAAGGCCGGCGGCAGCGCGGTGCGCGATCGCGTCGGGCACTCCTTCATCAAGGCCACCATGCGCCAGAATGGCGCGATCTTCGGAGGCGAGCTCTCGGGCCACTTCTACTTCGCCGACAACTACGTGTGCGACTCGGGTGAGATCGCGTTCGTGAGCGCGCTGTCGATGCTCTCGCGTGGCGAGGACTCGCTGGCGACGCGCGCGCAAGGTCTGCGCCGCTATCACGCGAGCGGTGAGATCAACTTCCATGTCGAAGACAAGGATGGCGCCATCGCGCGGCTGCGCGAGACCTACAAGGCCGGACGCCAAGACATGCTCGACGGAATCACCGTCGAGTTCGGCGACCTGCGCTCGCCTGATTGGTGGTGGTTCAATGTGCGCGCCTCGAACACAGAGTCCCTGCTGCGGCTCAACCTCGAGGCCAGCACGGCAGCGATCCGCGACCATCGCAGGGCCGAATTGGTGGGGCTTCTCGGAGCCCCGGTCGATCACTGAGCATGTCCCCGGATCGGGACGAAATTTCCCGCTCGGGGCCTTCCCGGCGCTCGCGGAGTGACGGTCCGGTTGGGGGGTGTGGAACCCGGTTCCCTGCCCGTTAGCATCCCGGTGCAGTTGCCGGACCGTTGTCCTTGGTCCAGAGAAGGGCCGAGGGCCGTCAGCCGATGAGACAAAGCCCCGTTATGTTCACCGCCCTCGTCCTCACGGCCGCCTTGCTCGGAGCACCCTCCCAGCAAGTTCGTGAGACCGTCGATCCCGGTCACATAGAGCTGTTGCGCGCGTCGAGCTGGGACGCGCTGCTCGCTCGCGATGCGCGCATCTCGTGGGGTATGCGGACGGCGAGCAGCGCGCTTGCGGTGCTCGATGACCGGGGTGCTACGCCCGCGCGTCGTGCCGTGGCCATGCTGGCGCTCGGCGCGGCGCGCCAGACGCCCGCGCGTGGCCGGATCCTCGAGCTCACGGCGGAGAAGGACCCGGAGCAGAGGCGTGCGGCCATCTGGACACTCGCGCTGTTCGCGGATCCGCGGGATGTCGCGCAGCTCATCGATTTCGCCGGGCGCAAGGCACCGCAGGTGGCGGAGACCGGCGCTTTCGCGCTCGGGTTGAACGGTACGCCGCCTGCGCTGGCGGCGCTCGAGCGCCTCGCGGCGGAGGGCGACGGGCCTGCTTCGCAGGGTGCGCGCGCCGCCCGGGCGCTGCGCGCGAGCCCGGCGCAGGAGAGCGAGCTGGCGCGTTCCTATCTCGACCTGCGCTTCGAGGCCGCACGCGCGCACGGTCTTGTGGATGGGCAAGCGTGGGAGAGCCTCTTGCTGGAGGATCTCGTGCGTAACCAGAAGTTCCTCAACCGCGTGATCTACCGCACCGCGGCGGACCTGCGACGGCCCGGCATCGCGGATCACTTCCTCGAAGTGACTCTGGCTGGGGCCCCGCCAGAGCGCCTGAGGGGCGTGGTGCGCGCGATCCCCGAGCAGCTGGGCCAGCTCGTGGAAGCCGGGCTCTTCACGCCGGCCGGCGATGAGGAGTGGCGCATTCTCGTCGACGCGATCGACCGACTGCGCCTCGAGCAGCGCGCGGAGCCCCTCCTGCGGCGTGCCTGGAGCGTCCTTGCCGTGCGGCCGGTGGTGGCGGGCCTGCTCGCGCGCGCCGGCGCCGAACGTTCGCTGCAGCTGCTCTCGCTTCACTTGCGCTCGGGGGACGCGCGCGAGCGCGCGCTCGCCGCGGAGGCGCTCGGCGCGGCGCGAGACCCGTCTTACATCGCGGATCTTGCCGCTCTCGAGCTCGATGTCGACCCGCTGGTGCGCTCGACGGCGCTCGTCGCGCGCCTGCGATTGGGAGACTCGAGCGCGCTCTCGATCCTGCGCGAGCGCGCGGGCCTGACGAGCGAGCTCACGATGGCGCTCCCGTCCGATGCGGGCGCGATCCTCGAGGCGATTTCGCGCGTGGGAGGCGAGTCCAGCGTGCGCGGGCTCGCGACGGAGCTCTTGCCGCGCGTGCCCGGCGGTCTGAAGGTGCGCCTCGCGAGCGAACTGCTTTTAGGTGGCTACGAACCGGCGCGGGACGTCGTGCGCGAGCATCTCGTGCAGCAGCGGCCCGCGGGGGAGCTCTCGCGTCGCGCGGTCGAGGCGCTGGGCCATCATCCGGCCTCGGCCGACCTTGCGCTGGTGCGCAGTCTCTTCCCGCACGGCGAAGAGCTCGAGATCGACGTGGAGCTCGCGTGCGTGCTCGTGCGCGCCGGTGACGCGGAGATCGTGCCGCTTCTGCGCTCCGCGCTATGGAGCGAGCCGTGGAATCGCAGCGTGCTCGCCGCAGCGCTGTGGATCGACGTGGCTGGGCTCGATCCTCTGCGGCTCGAGCTGCAAAGGCCGCTGGCCGGAGCGAGCTCGCGCGACCTGCGGCGCGTGGGCTTTGCTCTCGGCGAGTGGGGTGGGCTGGCCGAGGTCGAGTGGCTCGGCACGCGCATCGGACCGGCGGAGCCTGCCTTGCAGGGAGCCCTGCTGGGCGCGCTCGGGGCACGGACACACTAGGGAGCGCCTACGGCGCCGGCCTCAGGAAACAGCAATGATGAACAAGGTAGCGATGATCGGAGTGCCCATGGACCTCGGCGGGGGACGCCGCGGCGTCGACATGGGGCCTAGCGCGATCCGCATCGCGGGACTCGAGGACGGCCTGCGCCGGCTCGGCCTGCAGTACGAGGATCGCGGCAATCTCGCCGTGCCCGCGCCCGAGTCGCGCGAGCCGCGCGACCCGCGCGCGCGCTTTCTCGGCGAGATTTCGCGCGCTTGCCAGCGCTTGCGCGTCAAGGTCGAGAAGGTCCTCGAGGATGGCGTGTTCCCGCTCGTATTCGGAGGCGACCACTCGATCGCCGTCGGCACGGTGGCCGCGATCAGCTCGTATCACCACCGTCGCAACCAGCGCATCGGCCTGATCTGGTTCGATGCCCACGGAGACATGAACACGCCTGACACCTCGCCGACGGGGAACATTCACGGCATGCCCTGCGCCGCGATCCTCGGGCGCGGCGCGCCGGATCTCGTAGGGCTCGGCGACATCGTTCCGATGGTGGATCCGCGCAATGCGGTGATCGTCGGCGTGCGCGACCTCGACCAGTACGAACGAGAGGAGATCAAGTCGACGGGCGTCAAGGTCTTCACGATGCGCGACATCGACATGTGGGGCATGAACGAGATCATGCGCCGCGCGCTCGCCATCGCGACCGACGGCACCTATGGCTTCCACTTGTCGTTCGATATGGACGGGACCGATCCGCAAGTGGCTCCGGGCGTCGGCACGCCCGTCCCCGGCGGCACGGACCTGCGCGAGTCGCACCTCGTGATGGAGCACGCTTTCGAGTCGGGCAAGCTGCTCGGACTCGAGATCACGGAGATCAACCCGATCCTCGACGAGCGCAACAAGACCGCCGAGTTCGCCGTACAGCTGGTCCTGTCGGCGATGGGAAAGCGCATCATCTGACCATGACGCTTGCGCGCCTGTATCGCTCGCTCCGCCGCCACGCCCCGCTGGTGGGCAACTTCGTCGACAAGGACCTGAAGGGGCGCTACATCGGCTCGACGGCAGGCTTCTTCTGGTCGCTTGTCCATCCGCTGCTCAGCCTCGCGACCTACACCTTCGTATTCAGCTTCGTGCTCGACAGCCGCTGGAGCGCGCAGCAGCCGACCTCGCAGGTCGTGCTGATGATGTACCTCGGCATCGTGACGTGGGGTTGCCACGCCGAGATCGTCACGCGCAGCACCGGCACGCTGATCGACAACGGGAACCTGATCAAGAAGGTCGTGTTCCCAAGTGAAATCCTGCCGGCCTACATCTCGATGTCGGCGCTTGCGAACCTGCTGATCGGGGTCTTGCTCGTGCTGCTTGGCACGCTCGCGTTCGGCTACGCCTTCCCGGCGGTGAATCCGATGCCGTCCGACTGGATCCCGGCGCCCGGCGAGCGCGGGTTCGAGCCCCTGAGGCTCGGGCCGTCCCTACTCAGCCTCCCGCTGCTCTTGGTGCTGCATCTCGGTTTCTCGCTCGGGCTGGGGTACTTGCTGGCGACGCTCAATCTCATGATCCGCGACGTCGGCCACTTCACCTCGGCGTTCATCACGATCTGGATGTTCGGTACGCCGATCTTCTATCCAGAGACGATGGTGCGAGAGCGCGGATTCAACTGGGTCGTCGACCTGAACCCGATGGCATGGCTGGTGGGGGCCTATCGCGAAGCGATCCTCTTCGGTCACTGGCCGGAGCCATTGATGCTCGCGAAGCTCGCGTTTGTGGCGCTCGCCTCCCTGTGGATCGGCACGTACTTCTTCTTCAAGGCCCAGCACCGCTTCGCGGACTTCCTCTAGGCGCACCATGAGCAGCCAGCAGGGAGCGGCCACGCCGGGCCGCGAGCGCTCGAGCGCGATCTACGCCGAGGATCTCTCGAAGTGCTATCGCATCTACCGCAAGCCGATCCACCGGCTGTGGGACGTGCTGTTCAACTCACGCAGCTACCAGGAATTCTGGGCCGTGCGCAACGTGTACCTCGACATCCCGCACGGCAGCACGGTCGGCATCATCGGCGAGAACGGGGCCGGCAAGAGCTCTTTGCTCAAGCTGCTCACGGGTATCACCACGCCCTCGACGGGCAAGGTCGAAGTGCAGGGGCGCATCGCCTCGTTGCTCGAGCTTGGCGCCGGATTCCATCCCGAGTTCACGGGTCGCGAGAATATCCGGCTCAATTGCGCCATCCTTGGCATGACGCCGGAAGAGACCGCGGCGCGCTTCCAGCGCATCGTGGACTTCAGCGAGCTCGGCGACTTCATCGATCGGCCGGTCAAGACCTACAGCTCGGGCATGTACGTGCGGCTGGGATTTTCGGTCGCGGCGACCGTGGATCCCGACATTCTCATCATCGACGAGGCGCTTTCGGTGGGGGACGAGCACTTCCGCGGCAAGTGCACCAATCGCCTGAACGAGATCCGCGAGCAGGGCAAGACCGTGGTGTTCGTCAGCCACGACATGGGCGCGATCAAGTCCATGTGCAAGTGGGTGATCCTGATGGATCAAGGCAAGGTGCTCGAGCAGGGCACGGCCGAGCAGGTGGCGGACGCATACCTCAAGCGTGCCAAGGCGCGCGGCAATGAGCGTCTCTCGATGGTCGACCGCGGCAAGAGCGAGTATCCGCGCTGGGGCTCCGGCGAGGTCGAGGTCACGCATTTCGAGATGCTCGACGAACATCGTGCCCCTACGCACGTGATCCAGACAGGGCGACCCTACTCGATCCGTATGGCTTGGAAGGTGCACCGGGAGTGCGGGAACCCCGTGTTCGGGGTGGGCTTGTATCGCACCGACGGCACCTACCTGAATGGCTCGAACCATCAGTGGCGCGAGCAGCCGATCGAACTCCAGCGCGTGCAGCCGGGAGACGAGGGCGAGGTGGAGATTTTCGTCGAGCGCATGCTGCTGCAGCACGGTCAGTATTACCTGACGCTGTTCCTCTACGATCACTCCAAGGCATCGCCGACGGCCATCGACCACCGCGAGCATGTGCTCACCTTCGAGGTGCTCGACGTCGATCGCGCGCAGCACGGGATGATCCAGGTGCCCTCGCGCTGGACGCTGACCCGCCGCGGTCCATCGGGCACGTCGGCCTTGGAGTCCCAGCGGTGAAGGCGGATGTCCTCCGCTTGCCGTTCGACCAGTACCAGCGCTATCGGCTGGTGTCGGATGTGTTGCGCCAGCTGCGCGGCGACGGGCCGCCGCTGCGCGTGCTCGACGTCGGCGGTCGCACCGCTGTGCTGCGAGAGTTCCTCGGCGACGCGCGCATCGATCTGGTCGACGTCGAGTCGAGCGGCAGTTCCGGGCTCGTGCTCGGCGACGGGAGTCGCTTGCCGTTCCAGTCGGCGTCATTCGATGCCGTGTGCGCGTTCGACACGCTCGAGCACGTCCCGGTGCCGCTGCGCGAGGCCTTCGTCGCCGAGGTGCGCCGCGTCTCGCGCGGCTGGGTGATCCTCGCCGGGCCCTACGCCCATCCGCGCGTCGAGCAGGCGGAGGAGTTGCTGCAGCAATTTCTGGAGCGCAAGCTCGGCGAGCGACATCGTTACCTCGACGAACACCGCCATCACGGGCTGCCCGAGCGGGCGGCGGTCGAGACGCAGCTCGAGCGCAGCGGAGCGCGCGTGCTCTCGATCCCTCACGGGAACCTCGATCGCTGGCTCGTGCTGCAGTGCCTGTCGATGTACATGGACTACGACCCGGCGCTGCGCCCCATCGCGCGTGACTTCCAGCGCTTCTACAACGCCGAGCTCTATGCGTCGGATCACGCCGAGCCGGTCTACCGTCACGTGATCGTCGCCGCGCTGGGCGATCGGCCCATGCCGCGTGCCGGCGAGCTGCTCGGGCCTGCCGTCGCTCCGGTGGGAGCGCTGCGCTCGACGTTCGACATGCTCGGGGAACTCGTGCACTTCGACCGCGAGCGCAATTGGTGGCACGCGGTGCGGGGCGAGTTCGAGCGTACGGTCGAGAGCTATCGACGGGAGCTCGAGCGTACGCAGCAGGGGCTCGCTGAGAGCGAGGGCAGTATCCGCGGCTTGCGCGAGGAACTCGCTAAGGCCAACGCGTACACCGAGCACCTGAGCGGGGCCTACTTATCGAGCGAGGACGGTCGCAAGTACCATTTGGCGCGCGGGGATGAGCTGCGCGCCGAAGTCGCGGCCCTCAAGACCCGCATCGCGGAGCTCGAGCGCGGCGCACACTGAACCCCCGCCGTGCGCGGCTCAAGGCTTGCGTATCAGCTCGACGACAGCAGCGTCGCCCGCCGGAAGCGTCGCGCTCCAGCCCGTGGCGTCGGGGGGGTGGAGCCAGCGGAGCTCGCAGCCCTCGCGTGGCTCGAAATGCACGACGCGCGTCGGCCCGGAGGGATCCGACGGCAGCGTGGCGAGCAGCGTCGCGACATTCGACGTGCTCCAGGTCACGAGCCAAGGACTGTCGCGCGCGTCGATGCGCGGCCGTACGGGAGCCAGTTGGACACCCAATGCAGCAAGCCAGTCGACTTGCTCCTCGGTGGGCGGTTGCCCGCTCCAGCGCTCGCGCAGCCCGGCGGGCGGTTCGGCGAGCTTGCCGCGCTCTTCAAGACGCTTGCGCGAGGCACCTTCGAGCGCGCTTCCCAGACCGTCCGTCCAGCCGAGTTCGCCGTCGACGACGAGAGTTCCGCCGGCCCCACGGTAGGCCTCGAGGCGTGCGAGATCCTCAGGCGAGAGCACGAGCAGCTCCGTGAGGACCAGCAGGGGAAAGCGCGCGGCATCTGCGGGGGACAGCTGCTCGATGGGGAGCGCGCCCGGCATGGCGCCGGCGCAGCGCGCGAAGTCGAACCAGCGCGCACGGGCCCGCTCGACCCTGCCGTGCTGCTCCTGCCAGCTCGCGAAGCGCTGGGGCCACGTCCCGCCATCGAGGAGCGCATCGCGCAGCCAGCCGGCGCCCATAGCCCGAGCGGAGTGCGCGACCGCGATTCCTTGAGGTCGTGGTCGCAGGACCGGCAGCGTGCGTACGCGGGCGAGCGTCTGCAGGAGCCGCGCCGCGACGTGTGGTGCCTTGGCCAGCTCCGCCTCGCTCCACACGAACATCCCATCTCCGCCCTGCATCCAGTGCTCCCACACCGACCAAGACGCGCTGCTCGCGCCTTGGCTGGCGAACACGGTGAGGTAGATGCGCTGCTCAGGCCGGCGCAGCGTGAGCGCCAGCTCCCGGGCGTTGCCGATCCGGTAGCACTCGAGGAAGTCCAACTGCGGAAGGATGCGTTCGATCGAGACGCCTCCGAACGCCGACTGGCTCGTGAGTCCGAGGAGCCCCACGGGCTTGCCGGTTGCGCGGACGCGGCGCGCCAGCGAGCCGAGCAGATCGAGGAGCTGCCTTTGGTGAAACTCGCGGCGCTCCAGCCAGTGCCTTGTCGGAGCAAGGTCGCCGTCGAAAACAGCACGCAGCGTGGCGTCGGTTCCGAGGTCGCAGAGTCGCGGAGGCCGCGGGGACGTCTCGTCCGCGTGAGCGCGGGCCCAGGCGAGCTCGCAGTGCTCACAGGTGCAGGTCTCCTCGGGAATTCCGCCCGGAGTGAACCCGACCTCGTCGCCTAAGGAGAGTCCCAGCCCGACCTGTCCGCGGCGTGCGGCGAGGCTCTGCTCGAGGCGTGCGAGCAGCAGCGCCTCGGTGGCCGGGTCCTCGAGGCAGGGCTCCCGTCGACACAGGGCTGGATCACGCGTCTCGAGCCAGCGCTGGCGACGCTCGGCCCAACCGGCGCGCTCGCGCTCGAGGTGCAGCTCGTCGCGTCCCGGTGCGTTGAACACGAGGAACTCGATCCCGGCTGCGGCGAGTTCATCGACCGTATCGTTGCGTCCAACGCACACGGCCCCGAAAGCCCGCTGCAGATCGCTCGGCGCAGACTCCGCACGCCAAAGAATGGCGGGGAAGTCCTGCGTTGCGAGAGCGAGGCAGAGTGCGAGCAGCATGGCCGAGATGCCCCGGAGGGCGGCGGACGCTAGATTAGAGCCCCTGCATGCCGCCGTCTGCCTTCGATCCCGTGCGCCTCGCCGGGCGCGTGGCCTCGTGGCTGGTTCCCGCCGGGGAGGCCAGCGACGTGGTCGTGTCTTCGCGCGTACGCCTTGCCCGCAACCTCGAGGACTATCCGTTCGTCACCAAGCTGTCGGACGAGCGAGCTCGCGAGCGCGCTCAGCGCTTGCGTCCCTCGCTCGAGCGTTTCCAGAGCGCGGGGCGCATGCAGTGGGTCGATATCGCGGAGTCGTCCGACGTGCTGCGCTTGCTGCTGCGGGAACGGCACCTCGTGAGTCGCGACCTCGCGCCGAGCACGGAAGAGCGCGCTGCCCGCATCGGCCGTGCGGTGGCCTTCAGCGACGACGAGCGCCTGTCGGTGATGGTCAACGAAGAGGACCACCTGCGGTTGCAGTCGATGGAGGCTGGATTCGATCTCGAGCAGGCCTTCGCGCGCGCGCTCGCGCTCGATCGCGAGCTCGAGTCGCGCCTGCGTTACGCCGCGAACGCCCAGTTTGGCTACCTGACGGCCTGCCCCACGAACGTGGGAACCGGCATGCGCGCGTCGGTGATGCTGCACCTGCCCGCGCTGGCGCTCGTGCCGAGCGAACTCGAGAAGGTCTTCACGGCGGCCGCGCGCACAGGCCTCGCCGTGCGCGGGCTGTACGGCGAGGGCTCGCGCGCCTTCGGCGACTTCTATCAGGTCTCCAACCAGATCACGCTCGGGCGCAGCGAGGACTCGTTGGTCGCGGAGCTGCGCGAACTCGTGCCCGCGGTCGTGGCCTTCGAGCGCTCGGTGCGAGCGGAGCTCCAGAAGTCGCGCCGGGCGGAGCTCTCCGATCGCGTCGCCCGGGCGCTGGGGATCGTGCGTTCCTCGCGTGCGATGACGACCGAGGCCGCGCTGGCGCAGCTCTCGATCCTTAGGTTGGGCCAGCTGCTTGGCCTATGCCCCGAGCTCGACCTCCGCACGCTCGCCCGCCTGCGCGTCCAGATCCAGAAGGCGCACCTGCAGGTCCAGAGCGAGGGCGCCGTGGCGAAGGAACTGGTCGAGCCGACGGAGCGCGATCGCCTGCGGGCCGAGCTGCTGCGACGCTCGTTCTCCTGACGCGAGGAAGTTCTTTCCGCAGTGGCGCGTTTCGAGGCGCTGTCGGATTGCGGTCGGAGCCCCGCGCGCTCCCGATACAGTCGGCATGTTGCTGGTCTCCGTCTCGCTTCTGGCCCTGGCGGGCGATCCGGTGCTGCGTCTGGATGTGCTCGAGGGCCGCGTGCGCGTGGCCCACGCGTCGGGAACGGCGAGCCTGCCCTTGGGCGCCATGGACTGGCCCCACGGCCCTTCGGGCTATCTAGAGTCCTCCACGCTCGCGCGTCTGCGGCTGCGCTGGCTGGGCTCGGCCAGCATCGAGCTCGAAGGCGCGCAGGCGCTGAGCTGGCGGCCCGCCCGGACGGAAGGTGCCGGCCTATGGCTTGCATTTTCTGGGCTGGATGAGACCCATCTGGAGGTGCGCGAGGGGCCCCTGCGCTTCGAGCTTCCGGGCGGCTGGCGCGGCCTGTGCTCGAAGGGCACGCTGTCCCTGCGAGCGGGCGCGGAGGGGCTGGTTGACCTTGAGCTGCTTGCGGGCGCACCCTTGTTGCTCTCACCGCCGAGCGCTCCGGGGGCCGTCCGTCCGCCTTGGACCGTGCTTCCCGGTGCCCGCGTCCGTCTGCTGGTCCAGGACGCGCGTCCGCGGGTGGTTTCGGGGAAGGTGCGCGGCCCGGACTTCGCGCCCGGAGCGCCGCCCATGTCCGCCCCGGTCGGCGAGCGACCGTGGAGCGGCTTCGCGTGGCCATGGACGGCCTCGGCCGGCGCTCCGAAGCCCGTGTGGGGCCCAGGCTGGTAGGGCGAACAAGGACGCAGCGCCCCGTGCCACCTGTGTCGGAGGCGCGAGGCTCTGCCCGGGAGGCCGGCTCCTCTGGGTTAGGCGGCCTTGGTGGATCCGACTTCGGCGCGCAGGAAGAACTCGAGCGCCTCGCGCAGGTCCGTGGCGCGGATGTCCGGCTCCACGGCGTACTCTCCGTCGCGGCAGCCTTGGCCCGTCGCGACTCCGACGCTGCGCAGCCCCGCGCGGCCGGCTGCCGCGAGCTCAAGCGTGCTGTCTCCGATGAGGAAGCTGCGCTCGAGCACGACGCCGTCGTTTTGACGGGCATGGAAGAAGATGCCGGTGTCCGGGAGGCGGTACACGGAGGTCTTCTTGTGGGCGCCCACGCCTTCGGTGGGATGTTCGAGGCAGGCGTAGTTGCGCACGATGCGCACGCCTTGGCCTTGCAGGTGCTCGAGCATCGAGCGTTCGAAGCTGGTCCATTCCTCGTCTCGAATGCGGCCCTTGGCCACCAGATCCTCGTTGCCGACGAGGTACAGGTTCCAGCCGGCGCCCGAGACGCGGAAGAGCATCTCGGTCACGCCGGGGGCGATGCGGCACTCGGAGAACGGGGCGAAGCCGCCCGGCGGAAGGTCGAGCAGCGTGCCCCAGCGGTCAAGGAACAGCGCACGGCGCGCGGGCTCGGTGCCGGGGATACGGTTCAGCGAGGGGCGGTGATGGCGAGAGTTCATGGTGGCGCTGGACGGCGGGTTTCGCGAGGACGATCAGGCTCGCGTTAGTTCTCGGACGGTCGCGGCTAGACCTGAGCGAGCAGCCGAAAAATGCGCTCGAACCGCGGCAGCTGAGCGCGCCCACGGAAGGGGCTTCCGGAAACGCTGTCCGACCTCGGAAAGGCTGTCGATCCCGTACGAGAGCGCGCAGAAGCAGCCGCGGCGCGCGCCAACCCGCTGGGGTCGGCGCGCGCCGCGTGGTTGCCACCGCCGGTCGTCGAGCGGCGCTGCTCAGACGTTGCGCAGCTCGTCCTTGAGGTACTTCATGTCGGCCGAGTACTGCTTTACGGCGGCCAACGTGCGCTCCTCGATCTTGGTGAAGTTGACGCCGATCTTGACGCCACCCTCGCGCTCCTCGACGGAGGCGACGACGGCGGAGGCTTCGCAGAAGCCCGACTGGAACAGCGGGAGGCGGAACTTGATTTTGAGCTCGGTACCGATCGAGAGCAGCTGGCCCATGGCGAAGACCTCGAGCCCGGTGTCGCCGCCGTTCCAGCTGAAGTGCAGCCCCGACTCGTCGAGCCGGGCCATGCGACCGATGCCACGCCAGTTGGAGCCGAACTTGTGACCGTGGACGGGGTTGACGACCTCCTTGAAGCGACGGGCCTGCGACAGGAAGTGCTCGATGCGGTTGGTATCGGTGGGGCTGAAGATGACCGAGCTCTCGTCGTCGGGTAGCCCGGCCTCGGCGTCCGGCTGAGCGGCCGGGGCGAGCATCGTGCCAATCACCGCCGCCTGCGCCGCTTCGTCGCTGTCGCAGACGGGCACGATGCGATCGATGCCGACCTTCTTGATCATCTCGCGGCAGAACTCGGACGGACGCGAGATGACGAGCTTGCCACCCTTCTCCTTGAGCTGCTTGAAGACCTTGATGATCGTTCCGAGCGCGGTGGAGTTGATGAACTTCACTTGGCGCAGGTTGAGCACGACGCGATGCACGCCTGCCTTCTGCAGGGCCGCGACTTCAGTCTGGAATGCAGTGCAGTAGAAGGTATCGAACTCCCCGCGCAGGTGGAGGGTTGCGAAGTTCTGTCCGTGCTCGACGTTGATGTGCATGGGAACGGTGGGGAAGCGGTTCTGGTGGCGGTTTCGGGGGGGGGCCGAGCTTTGGCTGGGCACCCCCCAGAGTTCCGATTGTTGCCCTCAGCCTGCGGGGTGCAAGCAATATTCCGGGAGAGAGCCGGAGGGGGCTGCGCGCTAGATTAGAGGCATGTTCTGGCGCAGTAAGAAAGATCGTGACGACAAAGCTCCCACCCTTCCTGCGGCGGCGGTCACGCCCTCGGCGGCAGCGGCGGGGACGAGCCCCTTGGGCAACTCGACGGCCCGCTTCCTGACGGGCGACAAGGACACGGACCGGCATACCGTCGAGGTGCTGCTGGAGATGTTCGCGCGACTCTCCGAGGCGCGCGACTTCGACGAGACCTTGATCCAGATCGTCGACAACTCGGTGGAGCTGTGCGGAGCCGAGCGCGGATTCCTCGTGTTGCTCGAGCCCTCGGGCGAGCTGCGCATCCGGGTGGCTCGCACCCGTGACAAGAAGCCGTTGCAAGACAAGGAGCGCTTCTCGACGTCGGTGGTGCGCTCGGTCATCGAGCGCAACGAACCCAAGCTCGCGACTGTGCAGAACGATTCCGAGGCGCGCGATCTCGGTCAGTCGGTGTTCGACCTGCGGCTGCGCGCCGTGATGTGCGTGCCGCTGTCGCGTACGCGCGAGGACGGCGAAGGCCTGAAGGGTGCGCTGTACGTCGACTCGAAGGCTGCGACGCGCGAGTTCAGCCAGCGCGAACTGGAGCTCTTCAACGCCCACAGCCAGCAGGCCGCGATCACGCTCGACAAGCACCGCAGCCATCAGGAGTCGCTTGAGAAGGCGCGGCTCGAGCAGTCGCTCGAGCTGGCGAAGGCCGTGCAATCGGGCCTGATGCCACGCATCCCCAAAGGCATCCCCGGTCTCGACATCCACGGCTTCTTCCGCGCCGCGGAGAAGACCTCCGGTGACTTCTTCGACTTCGTGAAGCTCAAGGACGGTCGACTCGCGGTGGTGGTCGGCGATGTCTCGGGGCACGGAGTCGGGCCGGCGCTCATCACGCAGAGCGCGCAGGGCGTGCTGCGCACGGGCCTGCGCATGTCGAACGATCCGGCCGCTGCGGTGACGATGCTCAATCAGGACCTCTCGGATCGCATCGAGCCCGGCACGTTCCTGACGCTGCTCTTGCTCGCCATCGCGGAGGACGGCAGCGTCGAGATGTGCAATGCCGGCCACCACGGCCCGCTGCTGGTGCGCGACGGCAAGGTGCTGACGTACGACGTGCACGGCTTGGCGCTCGGCTTCTCCTCCGACGTTGAGTACGCGATCGATGAGCGCTTCGAGCTGCAGCCTGGCGATGTGATGCTCGCTTTCACGGACGGCCTGATCGAGGCCCATCCCGAGCAGGATCGCGACAAGCTGCTCGGCGAGGAGCGCGTCAAGGAGTTGCTGGTGGAGCAGGCCGCGTGCGGCGCGGACGCTGAGACGATCACGCGCCTGCTGGCCGAGGCTGCGGTGCAGTTTTCGGGTGGCAAGCCAGAGGACGACGTGACCCTCGTGGTGGTGCGACGCACATGAGCGATGGGACGTCAGCGCGCGGCGCGAGCCTGTGGATCGGCGGGGCGCGCAGCTATCCGCCCGGACCCACCTCGGCTCCGGTCAATGTGCGCATCCGCGAGGGCGTGATCGAGGCCGTCGGTGCGGGTGTGGCGCCCGAGGGGCTGCCGCAGGTCGATGCCGGTGGCCTCACGGCGATCCCTGGCCTCGTCGATGTGCACGTGCACTTCCGCGATCCGGGGCTCGAGCACATCGAGGGCTGGGACAAGGGATCGCTCGGTGCGCTGCACGGGGGCGTGACGAGCGTCGTCGAGGTGCAGAACAACCCGCCGCTGTCGACCTCACGCCGCGCGCTCGAGGAGCGTCTCGCTCATGTCGCGAAGCGCTCGCGCGTCGACTTTGGCTGCCTTGCCAACCTCGTCGAGGCCTCGCTGCCCGAGCTTGCGGCCATGGCGCCACTGACTCCGGCTTACAAGTGCTTCCTCGGCGGCTCCACGGGCCTCGGCGGTGTGCTCGACGACGATCTGCTCGCGCGCCTGTTCGAGGGCGCGGCGCGGGTCGGTCGCATGGTCGTCGCGCACTGCGAGGACGAGGCGCTCCTGCAGCGCGACAAGCTGCGGCTCGTCGACGGCAACCCCGAGGCCACGGTCGCTCTCCACCACCTCGCTCGTTCGACGGAGGCGGAGGTCGAGTCCGTGCGCAAGGCGCTCGAGTGGGTCGAGCGCTTTGGGACTTGGCTGCACGTCTACCACGTGTCGTCCGCCGAGGCGGCGGCGCTGATCCGGCGCGCTCGCACGGCGGGACTGCCCGTGTGGTCGAGCACCGGGCCGCACTTCCTGCTGCTCTCGTGCGAGTGGGCCGACAAGCTCGGCAACCTGCTCAAGGTCAATCCGTCGATCAAGACGCCCGCGGACTCTCTCGGGCTGTGTGCCGCCTTGACGGCCGGAGACGTGGATTCGATCGGCACCGACCACGCACCGCACCCGCTCGAGTACAAGCAGCGGCCCTACGCCAAGTCGCCCTCGGGAATGCCTTCGATCGATCTCTTGTGGCCTCTGACGTGGGAACTCGTCGTGCGCGGCTGGCTCGACGCGCAGACGGCGCTCGACGCGGTGACGTGGCGCGCGGCGCAGAGCTTCCACTTGCCCGGCAAGGGACGACTGGCGCGCGGCTACGACGGCGACGTGGTCCTGTTCGATCCCGAGCGGCGCTTCACCGTGCGCGCGGCGGAGTTGCCCTCGCGCTCGAAGTGGTCCGCCTTCGAGGGCTGGGAGCTGCGCGGCCAGCCGCAGGTCGTGGTGCGGCGGGGAACGGTCGTGTGGCGCGATGGCGTGGCTCAGGTCGAGGCGGGCGGCCGTCCGCTCGACCTCGAGCCGCCGCGGCCGCGGCGGGTCTAGACGCGATGGAGCCGGTGGGGCGCTCGGACGCGGACTCGTCGCGCGTGGTGCTCGGACCAGCGTTCCTCGCTCGGCTGCAAAGCTTCGTGGCGCGTGCGCGGGCGTCCTCGGCGCGCGACGAGGGCCGACGGGGCGTGGCTCCGGGGCAGGGCGTCGAGCTCGAGGGTCATCGGCCGTATCGCGAAGGCGAGGACCTGCGCGATCTCGACTGGGAGCTGCTCGCTCGTCTGGGGCGCGCGTGGGTGCGCGTGCGGCGAGCGGAGCGCGGTGAACGGCTGGCCTTGGTGCTCGACACGAGCGCCTCCATGGGCGTCGGATGCCCGTCGAAGCTGGAACATGCCTGCGAGCTGGCGACGGCTCTGGCGCTGGCGACCGTTTTGCAGGGTGGCAGCGCAGAGGTTCTCGCGCACGGAGTCGAGGGCGTGGTCGAGCGGAGCGCGCTCCGCTCGCGGCCGGACCTGCCGGAGTGGCTCGAGTTCCTGCGAGGCCGAATGGCGCGCGGGGAGCGGCCGGTGCGCGAGGTCTTGCGCCATCCGCGCCTGTCGCGCGCGAGTCGCGTGGTCGTGCTCGGTGACCTGATGGACCTCGATCCTGCGGAGGTCCTCGCCCATGCCCGGCGCGGTTGTCGCGCAGGCGCGATCGCGGTGCTGTCGCGCCGCGAGCTCACGCCGTCTCGCGCCGAGGGCGTCGAGTGGTTTGATCCCGAGCGTGGCGATGCGCTCGAACTCGAAGTCGACGCGCGCGCGATCGAAGCCTATGCCCTTGTTCTCGATGAGCGGCTCGGCGCGTGGCGCAGCGCCTTCACTCGGCGCGGTCAGGACTATCGCGTGACGCCCTCCGACGCGGACTTCGAGGTGCTGGCCGGGGAGCTGCTGGCGTGATCGCGTTCGACCGCCCTTGGGCGCTGGTTTCGCTCGCGCTTCCGCTGCTCGTGACCTTGCTCGCCTTGCAGGCTCGCCGTGCGCCGCGTTCGAGCACGGGCACGCTGGAGCTCTGGAGGCAGGTTCCGCCGGACGCTGCGCGCGCGCCCATACGCCGCTCCACTCCGCCCATCGCGTTGCTGTTGCTCGTGGCGGCCTTGTGTGCCGGTTGTTTGGCGCTGGCTGGCGCGCGCGCCCGTGCGTCGCTCTCGCCGAGGTGGACGGTGCTGCTCGATCGCTCGCCCTCGATGTTTGCGGGCGCGGGCGGGACAACGGTCTTGGAGGCCGCGCTCGGGCTCGTGAGCGCTCGCCTCGGTCCTGACTGCGAGTATCGCTGCGTCTCCGGCAGCTTCGTCAGCGCGCCCGTGGCGACGGTGCCCGCTGCGTGGCTCGCGCGCCCGGCGGGGGACTGGGATGAGCCCCATTGGGCACGGCTCGACGCTCCCGGCACGGTTTGGGTCACGGACACGGAGCCCCGGGCGCCTGCGCTCGCTTCGCTGGCGCTGACGGGCGGCGACGCGGGCTCCGCCGTCGCGTCTGCCGGACGCAGGGGCGTATTTCTCGATCCCCGACTCGAAGGCACTGCCTTCGGGGAGCTGGTGCTGGCGTGGCTCGAGGGGCGCGGTCTGGAGCGCGTGGACTCCGGGGCATTCGCGATGCTCGCCGTCGAGCGCGCGGGCGAGGGTCCGGCGCGCGACGTACGCTGCGCTGGATCCGAATGGAGCCTCGAGGGGGCGGCCCTGCTGCTAAGCGCGCTTTCTGATGAGCCGGAGGAGCCGTGGATGCAGGCGACCGACGGGGCGAACATCGTGCGCTTCGTGCCGGGGCGCGTCGAGGTGGCGTGGGAAGATCGCCCGAGCCTGCGAGGCGACGATGTCGTGTTTGCGCTGGAGTTCTCGCGTCGTCTCGACCGAGCCTGTGCGCCGCGTGCGGACGCGCCGCGCATCCGACCGGCGGAGCTCCGCTTGGGTGAGCCACCTCGTCCGGCCCAGCGCACGCGTTCTTACGTGCCTTGGCTGTCCACGTTCGCGGCCGTGCTCGCGCTCTGCTCGCTGGCGGCCCGGCGCTAGTCCGCGCTCTCCTGCACGCTGCCATGGCGGCGCGTGAACAAGGCGGTCGCCACGAAGCCGACGGCGACGGCAAACCAAAGGGTGCACAGGCGCGCGAGGATCACGGCCGCAGCGGCCTGAGCGCGCGCCGTCTCGCGTGCCGCGTCGCCCGCCAGCGCCAGCGTGCGCTCGAGGACCGGCTGGTAGCGCGGTCGCAGCAGCGAGCCGAGCAGCCCTTCCGTGATGACGAGCCCACCGGGAGCGATGATGGCCACTGCACCCGCGACGGCGCTGAAAGCGAAGGCGAACACCGCGTAGAGCCACGGCACGCTCTCGGGCACGACCGCGTTGGCGATGATCCAGAAGCCCGTGCACTCGCAGCCCCAGCCGAGCACGGACACGAGCGTGGGCATCAGGATCTCGCGCGGCGCGAGCAGGATGCGCGTGCTGGCGAATGCTCCCTCGACGCGTGGAGCCAGCCTGCCGACGACCGGCGTGCGCGCCACGAGCCGCACGACGATTCGAGTGCATCGGGTCGAGCACACGACGCCGAGCGCGCAAGCGCATGCGGTGAGCAGGGTCCAGAAGACCCAGGCGTACTCGGGCGCAGTGCTGAGCCCGCCGATGGCGACGAGGATGAGGTAGCCGAGCAGGTCTGTGAAGCGCTCGGCGACCACGATGGGCGCCGAGTGGTGGATGCGGACGCCCGTGACTTGCTTGACGAGCCAAGACTTGAAGACCTCGCCCATCTTGCCGGGCGTCACCGAGAGCGTCATGCCGCTCAGGTAGATCAGGAATGAGGTACCCGTCTGGAGGCGGATATCGAGCAGGCGGCAGTAGCGTCGCCACTTCAGGAAGCGGATCGCGTAGTTCGCGAAGCTGAGCGCGCACGCGGCCGGGAGGACCCATAGAGGCAAGCGCGTGAATGCCCCGGCGATCGCGGAAGCGTCCGACCAAACGGCGATCCCGGCGTACACAAGCACGCCGAGCAACACGCTCACCAACAGGCGGCGTCCGAGCTTCTTCGGGAGGGGCACGGAAATTCCTTCCGCGCTCGGCTCAGGCCTGCACGGACGAGTCACTTTTTCGTCCGAACACGAACACGATCATGAGCAGCGCGCCGACTCCTAGCGCGAGGGCCGCAGCGGCGCTCCAGCCGAGGAACGCGCATGGAAAGTAGCCACACGTGACCGCCACGCCCATGGCGGTCAGCGCATATCCCATCTGGGTGCGGGTGTGGTCGATGTGGTCCGCGGCGCAGGCCGTCGAGCTCAGGATCGTGGTGTCGGAGATGGGGGAGCAGTGGTCGCCGAAGATGGAGCCTTCGAGCACGGCGCCGATGGACAGCAGCATAAGTGTGTAGCCTCCGAGGGCCGGATCGCGCTCGCCGAGTGTGTAGGACAGGCCCACGACGAGCGGCAGGAGAATGCTCATCGTGCCCCACGAGGTTCCGGTGGCGAAGGCGATCGCCGAAGACAGCAGGAACAGCAGCGTGGGGAGCAGGGGCGGCGAGAGTCGATCTCCGAGGAGTTCTGTCAGGTAGCTCGCAGTCCCGAGCTCGTCGCACGCGGTGCCGATCATCCACGCGAGGTAGAGGATCGCGACGGCGATGCCCATGTTGCGAATCGTCGTAGCGATCGCTCCGGGAATCGCGGCCACAGCGCCGGCAAAGAAGGCGAGGATGCAGGAGACAAGGAAGCCGCCGGTCGAGCCGATCAGGATCGCACGGGAACTCTCGCCGTCAGCGAGTACGAGCGTGACCTTGCGCACAAAGTCGATACTCGGCTCGTCCCACAGGCCCGGATGGGCGGCGTTGCCGACGCGCAGGATCTCGAGCAGGGTCACCCCGATGAAGACGAGCATCGGCACGATCGCGCGATACGCGCGCGGAGTCACGCCCGGCGCGGGCTCGATGTGCGTCGCGGCGTCACCGACCATCGGCGAGCCCCCGTCGCGCACGAGCTGCCCGGTCGTGCGGGCGCGGCGCTCGGCGGCCAGCATCGGGCCAAAGTCGCGGCCGCTCCACACGATCAGGCCCGCGAGCACGAGCGTGAAGATGCAGTAGAAGCGAAACGGAAGGCTCTCGATGAAGACCGCATAGCCCTGATCGGAAGAGAGGCCGGCGGCAGGCAGCTGCGGTGCGAACGTCGAAACTTCGTAGGCGATCCAGGTCGAGAAGATCGAGATGCCCGCCACGGGCGCCGCCGTCGAGTCGACGAGGTAGCTGAGCTTCTCGCGCGAGATGCGGAAGCGGTCGGAGAGCGGGCGCATCGTCGTCCCGACGAGGATGCAGTTCGCATAGTCGTCGAAGAACACGACGAGCCCCATGATCCATGTCGCGACCTGGGTCGAGCGCGCGCCGCGGGCGAACCTGGCCACGGAATCGACCAGTCCGCGGATGCCGCCGCTCCGCGTCATCACTCCGACCATCGAGAGCATCGCGATCACGAAGCCGATGATCAGGAGCTTGTCGGGATCCGCGAGCTGGGGCCAGAGGCTGCGGGTGGCGAAATCGGGCAAGCTTGCGGCGAGCGCGCGCCCGATGCCGGAGCCGCTCTGCAGCCGCTCCAGCACCATCGCGACCCAGACGCCCGAGAAGAGCGCGAGCACCGGGCGCCGGAACACGACGGCGAGCAGGATCGCGACCAGCGGCGGGTACAGGGACGAGCGCTCCGGGGGCGTCCAGCCGACGAGCTCGGCACGCTGGCGAGCGCCCCCGGGCTGCGTGACCTCGACGATCAGCGCGCCGCGCGCGCTGTCGTGGCGCACGCCGAAGCTCGCACCCGTTCCCTGGCTCTTCGCGGTCGGACCTTCCTCGCCTTCGACTGCGAGCGAGAGATCCCGCTCGGCCGCGGCTTCGCGCAGACCGCGGATCAGGCTGCGGCGCGCGTGGTAGTGAACCGTGAGATCCTCCGAGGGAACGTCGCTCTCGAAGCCGACTCCGAAGATCGCGAGCGTCGCGCGCTCGCCCGAACGCTCGATTACGGCGGGGCCGTCGAGCATCAGGTCGGCGAGCGTGGGGCGCTCGTCGGCTGCTCCCTCGGCCGGGGCAGGACCGACGCGCTCGGCCAGAACCGCGTGGGCATTCTGGGCCGCGAGTCGCGCGGGGTCCGCGGCCGGCAGCAGCTGAACGGCGGCGAGCGCGAGGATGCAGACGAGGGCGATCAGGGCGGCACGCATGGGGGGGGAGGATAGGCGTCTCGGCCTGCGGGGTGAAGCGCGCTCGCTGGACTTGGTCGCGCGAGCTTCGCTTGGACACCGGAACCGCGCTGCGTATCCTCTCGGCCCATGGCGTTCCTGCAGGCTCCGGAGAGCTCGGATTTCTTGCTGGCCACGGTTCCGTGGCTGCTGGGCCTGTGCGCCGTGGCGGCCGGTGCCACGGCGGCTGGGGTCTGGCTCCTGCACAACCGCCTGCGCGAGCTGGCGCGGTTCGCGGAGCGACTGTCTGCCCTCGAGCAGATCCAGACCACCCTTGCCCGCGTGGCGCGCGAGCGCGAGGACCTCGACCTGCGGCGCATCGAGCACGTGCTGATCGAGATCCGCGACGGGCAGCGGCGGCTCGAGGACTCGCTCCTGCGCGCGTCGCAGGTGGCGTACCACGGCGAGGCCGCACGCGGGGCGCCGGCCGCGGACGGGGCCGGTCTCTCCGAGCGCATCGTCCAGCGCCTGATCGCCCATGGATACGAGCATGTGCAAGTCGTTCCGACGCTCGAGGAGCTCGCGAAGCTGTTCGAGACCGGCGGCTCCCACGAGGTGCTCGTCGAGGCCCGGCGCGCCGGCGTCCAGTGCAAGGGCCGCGTGCTCGTGCGGGATGGCGTCGTGGTCGAGGTTGAAGTGAAGCCCGCCTATTCGATGTTCCCCTGAGCACCCGAAATCCTCATCAAGGCGAACCATGACTGTCACCACGATCGAGAAGCTCGCCCAGCACATCGGGCAGGTCGTCACACTGCAGGGCTGGGTGTACGACCGTACCTCGAAGGGCAAGCTGCACTTCGTGCTCCTGCGCGACGGCACGGGCATCGTGCAGTGCGTCGTGTTCCGCGGGAACGTCGGTGAGGATTTCTTCAATCAGGTCGCGGGCGCTGGGCAGGAGTCGAGCATCACGCTCACCGGCCTCGTGAAGGCCGAGCCGCGCGCGCCGGGTGGCTTCGAGATCGACGTGCAGTCCGGCCGCGTGCTGCAGGCCGTGACCGGCTACCCGATTACGCCCAAGGAGCACGGCATCGAGTTCCTGATGGAGCACCGCCACCTGTGGTTGCGCTCCAAGCGCCCGTGGGCGGTGATGCGCGTGCGTCACGCGGTGATCATGGGCATCCGCAACTTCTTCGACGAGCGCGGCTTCACCTGCATGGACGCGCCCATCTTCACACCCAACGCGTGCGAAGGAACGTCGACCCTGTTTCAGGTGCCGTACTTCGAGCAGATGGCCTACTTGACGCAGTCGGGCCAGCTGTACGCCGAGGCCGCGGCCATGGCGCTCGGCAAGGTCTACACCTTCGGGCCCACGTTCCGTGCCGAGAAGTCCAAGACCCGTCGTCACCTGACGGAGTTCTGGATGATCGAGCCGGAGATGGCCTACGCGACGCTCGACGACGTGATGTCGCTCGCGGAAGACATGCTGAGTTACGTCGTCGCGCACGTGCTCAAGACCCGGCGCGCGGAGCTCGCCGTGCTCGAGCGCGACATCGGCAAGCTCGAGAGGATCGTCGCGCCGTTCCCGCGCATCACCTACGCGGAGGCCTCGCAGGTCCTGCTTGACCACCCCGACATCAGGGGCACGGAACTCGCCTTCAAGGCCGGCGAGGACTTCGGCGCGCCGCACGAGACGATCATCTCGAACCTCTACGATCGCCCGGTGATGGTCCACCGCTACCCGGCGGCCATCAAGGCCTTCTACATGAAGCGCGATCCAGCCGACGAGACCAAGTGCCTGTCGGTCGACGTGCTCGGATCCGAAGGCGTCGGGGAGATCATCGGTGGCAGCCAGCGCGAGGAGGACCTCGACCTGCTGCTATCGCGCATCCGTCACGAAGGCCTGCCGGAAGAGGCCTTCCAGTGGTACTTCGATCTGCGTCGCTTCGGCTCCGTTCCCCACGGTGGCTTCGGGCTCGGTCTCGAGCGCACCGTGGCGTGGATCTGCGGCATCGAGCACGTGCGCGAGGCGATTCCGTTCCCGCGCACGATCTATCGCCTCACTCCCTGAGCGGGCTGCGCCTCAGCGCCCGGATTCGTCCGGATGCTGCCACGGGTTGGGCTCGCCCTCGACCTGCACCACAAAATGCAGGCCGAGCGGCTCGAGCGCCTTGCGCAGCGGTGTCACGAGACCGCGGACCATCGCATCGGGCGGCTCGATGCAGCGCAGCAGCAGGCTGAGACCGGCGGCCGTGTGACCGGGGAACTCGCGCTCGAGCTCGCCGTCGAGCGCGAACGCCAAGTACGCATTGACCTTGTCCTGCAGCTGCTGCAAGCGCTCGTCGGAGCCGTCCCACGGACGATGCTCGACCATCACGAGCAGCAGACTGCCGTCGGGAGCCGTGGCTACGAGATCGACGATCTGCGAGTTATCCACTCCCACGGTCGCAGTATGCGCGCGGCCTGCGAGCTTCGCTACAGGTCGAACGACTTGAGTCCGCTCGCGTCGGAAACCCATGCCCGTCCGCGCGGGGCGCGGGCGCTCGGTGCCTCGAATGCGAGGTAGGTCCACTCGCCGCTGCGCGTGGCGGCGAAGCCCGTGGAGCCGTCCGTACGGCGCAGGAGGTAGTGCGTCGTCGCCACCTCCAGCGTGCCCTGGGCCCAAGGCGAGTTGAGCACGCTGCCCGACTCGATCGAGCGGCGCAGGCAGGCGAGCCCGGCATTGTGGGGTCGCTGCTGCGCTTCGCTTCCATCGGTACGCTGCTCGGCGCTGGGCGTCAGCTCGCCCTGCCAGAGGAGTCGGCGGCCGTCCTCCAGCTCGAGCGCCACGCCCTGCGGAGTGAGCTGCAACCCGCTGGCGGGAGCGGAGCCGAGCTGGAGCGCACCTTCGGTCGTCCCGCTCTGGGAGTCGAGCACCCAGACGTAGCCAAGCTCGTCCACGACAAGCAGGGATCCAGCTCGGCGCGGCAGGAAGACGGGCGCGTGACGAATGCCGGCCGCGGTCCGCAGGCGAATGCTCCAGCGTTCGCGGCCATCGGCGCCCACGCGCGCCACGCGACCCTCGCGGTCGCAGACGATGTGGCTGTCGTCGACGGAGACGGGTATGGCATCGACGCGCGTGCGCGTGGGCCAGTGGGCGGTCGGAGTGCGCGACAGCAGGATCTCGCGGTCCGCCGGACCGTCGAGCACCAGCATTGCGGTTTCGAAGCCCGACAGCTCGACGCGCCCTGCGACGCGCTCGCCGGGGGCGCATTCGAGCACGAAGGGCGTCGTGCGCAGGGTTCCGTTGGAAAGTCGCACGTGGGCGCCCGACGGCACGGACTCGATGCGACAGGGAAGGAGGTGCTCGGCCGGTCGCTGGCAGGCGGGCGCGAGGCGCGCGATCGCCTCGGTGTGTTGGCCCTGCTCCGCGAGTGCGCGCGCAGCGAGCACGGCTTCGTGGTGCTTGCGAACCGCGTCCATCTCGCGACGGAACAGCGGCGCCAGTTCGGCGCCTCCGGGTGCTCGCTCGAAGCGCTGAAAGCTCGCCACAGCGCGCTCGAGATCCCCGGCCGCGGCGTGCGCCCGCCCGGCCGCAAAGAGCGCGTCGAGTTGGGCGAGCGCCTCGTCCTGCAGCTCCTTCTCGCGTTGTGCAGCGCGCTCGCGGGCGCGCGTGTCGAGCGTCAGTTGCAGCGAGCGCAAGGTGTTCCGGAAACCCGCGAGGTCCGGGCTCGGCTTCGCGCTCTCGAGGACCGCATCGACGTCGGCGATCAGGCGCGAGAGCCGCTGTTCGGCGTGCCCGGATTCCACGCTGTCCGAGCTCGCGCCAGAGGCGATCAGCAGGTCCTGCAAGCGAGCCACGAGGCTCTCGAGCAGTGCGGAGAGCCGCGGGGGCGGCTCCCCGCCGAGCTCGGGTCCCGCCGGGATCGGCGGCATCTCGAGGGCATTGCGGAGGCCGAGCACAGGATCGCCTCCCGTGCATTCGAGGTGGCACTCCTGGAAGCGCAGGATCCACGCCTGACGCGCCGCGATCTGGCGCTGCCGAATGCGCGAGCGCAGCTGCTCGCGCAGGTTCTGGACACGCTCGTCCGCGCTCACGCCGAACAGGTCATCGATCTCGGCCAGCGCGGCTTCAGGCCGGTCGAGGGCCTCGCGCACGATCGCGAGCTTGCGCTCGAAGTCCTCCCCGCGACGCACATGCACCACGCCGGCGATCGAGAGCACCAGAGCACTGCCGAGCACGGCGAGCGTGTTGCGCCGCGCACGTCGGCCCTTGGCCGTGCGGCCGAAGCTCGTCGAATAGAGGGCCCGCGCCTCGCGCTGGCCCGGAACTGCGTGGAGGATGGGCTTGAGTGCCGCAACGGCCCGGTCGTGCTGGCCGGAGTCAGCGAGTGTGCGGCATGCGTCGATGACCCAGCCAGCGCCCTCCTCAAGCTTGCCGACTGACATCAGTCGCTGGCCAATCTCGAGTCGCGTGGCGACGCTCGCATTGTCTCGCAGGACGGCGGCGCGCAGGACCGCGGCGGCACGCTCCGGTTGGCCCCGATCGTGGAAGCGCCGGGCGATGCGGAGCAGGTCCGCGATCGGCGGACGCTGGGACTCGTCGGGGCAGCGCTGTGCGCGGCGCAGCGCCGCGAATTCGGTCAGGAAGTCGCCCTTGTGAGCTCTGCGAAGCTCCAGCCAGCGCTGCGCGGAGCGTTGTGCATCGCGTTCCGCAGCATCGAGCCGGGCGAGCAGGGCTCGGCCGTGGCGCGGCTCCATGGCGGCGAGCGCCGCAGCCAGGCTTCCGCGCTCCCAGTGGTCGAGCAACAGCTGTGCGTCGCCTTGCGAGGCCGGCCCCGCCGGCGCGAGCCGGGACCAGCCAGCGAGCCGCGAGGCCGCGCGCGCGAACTGGCCCGCTTGCAGCTCATGGTGCGCGAGAGCGAGAAGCTCGCGAGCATCGGCGAAGCGCATGGCTCCGTGGGCACCGAGTGCGCACAGTGACGTGCAGACCTGTCGCAGTGGCCAGCCCAGACGGTCGCCGATCTCGGCCACGCTCGAGGAGCCGTCGCACTCGGTCCAGATGCGTTCCAGCGTACGCTGGGGCGGCTCGTCACCGAGTCGTCGAGGGACAAAGTGCGGATCGATGGCGCACGCCGTGGGCTGGGACGCCAGCTCGTCGCTGATGCGTGCGTGCTCCAGCAGGATGTACTCGACGCTCACCGCCGGTCCGAGGACGACGTCGTCGAACTCGAGCGCCTCGCCGTTCGCACCAGCTTGTGCAGCGTCGGAGCGCGGTTCGAGTTCAGGAATGGCGCCCGCCTCGAAGCGGAAGTGCACTCCGTCCGAGTCCAGCATGGCGAATATCGACTCGAGCCGAGTCGCCTGTGCGATCTCGCGCATGCGCAGGGAGTCGATGCGGAGGTCGTGGCGCGCAGCCCATGCACGCTGGCTGCGAGTGCGCCAGCATTCGGAGCGCTCGTGCTCCTCCGGAAGCAGGACCAACTGGCCGTCGCGCACGCCCACGCGCAAGACACGACCGCTCGCGAGCAGGGTCAGCACGCCGGCGCGGCCGCCGCGGGCGAGTCCCTGCAGCAGCTCACCGAGGCCCAGACCGGCGACATCTCCCTGAAAACTCATGTGATTTCAGGTGTGGTATCGGGCTCGACCGCGCGCGAACTTCAGCCGCGTTCGAATTCGAGACGCCGGCGGAGCCGAGCGAGGTCCGCGGGGGTATCGAGGTCATCGGCAATGGCCGGATCCTCGACCGCGACGAACTGCAGGGGGCGCGCCTGCGCGCGCAGGCTGCGTAGTTCTTTCCCCTGCTCCAGCCTGCCGAGCAGCGCGCGCCCGGCGATCACGGGGTGGCCGAACGGGCCCTGCTCACCGAGGCGCGGTGCGAGCCAGCCGAGTTCCTGCTCGCCCGCGTCGTGCCAAGCCTGTGCGAGACGGGCTACGGTCGAGGCGGAAACCAGCGGCACGTCCACGGGGGCGATGAGGAGGTCCGAGCCCGGCAGAGTGGCGCGAGCCAGCAGCACGCCGCTGGTGCGGCCCTCGCTCCAGCGCTGGTTGAGGAGCCAGTTGCACAGCGGGCCGAGCCGCGCGCGGAGCTCGGTGTCATGGGCGCCGGTGATCACCAGCGGGCGAGCATCGATGGCCGCGAGCGCCGAGAGCAAGTGCTCGAGCGCGCAGCGCTGGCCGAGCTGGGCGAGCGCCTTGGGCTCGCCGAGTCGTCGGCTCGCGCCTGCAGCCAGCACGACAGCACGCAGCGTCACGAGCCCAGCCAGCGGTCGTACAGCGCGCGCGCGCGCACGGGATCGTCCGTGCCCTCGAACAGCGCGCGACCGTCGGGAAAGACGGAGCAGGTGATGCCCTCGAGCCGGAAGCGCAGCAGGCCGTCCTGAAGCGCAAGCTCCAGAGCGAGGCCCGTGAGGCGCGCGTGCAGGCTCGTAAGGTCGACGCGGGCTCGCGAGGAGCGCTGCGGACGGACCTGCACCGTGTTGCGGCCGCACAGGGAAAGCGCGTCGCCGGTCGTGTCCGCGTCGAGGAAGGTGAAGGATCGTTGCCCGCAGCACGGGCACTGCGGGTCACGGGGAACCTCGATCGCGTGGCTCTCGAGCGTCCACACGTCGAGCTCGACGAGACGCGCCACTCCCTCGCCTGACGCGCGTGGCTCGGCGCCGAGCAACCGCAGCGCCGCACCCGCCTGCAGGGCCGCGATCGCGGCGACCGCGGGTTGCAGCACGCCCGCGCTGTCGCAGGTTGGAAGCGCTCCCGGCGGCGGCGGATCGGGAAACAGGCAGCGCAGGCAGGCACCGTGCGGGGGCACGACCGGAAACACGATCCCCGAGCTGCCCACGACGCCGCCGTAGACCCACGGCCGACCGCGCTCCACCGCGAAGTCATTGATCAGGTAACGCGTCGCGAGATTGTCGGTGCCGTCGAGGATCAGCTCGACGTCGGTGCCGAGCTCGCGCAGCAACTCCGCGTCGAGGTGGCGCACGTGGGGCTCGACGCGCGTCGGACCTCCGATGCGCTCGAGGGACCGCGCGGCGACCTGCGCCTTCGGTTGCCCAATGTCGGGAGGCTCGAACAGCACCTGACGCGGCAGATTGCTCTCCTCCACGACATCGCGGTCCACGATGCGCACGAACCCGACCCCGCTGCGGGCCATGGACTGAGCCAGCGCCCCGCCGAGCGCGCCGCAGCCCACGATGAGCACGCGCGCACGCGCGAGCCGCTCCTGCCCGGCCGCGCCGAGCGCAGCGAAACGGATCTGGCGGTCGAAGCGGCCTGCGCTCATGAGCCCCAGACGCTCCAAGCGAGGAACGCGAGCACGCCGAGCGCGAGCAGGCCGAGCGCGCCGAGCAGGAACGGCAGGAGCGCCTTGAAGTCGCTCTCGGGCGGCTCGTTGATCTCGACCCAGTTGAAGTAGCGCACGACGTGCTCGTCGAGCTCGGCCTTGCAGTGGGGGCAGAAGCGCGTGCGCGGCTCGAACGGGATCACCCCGTCGCAATGCATGCAGTAGAAGTTGCGCTCCGCCCCACCCTCGGCGACGCCCGGCTTGCGCGAGCGCTCGAGGTAGTAATCCAGCGCCTCTCGATTGCGCTCGCTGCGCGTGCGCGACCAATGCTGGTCGCTCATGTTGCCGTAGCTCGGCGGGCGCTGCTCGGAGTCCATCGCAGGATCTCGGCGAGGCTAGAAGCCGAAATGCAAACCGACGTAGGGACCCGAGAAGCTCGCATCGAGGTCCACGTTGTCGAAATCGTCCTCGTACGCGACCTCGAATGACGTCGTTCGCCAGCCGACCATGAGCGCGCCATGGAAGGACCCGTGGGAGCCCCAGAGCGCGTACTTCGCGTTGAGGTCGAGATCCAGAAACGTGGCCTCTTCCCCGTCATAATCGACGTGCCCACCGGCGGCGACCGCCTCGAGGTCGAGCATCCACAAGCGGCCACCGGCGCGCGCCGCGACCACGGGCAGCGGGAACAGCTCGTCGAAGTCCTGCGTCCCCACGCTGCCGGAGTCCGGACGCACCGCGACGTCGAGATCGAGGACCAGCGCGCCGAAGCCGATGCCGAGTTCGAGCACGTCGGTGGGGGCGAGATCGAAGGTCAGGTAGGCGCGGTACACGGAGAGGTCGAGTTCGCTCGACACCGTTTCGCCCGCGCTGATGTCTCCAAAGTCGACGGCCAGTGTGCCCGAGCCCTCCCAACTCGCTGACTGCATGTCGACCGACAGGTGCGGCACGCCCCACTTGAAGTCGAACTGTGGGCTCAGCGCGTCCTCGCGCTCGTCGATGCCGAGCGCCGAGAGGTTTGTGTCGACGACAGGCGTGCCGGCGCTCGCGAGGCCGATGTCGCCATCCGGCTTGAAAAACGCGTAGCTTGCCGAGGCCGCCATCTCGGGCGCGGAGCAGGCGGCGACGAGCGTCAGGGGCAGTAGAGCCAGAAGGCGCATGGGGGGGGCTTTTCGGGAGAAAGCGGGACGCCGGGCAAGGTGCGGCTTCCGTGCGCCGATGTCCACAATCTAGTGGGGGGAGGAGCGATGGTGCATATCGAAGCGCAAGAGCGAGTGTTCGTGCTGCCGGCGGCGCGTCCGCGGGTGGTCGGTCCGGGGCGCCGTGAGCAGGGCTATCGCGAGCAGATCCTGAGCCTCTCAGCTGAACGGCAGCGCGCCGAGCAGGAGCGCGGGCGGCTGGCGCAGGAGCTGGAGTGGTCGGCCCGCGTGGAGCGCGGCTCCGTGCGGCGCTCGGAGCGGCTCGAAGGACATTTGCGGGCCTCGGAGGAGGCCCAGAAGCGGCTCTTGCTCGCGCTCGGGGCCGTCCAGCGGGAGAACGAGCTGCTGCGCCAGAAGGTCACGGCGCTCGGTGCGGGTGCCGCCCCGCAGCTGGAGCCTCGGGCCGGGGCCCGCGCTCGGAGCGCGAGGCCTTTCTGGCGACGCTGGTTCGAGCGCTGAGGCTTGGCGGGCGCGGCCTGGGCCCTTCGGCGCTTGACAAGTGGCCATCTCCGTCCGATCCTCTCCGCCCCGCTCGAGTCTTCGAGGCTGGAGTGGGCCGCTCGTCGCTTTCCACACGACGGCGGGCCTTGGAAGTTTGCACGGTGGGCGTAGCTCAGTCGGTTAGAGCACGAGGTTGTGGTCCTCGGGGTCGGGGGTTCGAGTCCCCTCGCTCACCCCATCTACCCGCGGTGGGCCGAGTCGTGGCACGGCTCGGCGTTGGTCAGTCCCCGCTCGGTTGGCTTCGTCGAAGCTGACCGCGTCGTTGCGATGCCCGGCCACAGGGGTAGATTTCCGCGGGTCCTGGGGCGAGGTTCCGCCCTCTCGGTGGGCGGAGGAACTTGGCGGTCGGAGCTCGCCTTTGCCCCAAGGTGCGGGATTGATCGCGGTCCGTTGCGTGGTAGCGATTTCGGGTCGACGCGCGACAGGCGCGTGTTTCAGTTCAGAAACACAAAGCCCCCTCAAGCCCGACTCCTCGGGAGTCGAAAGCGTGGGGAGCCCGTTCTGGGCCCCCGCAGAGGGGGCTCGCGAGCTTCCGCGACCGAACGCATCAGTTTCAGCCGAGAAACAGATCCCCATGGGCGAGATGGACGACGTCGTATCCGAGTTCCTCGTCGAGAGCCACGAGAACCTCGACCGCCTCGATACCGACCTTCTGGCGCTCGAGTCGAACCCCAACGCGCGCGAGATGCTCGCCAGCATCTTCCGCTCGATCCACACCCTCAAGGGCACCTGCGGGTTCCTCGGCTTTGGACGACTGGGATCGCTGACGCACGTCGGCGAGAACCTGCTCTCGCTCTTGCGCGACGGCAAGGTCGGCGTCGATTCCGAGACGACCAGCGCGCTGCTGGCGCTCGTCGATGCCACGCGCCGCATGCTCGACAACATCGAGAAGCAGGGCAGTGAAGGCCCCGACGAGTTCCTCGAGCTGAAGGAGACGCTCACGCGCCTGCAGGGCGAGTTCGCCAAGCCGGCGAAGAAGACCGCCGAGCTGGCCTCGAACGCTTCTCCGGTTTCGGTTTCGGTCGATCCCGCGCCGGCCACAGTGACGGCCCAATTCTCGGCTGCCAGTCCGAAACCGAGTGCGGCGGCCAACGTCTCCGCAGCGCCGAGGGCTGCCACGCCCGCTCCGCTACCGCGCGCCGCGCCGTCCGCGAGCTTTGCGGCTCCGTCGCCCGCGCAGAACGAGCACTCGGTCGCCGATAACTCGATCCGCGTCGACGTCGGGCAGCTCGACAAACTGATGAACCTCGTCGGCGAACTGGTGCTCGCCCGCAACCAAGTGCTGCAGTTCACCGCCGGCTCGACAGACAACGGATTCCTCGCGACGACCCAGCGCCTCAACCTCATCACGACCGAGCTGCAGGAGAGCGTGATGAAGACGCGCATGCAGCCGATTTCGAATGTCTGGAGCAAGCTTCCGCGCGTCGTGCGCGACCTGTCGCAGTCGCTCGGCAAGAAGATCCGCGTCGAGATGGACGGCAAGGAGACTGAGCTCGACAAGACGATTCTCGAGGCGATCAAGGATCCGTTGACGCACATCGTGCGCAACTCGTGCGACCACGGCATCGAGACGCCGGACGTGCGCACGCAGCGCGGCAAGCCCGCGGAGGGCGTGCTGCACCTGCGCGCCTTCCACGAAGGCGGGCAGGTGATCATCGAGATCAGCGACGATGGCAGCGGCATCGACGTGGAGCGCGTGAAGCGCAAGGCCGTCGCCAGCGGGCTGATCACGCAGGAGCAAGCGGCTCGCATGGGCGAGCGCGAGGCCTGCATGCTGATCTTCGCTCCTGGGCTATCGACAGCCTCAGCCGTCACAAACGTCTCGGGGCGCGGCGTCGGCATGGACGTCGTGCGCTCGAACATCGAGAAGACGGGTGGGCAGGTCGACCTGCAGAACCGCTTCCTCGAAGGGCTCACGATTCGCATCAAGATCCCCCTGACGCTGGCGATCATCCCGGCGCTGGTGGTTGTCACGGGCGAGGAGCGCTTCGCGATCCCGCAGGTGTCGTTACTCGAGCTCGTGCGGCTCGAGGGCGAGGCCGCGCGCAAGGGCATCGAGACCATCGAGGGTAGCCCGGTGTATCGGCTGCGCGGCACGCTGCTGTCGCTCGTCCACCTAGACCGCGAGCTCGGCCTGACGCGTCGCGCGGATGGCGACGATGCGGTCAACATCGTGGTTCTGCAGGCGGAAGACCGCCACTTCGGGCTGGTCGTCGACCGCATCTGCGACACTGAGGAGATCGTCGTGAAGCCGCTGGGCAAGCTGCTCAAGGGGCTGTCGACCTTCGCCGGAGCGACGATCATGGGCGACGGAAAGGTGGCCCTGATTCTCGATGTGATGGGCATTGCGCAGCGCGCGCGCGTGATCTCGGAGACGCGCGAGCGAGCGAGCGTCTCGACCAGCGCAACCGCGAGCGCCAGCGAGGGCGTGCCGCGTCGCCTGCTGCTCTTCAGCATCGCGGGTGGCCAGCGCATGGCCGCGGCGCTCGAGGAAGCCGCGCGACTCGAGGAATTCGCGGCCGACCAGGTCGAAACCTCGGGCGACTTGCGCGTAGTCCAGTACCGCGACGACATCCTGCCGCTGATCTCGCTGGCCGAGCAGTTCGGGCGCCGCGAGGAGGGCAGAGGCGGGAAGCCGCTGCCGGTCGTGGTGGTCCGTGGGGGAGAGCGCAGCTACGGCCTCGTGGTCGAGCGCATCCTCGACATCGTCGAGCAGGAGCTCAAGGTCCAGCGTCGCGCTTCGCGAACCGGGCTGCAGGGCTCGGCAGTGATCGGCGGCAAGGTGACCGACCTGCTCGACATCGCCGCCGTCGTGCGGCGCTTCGAGAGCGAATGCGAGTCCCGCGTGGCCTAGCGAGGCCGGAGAATCCACATGAGCAAGCCCCGCCAGTTCTGCACGTTCTACCTCGATCGCGCTCTGTTCGGAGTCGAGGTCCACAAAGTGCAGGAAGTCCTGCGCGACCAGGAGATGACTCCCGTCCCGCTCGCATCCGACGTCGTACGGGGTCTGATCAACCTCCGCGGCCAGATCGTCACCGCGATCGACCTGCGCAGGCGTCTTGGCCGCGGGCCGCGCGACGGCGGTGGTCGCTCGATGAACGTCGTGCTGCGCACCGAGGAAGGTGCCGTGTCCCTGCTCGTCGACGAGATCGGTGACGTGGTCGAGATCGACGACACGGTGCTCGAGCGTCCGCCCGAGAACCTGCGCGGGATCTCGCGCGAGCTGATCAGCCGCGTGGCCAAGCTTGAGAGCGAGCTGCTCTTGCTGCTCGACACCGAGAAGGTCCTGCTCGTGCCCTCTGAATCCTGAGTCCAAGGCGCCCAGAAAGCGAAGCGAGGAAATCCGTGCGAGCTCTGGTCATCGACGATTCGGCAGTCATCCGCGCCGTACTGACGCGCATACTCACCAATCTGGGCTTCGAGGTGGTGCAGGCAGCGCACGGCAAGGAAGCGCTCGAGCGCCTGCGCGGCGGCCCCCTGCCCGCAGTCGCGCTGGTCGACTGGAACATGCCCGAGATGAACGGTTACGAGTTCATTCGCAGCGTGCGCGCGAGCTCCGAGTGGCGCGACCTTCCGCTGATGATGGTCACCACCGAGACCGAGATGGAGCAGGTGGTCAAGGCGCTCGCCGCGGGCGCCAACGAGTACCTGATGAAGCCCTTCACGCCCGAGATGGTGGAAGAGAAGCTGCAGATCCTCGGGATCCGCGGGAGCTAGTGTTGAACATGGCGAGCCTGCGTGTGGCCGTGATCGAGGACTCGGCGCTCGCGCGCAAGGTCCTCAAGGATGGACTCGCCGCGGCGGAGGACGTCGAGCTGTGCGCCTCGGTGGGCGCCACGGCCCTCGCGCTCGCGAAGTGCACGGACGCAAGTCCCGATGTCGTGGTGCTCGACCTGTGCATGGCCGAGGAAGACTGGCGCGACTCGCTGGTCAAGCTGCGCCGTGGCTTCCCGCGCTCGCGCATCGTCGCGCTCGCCCACGACAGCCCCGACGGCCGAGCTGCGCTGGCGCAGTCGCTCACGGCAGGCGCGGATGACACGCTGATGAGGCCGGCCAGCGATGCGGCCCTGTGCGTCGCGGCTCGCAGCTTCGGTTCTGAGCTGCTCGCTCGCGTGCGGGCGCGCTCGGGCATGCCCGCGATGGCGGCCCTGCAGGCCGGGCTGGCACGCCCAGCTACCGAACCCGCGAAGCTGCGTGCTCCGCGCAGGAAGCCGCGCCTGCGCGTCGAGGTGCTGGCCGTCGGTGTCTCAACCGGCGGTCCGAACGCGCTGGCCGAATTCCTGCCGGCGATCCCGGCCGACTTCCCCGTGCCGATTGTGCTCGTGCAGCACATGCCGCCAGGCTTCACGGCCAATCTCGCGCAGAACCTCGACCGACGCTGCAAGCTGCGCGTCAAGGAGGCTGCCGAGGGCGACCTCGTCAGCGCCGGACGGGTGCTGATCGCGCCGGGGGACTATCACATGGAGACGCGACGCGCCGACGGCGACGTCAGCGTGACGCTGCATCAAGGCGCGCCGGAGAACTTCTGTCGGCCTGCGGTCGACGTGCTCTTTCGGTCCGTCGCGGCGACGTACGGCGGCAACGCGATGTGCGTCATTTTGACCGGCATGGGGCAAGACGGAATGCTGGGCGCCGAGGTGATTGGAAATGCAGGCGGCCTGGTGCTCGCCCAGGACGAGCCTTCGAGCGTTGTCTGGGGCATGCCGGGAGCCGTCGTGCGAGCCGGGCTCGCCGACGTGGTCCTGCCGCTGGGGCAACTGGCTCTCGAGGTGGACTGTCGCGTGCGCGAGTCGCGCGCTACCTACGCGAGGGGGTCGTGATGGGGATCCATGCCGAGGAATTCCGCTTTGTGGCCGACTTGATCCGGGCCGAGGCCGCGATCGTGCTCGATGTGGGCAAGGAGTATCTCGTCGAGACGCGTCTCGGGCCGCTGGCCCACCAGCTCGGTCTCGGATCGATCTCCGCGCTCGTCGCGGAGCTCCGCACGCGGTGCAATCCTGCGCTGCTGACGCGTGTGGTCGACTCCATGACCACCAACGAAACCTCGTTTTTTCGCGACGTTCAGCCTTTCGAGCACCTCAAGCGCAAGGTGTTCCCCGAGCTCATCGAGCGTCGACGCGCCCAGAAAAAGCTCTCGATCTGGTGCGCCGCCGCATCGAGCGGCCAAGAGCCATATTCGATGGCGATGCTGCTGCGCGAGAGCTTTCCCGAGCTCGCGGGCTGGCGCGTCGAGTTCGTTGCCACGGACATCTCGACGCAGGTGCTCGCCAAGGCGCGCGAGGGCATCTACAGCCAGCTCGAGGTGAACCGCGGCCTGCCGGCGCCCCTGCTCGTGAAGTACTTCCGCAAGCACGGGCTCGAATGGCAGGTCGATGCCTCGCTGCGCTCCATGATCCAGTGGCGCGAGTTCAACCTCGCCTCGAAGACGTTCCCGCCGATGGGCCCGTTCGACCTCATCATGCTGCGCAACGTGATGATCTACTTCGACGTACCGACCAAGCGCTCGATCCTCGGCAACATGCGACGCGTGCTGCGCCCGGACGGCTACCTGTTCCTCGGCACCGCGGAGACGACGATCAACGTCGACGACAACTTCGCGTCCGACACCTTTCACACGGCCTGCTACCGGCTGAAGGCGGCCTGATGGGCACGGCACCGTCGGCCGCCGGATTGGACCTCGCCCGCGCCATCTCGCAGCTCTTTGAGCAGGTCTGGAGCGCTGCGCTCGGCGAGCCGCTGCGCGCGGCAAGTCCGTCGTGCGATGCGGAGCCTGCCAGGCAGGAGCTGGAGCGCTTCTGCGTCTCGATCCACGGCGACTGGTGCGGAGCCGTGGTGCTGTCGTGCCCTCGCGGCACAGCGACCGAATTCGCAGCAAGCCTGCTCGGCAAGCCGCATGAGGAACTCTCGCGGGCGGAGATCGACGCGACGCTGTTAGAGCTGGTCAACATCTTCGGCGGCAACCTCAAAGCGGTGCTGCCCGGGCGCAACGAGCTCGCCCTGCCGTGCTGCGCACCGCTGGAGTTGCCGCTCGATCGCAGCGCGCTGGCACACGAGCAGGCGCTGTCCTTCCGCGGCTGGCCGCTGCGCCTGCAGGTCTTTTCCGCTGTGCCTTGACTCGCGAAGATTTCTCGCGGGAATTCGCTGGGGCGTTTCAGAAGTGAATCGCAGCGCTCCGAGGAGGAAGGCACGCCCAAGAGACGCCCGTGCCGCATGTCGCGGTGTCGCACGCGTCGGGGGCGGCCAACCCCCAAGCACGAGAGCACCCAGACGATGAACAAGGTCCTGATCGTCGACGACTCCGCAACGATGCGGAAGATCATCACTCGAGTCCTGCGCCAGGCCGAGATCGCCTGTGCCAGCGTGATCGAGGCCGGCAACGGCGTCGAGGGCATGGCGCGCCTCGCGAGCGATCCCGATATCGACCTGATCCTGTCCGACATCAACATGCCGGAGATGAACGGCGTCGACTTCGTGAAGGCCGTGCGCGCGACGCGCGCGAAGGAATCGCTGCCGATGATCATGGTCACGACCGAAGGCGGGGAGGCGATGATGAACAACGCCCTCGCCCTCGGCGCCAACGGCTACGTCACCAAGCCCTTCACGCCGGAGTCGATTCGTGCCGCGCTGGAGGCGTACCTTGGCTGAGTCGACCTCCCAAGCCCTGCCGGGCGAAACCGAGCTGCTCGCGGCGCTCGAACGCGCCGTCGACGAGGTGTTCACCTCCATGGTGTTCTCCTTCGAGGCGCTCGCCGAGCACCGCAGTCCGGTGGCTTCTCTCGCGAAGATTGGCGTGCGCGCGAGCTTCGATCGCGAGGCCGTGGTGGAGTTCCGCGGCGCGATCTCGGGGCGGGTCGTCTTCCGCTGCACGGCGGACGGCGCCCACGACATCGCGCGCGGGCTCCTGATGCTCGACGACTCCACCGCGCTGGCCGTCGACGAGGTGAACGACGCGCTCAAGGAGTGCGCCAACATGGTGACGGGGCATGTCAAGACGAACTTGCTCGACCCGCTCGGCAAGTTCGACCTCAGCATCCCGTTCATGAAGGACGTCGGCTCGCAGGTACCGGGCCCCGCGTGCGGCGCGCTCGTGTACCGGCTCCAGCAGGGTCTCGTCTCGGTCGAGCTATGGCGCCGGGACGAGCCTCTCCACGCCTAGGAAACGCTTCCATGCAAGCCACTCTCGATCGTCAGCGAGCCCTTGATCGCCGGCTGGTGCAACAGTGCTTCAGCAAGCTCGCCGAGGATCTCTCGATGCTGCTCGACCGTCCTTTCCTGTGCTCGCAGGTCGAGGTGGCTCGGGCGCGGCAGCGCGTGGCCGGGGAGAAGGCCGTGCACGTGGCCTTCCGATTTGGCGTGACGGTGGACGGGACGCTGCGGCACGGTGCCTTGCTGGTCCCGCTTCCCGAAGCGATCGCGATGGCCTGCTACCTGATGATGATGGCGGACGACGTGGTCGCCGCGCGCCGCAAGGATCGCGACATGGAACGCGCGACGAAGGACGCGCTACTCGAGGTCGGCAACCTGATCGGTGGCTCGCTCGACTGCGCGGTGCGCGAGGTCTTTCCTCGTCGCACTTCGACGCGCTCGGAGGGCTGCCAGGGCCTCAAGCCCGGCTGCGCACCGGCGTTCCCGCGCACGGCCGAGGAAGAGCACGTGGTCGCGCGGGCCACGCTCACTCTGCACGAGTATCCGGCCTTCGATGCGTGGCTGATGCTGCCCGCGATCGAGGGCATCGAGCCCGGCGAGGTCAGTTCCTGACGGCCGGCAGGCCGTGCGCGTGAACGTGCCAAGCGCGATCGACGACCTCGCGGCCGTCAGCGAAGGCATCGATCACGACACGCCCGCGGGCGAGCCTCGCGCTGAACTCGGTCGTCGTCACCCGCGCTGCGCTCGCTTCGCCGTCGTCCTCGTGCAGCGAGCCGACGGCGCGCTGGCGGGGATCGAAGTACACGTGCAGCTCCGGGTCTTCCTCGCGTTGCGCCGCGACGTGGGGAGCGACGGGTCGGGTGACGAGGATGCGTCCGGCGCGCACGAAGATCGGCGTGCGGCCCAGCGGAGCCTCGACCGTGTAGCGACCTGCGGGCAGCAGGTCCCGGCCACCATCGAAGAGGAACCAGCCGCCTGCGGGGCTCGACGGCAGGACGACCGTGCGCTGGGTGGCGGCGGGTTGGAGCACGGGAGCGACGACGACGTCGTCGCCGAGCAGGAACTGGTCGTCGATCTCGCGCAGCGCGCGATCGGCAGGGTCGGCGAGGAACATCGGGCGCACGATGGGCAGTCCCGTGCGGTGAGCGTCGAGCACGAGGCTCGCCAGCGTGGGTAGAAAGCGCATGCGTCGCTCGAGCGCGGCCTTGATGGCGCGATCGGCGTCCTGGCCGTGGCCATGCAGCTCGCGTCCAGCATCGAGTGCCAGCGGCATGAGGGCCGCGAGTTCGTGCCAGCGCGCGAGGAGCTCCGGACTGGGCGTCCCGTGGCGGCCACCGACTTCCACTCCGGCAAGGGGCTGGCCGCACAGGCCGAGCGCGAGGACGCGCGCGAGCTGGGCTCGCAGCTCTTCCCAGTTCGCGCACTGGGACACCACCCACGTGGCCGCGCTGCGCGCGCTGCCGAGATCCGCGCCGCGCGAGAGGACGAAGGGCCGCAGGGTGGGCCGCGCCTGCGCGAGGCCATCGCGCGTCGCTTTGGACCAGTGGCGGGCCGCCGCGTTGTGAAAGCTCGCGTGGACGCCGCCGCCTTGGCCGCGGTGCAGGCTGTCCGCCGGCAGGGTCCCGCAGGGGACAGCGGGCAGGTGGGGGAGATTCGTGTCGCTCCAGTAACCGTCGAGGCCGCTCTCGGCGTGCCTCTCGGACAGGGCGGCCCACCAGCCGCGCACCGTCTCCTGCGAGAAATCCGGGAACGAGCTCGGGCCGTGGTCCGTGCGTGCGCGCAGCGCGTGGCCCTTGGGATCGAGCACGAAGTGCTCGCCGTCGAGCCCGCTCTTGTGGGCGGGATAATGCTTGCCCACGGGCAGCGCGGGCTCGAGCGGCACGAGCACATGGAAGCCCGTCTCGCGCAGCTCGTCGAGCGTGCGGGCCGGTTCCGCTAGGCCCTTGCGCGACCATGTGAAGGGACGTCCGCGCTCGAGTATCGCCGCGTCGAGCCGCAGGACGTCGCACGGCAGGTGTCGCGCGCGCAGGCGGCGCGCGTGCTCGAGCAGCGCGCTGGCGTTGTCCGCGCCCTGCACGAGATGCTGGTAGCCGAGGGCCCACTGCGGCGGCAGCGCGCACGCCCCGAGCAGCTCCCGGAGCGCTGCCAGAGCGATGCGCACCTCGGGCGCTTCGATGATCCACAGGTCGAAGGGCTCGCCTTCGAGAGTGAACTCGAACTCCGCGGCGCCGCAGCGCACGGCTCCGTCGCGGGAACTGTCCGCGAAACCGACCAGCGCACTGCCGTCGACGCGCAGTGCCAACACGAGCGGATGTACGTGAGGTGCTTCACTCGCCGGCTCGCTCTCGCTGCCCGCGCGGGCCCACAGGCGCGCGCTGCGCCCGGTGCGCTCGAGGCCTGCGCAGCCCGGGCCGCAGCCGTAGAGATGCGCCGCTTCCCCGAGCCGCAGCAGGGCGCGCTGGCAGCTCCCGTCCCACTCGAACTCCACCTTCAGGCCCGACTCAGGCAGGGGCTCCACGGTCAGGGCGGGTGCGACCGCAAGGTAGGTTGAGCCCGAGGGCCGACGCTGGTCTTCGAGCACGGGTCGCAGGACGCGCGCCGTGGCGCCGGGCGTTGCCAGCTCTGCTCGGTAGCTCTCGAGCTTGCGCAGGCCCCCGGCGTCGAGGCTGGGCAGGCGGAGGCGGACAGGGGCGGGCGCGGGCGTCGGGGAGCTGGCCATGGGGCGCAGAAGCTAGCGGCGTGCGCGGTGAACCCACAAGGCAGCGGGCGCTCGCGGTTGCGCGCGGTAAACTCTCGGGGGGGACTTGCTCGCCATGAATCCGCGCTCTCATCTCGTCTGGCTAGCGCTGCTCGTCAGCTGTGCTCCCGAGGCCTCGCCCTCCGCGTCCGCGCCGACGAGGCCGGCCGATGCGCCTTCGGCTACCGCGGTTGCCCCGCTCGACATCGAGCGGGCTCCCGACGTGCCTGAGGCAGCGCCCGGTGGCGTGCCCGGTGTGGCTCGCGTCCAGGAACCAGCGGTGGCGGCCCCGGGCTCCGTCGTGAAGGTGCGGGAGTTTCATCCCAACGGCCGCATCTTCACCGAGCGCTCCGAGCGCATCGGGGAGCAGGGGACGGCGAGGCGTGTCGGGCCCATGAAGGTCTGGTTCGAGAACGGCCAGTTGCGCTGCGAGGGCGGCTATGACGACGATGGCACGCTGTCGGGGCACTGGCGCTACTGGGATGAGCGCGGCGCCCTGCTGCGCGAGGGCGACTTTGCCTTGGGGCTACGCGAGGGCGACTGGGTCGAGTACCACCCCAATGGCCGCAAGCGCTACGAGGGGCTCCTGCACCTTGGCCTGAACGAGGGGCCGTGGACGTACTGGCACGGGAACGGGCAGCGCATGGCGGAAGGCAGCTACGTCAACAACCGCCGCGAGGGCCCGTGGCTCTTCTGGGACGAGCAGGGGTCGCCCGATCCGCGCCTCTCCGGCCTTTACAAGGACAACGTGCGCGTCCAGTGAGCGATGCTTGCGCGGTGTGAACATTCTCCTAGCTTGCGCGTAGTGCCCTCTGCGCGCGCTCTCGCTCGCCGTGTGGGCACGACGGCCCGACCGTTGTCCAAGGAGTTTTCGCGATGGGTGTGATGGATTGGCTCAAGCGTGGTGTCGGCGAGTTGATGATCGCTCGCCCGGACGAGGCAAAGACACAGATTGTCTGGAAGCACCCCGACCCGACGATCCCGATGAAGTCGCAGCTCACCGTCGAGTCCGACGAGCGCTGCGTGTTCTTCCGCGACGGCAAGGTCGTCGCGACGCTCGGCCCCGGTCGCCACACGCTCGACACCACGAACCTGCCGTTCCTTTCCAATCTCGTCGACTCGTTCACCGGCGGCCGCGTGTTCATCGCAGAAGTGTTCTTCGTGAGCATGACCGAGCAGGTCGGCCAGAAATTTGGCGGTCGCATCGGCAACGTCGAGGACCCCAAGTCGGGCGTGCCGGTCGAGACCATGGTGCACGGCGAATTCGCCTTCCGCGTCAGCGACGCCGAGCGACTGATCGTCGGCCTCGTCGGCATGGGCGGGGGCGCGCCGGTGCAGGTCTCGGGCTGGATGCGCGAGCAGGTCCTCAAGGTGATCCGGGATCGGGTGGCCGAGATGTTGGTGAAGAACAAGTGGCCGCTGCTGGACGTCACCTCGGGCGCCTACACCGAGGAAATCGAGGCCGATGTGCTCGCGGGGCTTGGCACGCACTGCTCTGGTTACGGTCTCGTCATCCCGCGGCTCGGAAACTTTGTGGTCGCCATCGCCGACGGTGACGCCGCAAACCTGAAGAAGCTCTACACCGACGCGGCCTACGTGCGGGCGGTGGGCGGGGTTGACAACTTTCAGCGCTTCGCCGCTGGCAAAGCGATGCTCGGTGCCGGCGAGGGCATGGCCAAGGGTGGCGGGGACGGCAGCGGCAGCGGGGGCCTCCTAGGCGGCGCTGGGCTCGGCGTGGGGCTTGGGCTCGCCCAGCAGATGATGCAGTCGCCCCGGCCCGCGGGGGAGACCGCTGCGGCGCGCGTCTGGTGTGGCAAATGCGGAGCGCAGGTCGCTGCGGGCAAGTTTTGCGCGGCGTGTGGGGGCATGCTGGGGGCTGCACCGGCAGGGGGCTGCGCGGGTTGCAGCGCGGCGCTCGCGGCGGACGCGCGCTTCTGCGGTCAGTGTGGGCGCAAGCGCTCCGAAGCCGGTTGAGCGGAATTTTCCTCTAAGCCCCTTCTCACCCGTGCGAGGCGTGATAGCGTCCAGCTTGCGGAGGGTTGGTTGCCGCCACAGCGGCCAGCCAGAAGCTTTTGCCTGGGAACTTTCCCGTGCCGAGGTCCCTCCAAAACTCGCTAGAAAACCAGTTTGACGTTCTTGTGACGAGGGCGTTAGGCTTGGAGCACGAGATTCTCTCACTCTCTTCACTCACTTTCTCAGGAGACATGTACATGGTTCGTTCAACCCTGATCGCAGCCGCGGCAGCCGTGATGTGCGGCGCCGGCTTCGCTCAACAGCTGGACAACGTCTACCCGATCCCGGGCGCCGTTCAGCGCGGTCCCGTGATCAACCTGCGCACCGGCCAGCCGGTGAGCCCCGCGCGCGACGCTCAGGTTCGCGCGGTCACCAACATGATCTACGACAACACCTGCACTTGGTCCGGCGGTGGTTTCTACACCGGCACCGGTGTTTGCGAGGACTACATCGACGAAGGTCGCATCCCCGGTGGTCTCGGCGGCACTGGGCCGGTCGGCTCGACGGTTGACAACAACGTCACCTTCTTCGAAGTCGGCTACTGCACCGCGGCCGCCTTGTCCACGGTCAACATCAAGGTCGGCTTCTACGACTCGCTCGGTGGTCAGTGCGGCGGCTTCCCGCCCGCTCCGATCCCGCCGGCGCTGACGACTCAGGGCGCTGTGTTCCAGCTGCCGATCGCGACGATGCCGGGTGGCACGTCGACGGGCGCCCTGCAGTGCTGGATTGTCGGCTTCGACCTCGGCAACACGGGCTTCTGCATGCTCTCGGACGGCGATGGCGTCTACGACAACAACGCCGACCTCGACCGCTTCAACTGGTCGTGGCAGATGGACAACACCGTGACGCAGGGCATCCTGCTCAAGGGCGACCCCTTTACCTTCACTGTCCCGGGTGCTTGCACGTACAACATCCCGTGCGCAGTTGAACCGGGAACCGGCGCCCTGTGCGGCTCGGGCCTCTCGAACGACGACGGCTTCTGGATCAACATCGACAACGACATCGCCGGTGGCGGTCTCACGCCCGGTACGAGCTGCGTCTCCGCCCCGGGCGGCGGCACGGGTTGCTACTGGTTCGGTGGCGCACCGGCCAACCCCTTCGGCGGCTTCTACATGATGCTGGGCAACAACGGCTCCTGCGGCGGTTGCGCGGCTACGGCCGTCAACTACTGCACGGCCGGCACGACGTCGAACGGTTGCAACGCGACGATGACGCTCCAGAGCGGCATCCCGAGCGCCAGCAACGCCGGTCCGGCGATCGTCGCCGCGACGAACGTCGAAGGCGCCAAGACGGGCCTGATCTTCTACGGCATCGCGCGTCAGGCCACGGCTTGGAGCCCGTCGTCCTCGAGCTTCTTGTGCGTCAAGTCGCCGACGATCCGCACGAGCGTCCAGTCGTCGGGTGGCACGATCAACGCCTGCGACGGCGTGCTCAGCATCGACGTCAACGCGACGCTGGCCGCCCAGGCGAGCTTCCCGGTCGTCGCTGGCGGCATCTTCGACCTGCAGGCGTGGTTCCGCGACCCGCCGGCTCCGAAGACGACGAACCTGTCGGACGGCCTCGAGATCACGCTCTGCCCGTGATCGGCTAGTTCGGCGGTCCGCGTGATCGCCGTAGCGAGCACAACGAGCGGCGCCTCCCCGCGTGGGGGGCGCCGCTCAGCTTTTTGTACAGCAGTGCCCCTTGCGGATCGCGGGCGTCCTGCGTCTTCTCGCTACGGTTGATTGTCCGCGCCTACCGAAGCTGCGGTGCAGTCGGCCGCGCCTCTCGTTTGGGCCGGTGCGGTCTCGTGGTTGCGAGGCGCTGGCTCGCGTGGGCGGTGGATGCACGGCCTTCGCCGCGGGCGCGGCCAGGGTCTCGAGAGACGCGTCGGGCGACGACTCATGGTCTAGGACACCCCCCTGCACGAGCTGAAATGCTCAAGTCGCGCGCCGAGGCGCAAGGGCACAACTAGCTCCCCGCCTTCTATGCGGCTCGCGGGCTGTGTTCCTGCGCACGAGTCGCTGGTGTTGAGTGCGCCCTCGGCACACGAACAGGAGGGCCTACGCCTCGTGCGGTCTGTGGACTATCGCGCGCCTTTGGCCCGCAACACCTGCGGGAGCGGTGCAATCAACGCGCGAGCAGGAACTCCACCGCGTAGGCGAGCTGCGTCGTCTGCGGGCTCGGCGGATCGCGATACCAGCCTTGGGCTTGCGCCAGTTCGCCGGCATTCAGCGGGCCACCGAGTGCCGTCGGATTCGCGCTGCGGTAAGAGATCCAGTCGAACACGAGGAAGCCGTTGCTCGAACCTGCGCTGCCCGCCGGGGACTGTGCAACGCAGCGCTGGGCGGGAGCCTTGGCGCATAGAAAGCCAGATCCGGCGCCCCACGGAACCTGCTGGCGGCCGCCGAGGCTGTAGAAGAAGAGACCGGTACTTCTGTCCCTCGAAACCGCTCGCAGTCCGCAGGAACCCGGAGCTGGCCGAAGCGCGCGGGCTTCCGGACCAGGACATCAGCGGCGTGCAGCCGCTGCTGCTCGTTCCTGAGTTGCAGTAGCGCGTGACCCACGGAGACGTCGAATACACGGTGACGCGTCCGTGGTTCGTGAGCGCAGGGCCATCGAAGCCCGGCTGGCCCACGGCGAAGTCCACGACGCCGTCGCTGTCCATGTCGCCGGCGTCCGCGACCGACTGGCCGAAGTTCGTGCTGCCCTGCCCGTAGAGTTCGATCAAGACTTCGGCGGAGGTCGGGTCGATCACGAGGACTCGATCGAGGCCGGGAGCGCCCGCGAGGATCTCGCGTCCGGGCACGTTGTTGACGTCTCCGATCCCGGCCACGCAAGCACCGAGGAACTCGGCGGCTTGCGTGCCCGGGACACTGCGCAGCACGGACCCGTTTACTCCGCTCAGGATCTTCTTCGCACCGGCATCCGTGGCGCCCGGGGCGTTCTCCCCACGCGCTCCGCAGGCCACATCCCCGAGGCCGTCCCCGTTGGCATCGAACTGGCCCGCAAGCGCGGAGCCGAGCTCGTCGCCCGCGCCCGAGCCATCCACGGACCAAAGCGTCGTCACAGAACCGGTGACGGAAGCACCGCTCCATGCGATGACGCGTCCCTTGCCATTATGGCCGGGTACGCCAGCCGCAAGATCCCTCCGGGCGTCGCCGTCGAGATCTCCGAGCGCGGGCATGGATACGCCGAGGCGCGCGAAGTCTGAGCTGCCGAGGACACGCAACAGCAACACGCCATAGGCGCCCGAGAACGTGCTTACGTAGCCGCAATTGCCCAGATGTGTGGTGTCCCCATCGGGCGCCCCAACGATCACGTCGCCGAAGTTGTCTTGATTCGAGTCGAAGCTTCCGTAGACAGACCAGCCGAAGCGATCATCCAGCGCGAAGCAGTAGAAGGTTCGCAGCGTCGAGCCGCTTGCACCGGACGGCACGCGAGCCATGCCGGTGCGAACGTTGCTTCCATTGAGCGCGAAGGGCGCGCCTATGATGACGTCGCGCACGCCGTCGTTGTCGACGTCTCCCGCGATCGCGACGCTCCAGCCGAACTGGTCGGTGGAGTTGTCGTCCGCACGCTGGAAGAGCACGGCTCCCGTCAGTTCCGAGATGGCCAGATCTTGGCCGTTGTCCATGTTCCCCGATGTGTCCGCGCCTGGCGAGGAGACGATCAGGTCGTCGAAGCCATCGCCGTCGAGATCCGCTCCTCCGGCCACGGCCTGCCCGCGCGCCACGTCGGAGCTCGGTGCGGAATGCTGGAAGAGCGTGGTTTGCGCGGTGCCGAGCTGGAACAGTGCGACGGGCGCGCGCCCGGGGAAAGGGCATGCGAGCGAATCATGGTGCGGGGGCGCTCTCCCGGATGGTGGGATAGCGCGGCGGCACGGGGGCCTCGGAAGCTGCTGTACGCGGGGGCGCCGATGCGAGCTGCAAGCTGCTGAGCCTGGGGAACGGAGTTCGAGCCAATTTCACCGGACATCGCCCGGACGAAGAGTCGGGGGGCTCAAGTGAAGGGGGCCGACCCCGCCAGCGGCGAGGTCGGCCCCCCCAAGGAGCGCGTTCGAGACTGGGCTACTGGCAAATCTGGAACCGGACCGCGTTCGTCACGTTCGTGGTGAAAGCGTCCGCGGGGTCGCGGCTCCAGATCTGGGCGTTCACCTGCTGCCCCACGACTTGGAGCAAGGGGTCGCTTCCCGACGACATCAAGGCCTTGAAGTCGAAGTTGAAGGTGCCCGTGCAGTTGTTGCCCGTGGCCGAGCCGCCGGTGCTCATCGCCGGGGTGCGCTTCACGGGGCTCTGCACGCAAATCGTGCCGCCTTGGAACGGCGCCGCGGCCTGCGCGTAGCCATAGAAAACGAGGCCCTGCTTGTTGTTGAGCAGGTTCGTGGCGGTGATGCGGAAGGGGCCCGTGCCCGAGAGGCTCGGGGTGCCTTGGTAGCCAATCGCGGGCACGCAGAATTGGCTGTTCATCTTGGCCGTGCAGTAGATGGCCGGCGGGGTTCCGCCCTGGCACTCGCAGGAGTCGGGAATGCCATTGCCGTTGACGTCCGCGGCGCCCGAGGCGATGTCGCAGCTGTCCGGCCGACCGTTGCCGTTGCAGTCCGCGGTACCGCTCGCGATGTCGCACTCATCGGGCCTGCCGTTCGCATTGCAGTCGAGCGAGGAGCCGTTCTGCAGGTCGCAGCCGTCCGCAATGCCGTTGCTGTTGCAGTCGAGCGCGCCGCCCGCCGGGTCGATGCGGTAGATCTCGCCATCGGTGTAATCGAGGATGTAGATCTCGCCGTTGGCATCCTCGCCGAACGAGCTGATCGAGCTGATCGTCGGCGTTCCGGTGGGCTCGAGCTCGGTCGTGCGGACCGTGAAGCTGGTGACCGCGCCGTTCACGTAGCGCAGCGACCAGATCGCGCTCGAGCAGTAGTCCGCGTAGAAGTAGGTGCCCTGCAGTCCACAGATCGTCGAGCCGCGGTACATGTAGCCGCCGATGGCCGAGCAGTGGCCGCCCGAGGATTGCGTGTAGTCGCGGATCGGGGGCGTGAGGGCCGCAGAGTTCGGGGTGCAGCCGGTAAGGCCCGTGCTCGTGTTGCCCTCCATGCAGCGCCATCCGTAGTTGCGGCCGCTCGCGCCAGCGGGGGCGAAGTCGATCTCCTCGATTGCGTTCTGGCCGACGTCGCCGATGAACATGTCGCCGTTCTGGCGATCGAAGCTGAAGCGGAACGGATTGCGCAGGCCGATGTGCCAAATCTCGTCGAGCGGAGCGCCGGCGCCCACGTAGGGGTTGTCTGCGGGGATGTAGGGCGCCGGCAGGTTGACGTCGAGACGCAGCATCTTGCCGAGCAGCGAGTTCGTGTTCTGAGCGGCGTTGTTGGGGTCATTCGCGCTGCCGCCGTCGCCCGTCGCGATATACAGCTTGCCGTCGAGGCCGAACTGGATGCAGCCACCGTTGTGGTTCGAGAAGGGCTGCGCGATCGTCAGCAGCACCGTCTCGGTGGTCGCTGCGACGTCAGGGTTCGTCGTACTCACCTGGTAGCGAGCAACCACCGTCGCACCGCTCCCGGTGGCGGTGTAGTTGACATAGAAGTAGCCGTTCTGAGCGTAGTTCGGGTGGAACGCGAGGCCGAGCAGGCCGCGTTCGCTGCCCGTGGAGATCTTCGCCAGCCCGCCGCTGGCCGCGGTGCCGAGGTTCAGGAAGTTCGCCGTGAGCGTGACGCCGTTCTTGATGATGCGGATCGTGCCGCCCTGCTCGACGACGAACTGGCGCGTGGTGTCCCCCGGAGGCGAACACAGGAACACCGGCTGTGAGAAGCCGTTCTTGAACAGCGTAGCCTGCAGCGTCTGGGCGACGGCCGAAGGGGTGGCGGTCGCGAGGGTGAGCGCGGCGAGGGCCGCGACCTGAGTTAAGTGGCGCATGGGGCGGGGTCGAGGGTGCGGGACCGTAAAAAAGTGGCGCAAGACTGCGCCGTCGCCTCTCTATATTCAGCGGGGGGCGCGCGGAAGTCAAGGCGACCCGCACGCCGGAGCGCAATCAGGCGGATCGGACGGTCGCGCGGTCCAACCTGAACACGGGCGCGGTCCGAGGCCCGGACCGCCCCCCCTGTACATCGGGGCACGCCTACCAGCGGTGGTCCGCAGCGACGAGCGCCAGCGCGCTGTCGCCGTCGACGGCCTTCGAGAAGAAGTAGCCCTGCGCGTGGTCGCACTCGATCGAGCGCATCAGCGCGAGTTGGGGGGCGGTCTCCACGCCCTCGGCCACGACGCTCTTTCCGAGGTTGCGGCCGATCATCACGATCGTGCGCGCGATGCGCGCGTCGTCGCTCTCGATGTCGCGGTCCTGTCCGAGGTGCTGCACGAAGGAGCGATCGATCTTCAGCGAGTCGATCGGGAAGCGTTGCAGGTAGGAGAGCGCCGAGTAGCCGGTGCCGAAGTCGTCGATCGAGAGCTTCAGGCCAAGCTCCTTGAGCTTGAGCAGAATCGTCTTGGCTGCGTCGGGGTGCTCGAGGATCGCGCTCTCGGTGATCTCGAGCTGCAGCTGTTCGCCGGAGATTCCGGTCTCGACCAAGATCTGCGCGATCTGGTACGCGAGATCCGGCTGGTTGAGCTGCTTGCTCGACAGGTTCACGGAGAGCGTGCAGACGCGCGAGTTGCCCAGCTTGCGCTGCCAGCCGGCGAACTCCATGCACGCCTGTCGCAGCACCCAGCGCCCCAGCGGGACGATCAGGCCGGTCTCCTCCGCGCTCGGAATGAAGTCGCCGGGCGAGATCGGGCCGCGCTCCGGGTGAGTCCAGCGAACGAGGGCCTCGAAGCCTCCGATGCGGCCCGAGGCCAGCGAGACGATCGGCTGGTAGTGGACGCGCATCTCGTGCCGCTCGACCGCGCGCCGCAGGTCGCGCTCGATCTGCAGCTGCTGCACTGCGCGAGCGTGCATGACCGTATCGAACAGCGCGTGCCGTGCGCGACCGGAGGCCTTGGCGCGGTACATGGCCGTGTCCGCGTCGCGCAGCACGTCCTCCGGGCGCTGGTAGCCCGTGAGCGACGTCGCGATGCCGATCGAGGAGCTGACGAATAGATCCTGTCCGCCGATGTTGAAGGGGGCCGAGAGCTCTCCGTGCACGCGATCGGCGACCTTGATGGCATCCGACGCATCGTGGATGTCGTCGAGCAGGATCGCGAACTCGTCGCCGCCGAGCCTGGCGACGCTATCGCCGGGGCGCAGCGAGAGCTCGAGCCTGCGCGCGATCATCACTAGCAGGCGATCTCCGGCGAAGTGGCCATAGCCCTCGTTGATCACCCGGAAGCGATCGATGTCAAGGAGCAGCACCGCGAACACGTAGTCCGCCCGCCGCGCCGCGCGCCGCAGAGCATGGCGCAGCCGATCGTGGAACAGCGCGCGGTTCGGCAGCTCGGTCAGCGTGTCGTAGAACGAGCGGTGGGCGAGCTGCTCCTCGGCGAGGCGGCGGTGCGTCACGTCACTCAAGGAACCCGCGAACTGGCGCGGGTTGCCCTGCGCGCCACGGGAGGCGCGCCCACGACAGAGCATCCAACGCCATGTGCCGCTGTGGTGCTGGATGCGGTGCTCGCACTCGAACAGCTGGCTGTCGCCGTCGAGGTGGCTGCGCAGGGCGCCCCGAACGCGCTCGCGGTCCTCAGGGTGCACGCGATCGAGCCACTCGGCGATCGAGTCGTCGAGCGGCACGTGATCAAGCCCGAGCAGCTCGCGCCAGCGGGCCGAGAAGTGCGCGCGATCGGCGGCGAGGTCCCAGTGCCACAGCCCGTCATTGGCCGCGCTCTCGAGCAGGGCCGCACGCTCGCTCTCGGTCGCCAGCGTGTCGCGCAGCTCGGCGAGACGCGAGATGTCGCGCAGGCGCAGCCAGCGTCTACCGGACGGGTCGCCGAGGGCGGAGAGCTCGAGCGTCACGGTGGGCTGGGCGTCGCGGCGCAGCACCAGCTCGGCCGTTCCAGAGGCGGTCAGCGGAGATCCGATCAGAGTGCCGAGCAACTCCTCGCGCGTGGCACCGAGCAGCCGGGCCGCCGCGGAGTTCATTGCGCAGACCTTGCCTTGGGCGTCCAGCGCGACGAGTGCTTCGTTGTCGACTTCGATCCATGGCTCGAGTCGCTCGGCCGGCGGTCGTTGCGGCACGAGCTCGCAGGGTCGCTCATCGGTCGGTTCGCTCAAGCGACCACCTCCGGCAGCGCCAGTGCGCGCAGCGTTGCGGAGGCATCTGCGAAGCTGCCGAAGACTCGCGGCTGGCCCGCAAGGTCGCGGCGCACGAGGGTCGGAGTCAGCATCACCCCGAGGGCCTTGCCCGCCTCGGGCTGGCGATCGAGGTCCGTGATCGTGAGCTCGAGGCGTTCCACGGCGACTCGGACGCGAAGATTCTCCACTTGCACGCGGGCCTCTTGCCCCGAGCGGGACGAACCATGCAGGAACAGCTCTAGGCTAGGCGCCGACATCGTTGCAGTGCGCGCAGGCTACGACGCGGGAGAGCCGGCTTCAACGAGCGCACGAGACGCGCGGACGACTGTGCTTCTTGTCGGAGCGCAGCGCGCACCTCGCTGCCGCCGCCGGCCGTGTCGAGGGGGCGAGGGAATCGCGCCCATCGGTGCGGTTGCGAGAGCCAGCGCCCGGTGCGCGAGCGAATGGCTGGCGACGGCTCCGTGCCGTGCATCCGTCAGCAAGCCTCGAAGCGCGCTCGAAAGTGGCGACTGGGAGGATCCGACGGGCCGCTGTGAAACTCGGAGAATTCGCGCGGGGCGAGTCCGAGTGCGCCGAACGCTTCCAGCTCGGCTCGAACGAGGGGCCAAGGCAGTTCGCCCACCGGCTCGTGGGACTCTCGCGCCCGTGTGATGACGAGCAGGCTGCCGTTGGGGGCCACGAACGACGCGAGTGACTGCGTGGCACGCGGACGCAGCGGCGCCGGCAGTGCTTGGAGCGTGTAGCACTCGAATACGAGCTCAAAGGAACTCTGCCACGACGGCGGAGCCTCCAGCAGGTCCGCCTGCACGTAGACCACGGGTGGGGGGGCGTTCCCCTTCGCCGCAGAGCGGGTCGGGAGGCGACGGCACCACTCGACCGCCGTCGGGGAGATGTCGAAGGCCGTGACGGCCCAGCCCGCCTCGGCGAGGGCCCTAGCGTCCTCGCCGAGGCCACAGCCCACCACCAGCGCGCGCGCTCCGGGACGTGGGCGGGGCGCGCTGGCGAGCCACTCGAGAAGCAGTGGGTGCCCGTCCTCGTCGGCCCATGGGATGCGAGCCGGGTCGGAGCCGGCCTCGCGATAGAGCTCCTCGAACCACCCGAGGGCATCGCCTCGGCTCAGGGACTGGCGCGCCAACTCGCGCGCGCGCTCGCGGGCCTTCCAGCGCTCCGGGTTCACGGGGCGCCCGGACCGAGGAGGAGGTGTGGAGGAAGGAAGGCCACGAGGCGGGCCTCGCCGGGCATGGCCCGGCCTTCGAGCAGGGCGCATGCTCCGCGCTCGAAGGGGAACGCATGGCCCAGCTCCCGGCGTCCGGTGACCAGCCATGCCGTGAGCGCGGACATCCAAGGCTCATGGCCCACGAGGGCCACGGAGGGCGCGCTCAGTCGCCCGAGCAGCTCGGCGCAGGGAGCATCCGCGAGCTCCGGGCAAGCCTCGAGGGGCGCGGAGAGCGCTCGGCCGAGAATCTCGGCGGTCTCGCGGGCCCGGCGCAGAGGAGAGTGCAGGATTTGCTGGGAGCGCCAGCCGCGACCCGCCACGGCGGCCGCCACGCGCTCGAACTGCCGACGCCCGGCGTCGGTCAGGGCGCGCTCTGCGTCGGGCCCGGCCGGGTCGGCGATGGCATGGCGTACGAGCAGGATCTGCATGCTGGGACGGTGCTGCGGACTGGACGCATGTCTGGGGCGCCGGATGGGGCGAACCATCCGCTCCTTCAGCCGGTCAAACTTCGATCAATCCCTTCGGATCTGCGCGCAGGGGGCCGGTGGGAGCGCCTCGGAGCCTATCCTACTCGATGTTGCCATGGCTGCCGATCTTCCGACGGACTTGCGCGATCCCTCGTTGTTCCTCAACCGGGAGCTTTCGCAGCTCGAGTTCAACGCGCGCGTCCTCGAGCAGGCCAAGGATTCGACCACGCCGCTGCTCGAGCGCGTGCGCTTCCTGGCGATCTGCAGCACAAACCTCGACGAGTTCTTCGAGATTCGCGTGGCTGGCCTGCGGCAGCAGCAGAGCCATGGCATCCCGCGCAGCGAGCCGGACGGCATGTCCAACGCCGAGACTCTGCGCCGCATCAGCGAGAGCGCTCACTCGCTCGTCACGGAGCAGTACCGGCTGCTGAACGAGGTGCTACTGCCTGCGCTCGAGCGCGAGGGAATTCGACTGCTCAAGCGCACCGATTGGAACCAGCGCCAGCAGGCGTGGATCCAGCGCTACTTCGCCAACGAGGTCCTGCCGGTGCTGACTCCGGTGGGGCTCGACCCTTCGCATCCCTTTCCGCGCATTCACAACAAATCGCTCAACTTCGTCGTGTCCGTGTCGGGTGACGACGCCTATGGGCGCGAGAGCGGCACCGCCATCGTGCAGGTCCCACGCTCCCTTCCGCGGCTCATCCAGCTGCCCGACGGCGTGGCGACCGGCTCGTTCGACTTCGTGCTGCTCTCGTCGGTCGTGCATGCGCACGTGGGCGACGCGTTTCCTGGCATGAAAGTCGAGGGCTGCTACCAGTTTCGCGTCACGCGCAACAGCGACCTGTGGGTCGACGAGGAAGAGGCCGACGACCTGATGCGCGCGCTCAAGGGGGAGCTCGCGGATCGCAACTTTGGCGAGGCGGTGCGGCTCGAGGTGGCGGACACGTGTCCAGAGGAGACCGCGCGCTTCCTGCTCGTGGAATTCGAGCTCGAGGAACGTGACCTGTACCGCGTGCACGGACCAGTCAACATGCATCGGCTCGTCGCGATGGTCGATCTCGTCGAGCGGCCCGACCTCAAGTACCCGGCCTTCGTTCAGCGCATTCCCCGGCGCGTGCAGCAGGGCGGCGCCGATTTGTTCGAGGTGCTGCGCAAGGGAGACCTGCTGCTGCACCATCCCTTCGACTCCTTCGCGCCCGTGGTCGAGCTCGTCCGGCAGGCCGCGAGCGATCCGAGCGTGCTGGCGATCAAGCAAACGCTGTATCGAACGGGCGGAGACTCGCCAATGGTCGACGCGCTCATCGACGCTGCGCGCTCCGGCAAGGAAGTCACGGCCGTGATCGAGTTGCGCGCGCGCTTCGACGAGGCGGACAACATCAAGCTCGCCACGAAGCTGCAGCAGTCCGGCGCCAACGTCGTGTATGGCATCGTGGGTTACAAGGCGCACGCGAAGATGCTCATGATCGTGCGGCGGGAGGGGCGCAAGCTGCGCCGCTACGTGCACCTAGGCACCGGCAACTATCACGTGCGCACGACGCGCGGGTATACCGACTTCGCGTTGCTCACCTGCGATCGCGAGATCGGAGAAGATGTGCACCGTGTGTTCCTGCAGCTCACGGGCCTTGGCCGAGTCCTGCGCTTGCGCCGCATCGTGCAGTCACCCTTTTCGCTGCACCGCACGCTGCTGTCGCTGATCGACGCCGAGCTACGCAACGCCGAGGCCGGCAAGCCGGCGCGCATCGTGGCGAAGATGAACGCGCTCTCCGAGCCGCAGATCATCCAGGCTCTGTATCGCGCTTCCCAAGCGGGCGTGCAGGTGGACCTCATCGTGCGCGGGACCTGTTGCCTCAAGCCCGGCATTCCCGGCGTGAGCGATCGCATCCGCGTGCGCTCGATCGTCGGGCGCTTCCTCGAGCACAGTCGCATCTTCTGGTTCCTCGCTGGCGGCGATGAGGTGTGCTACGGCGCCAGCGCCGACTGGATGCAGCGCAACCTGTTCCGGCGCGTGGAGACGTGCTTCCCCGTCACTGAGAAGCGGCTCGCGCAGCGCGTCATGAGCGAGGGCATCGAGCCCTACCTCGCAGACAACGCGCAGGCTTGGCAGCTCGGGGCCGACGGTCGCTACCTGCGCTGCAAGCCGGGCAAGGTCGCCCGTCGCGCGGCACAGGAGGTGCTTCTCGAGCGGCTTTGCGAGAGCCCTGAGCCGGAGTCTCGCAGCGAGGGCGACGCGGACTCGGACGCGGCGCGCGCCGAGGTCGCCCGCGCCATCGACGCCAAGCTGCGGCGTGCGCGCCGCAAGCGCGATGTCGGCGCGCTCGGGGGAACCCCGCGGCGTGCGCAGCGGCGCGGCAAGTCGATCGTTCTCGAGCCGATCGTCCCGACCGAGGACGGGGGCATCGCGCCCGAGCCGGGCGAGAAGGCCTGACGCGGCGCGGCAGGGACGTGTCGGCGGCCCTCAGGCGAAGCGCAGCTCGAAACCAAGCGATAGCAGCTGCTCGGCCTCTTCTTGGAGCTCGGCGCGGGAGAGCGGGTGCGCATCGAGCCAGTCGCGCTCGAACTCGAGGCGCAGTTCGCTGCGGCGCACGATCAGGTCGAACTTGGGCAGCGGACGGGGCGAGCGGCTGCGATGCATGCGTGCGGCGAGGCGCAAGATGGCGGTCAGGCGCAGCGAGGGCTCGAGCAGGTCGGTCGGAAGGTCGTCGAAGCCGGGACGATCGGGGCGACGACGGTGATTGGCGACGAGTGCGGCGAGCTGGGCCTGATCCTCGCGCGAGAAACCGCTCATGTCCGAGTGCGCGAGGATGTAGGCGCCGTGCCGGTGATAGCCCGAGTACGAGATCGCCAGGCCCACCTCGTGCAGTCGTGCCGCCCACGACAGGACACGCGCGGGTGCGGAGCCCTCCAGGTCCCAGGTCAGCGCGACTTGACCCAGCAGCGCGACGGCCGTGCGCTCCACTCGGCCTGCCTGCTCCAAGTCGACGTGGTAGCGGCGCGCGAAGGAACGGATCGTGGGCTCGCGTACGTCCTCGTGCTTCATGCGGCCGAGGAGGTCGTGCAGCACGCCCTCGCGCAGGGCGCCCGGGCTGGCGTGCAGCACCTCGATATCGAGGATCTTGAAGATCGCGGACAGCACCGCGACACCTCCTGCGAGCACCGGCGCGCGATCCGGCTGCAGCGCGGGGAGCTGCAGCCGGCTCGGGTGCCCCGCTTCAACCAGCGCCTTGCGCAGCTTGCGCAGCGACTTGTCCGTGATGCCCCGGATCGACCAGCCCGCGGCGCGCACCATCTCCTCGCATGCGACGATCGTGCCCGACGAGCCGATGGCGCTCTGCCAGCCGAGCCGCCGGTAGCGACGCGCGAGGCCCTGCAGCTCGAGCCCGGCCGCGATCTGGGCCCTCTGCATGCGCTCCTTGGTGATCTCGCCCTCTGGGAAAAACTGCATCGACCAGCGCACGCAGCCCATCTGCAGGCTGTCGCTTTCGAGGATCTCGGGGCCCTCGCCAAGGATGCACTCGGTGCTGCCGCCGCC
>SXKQ01000088.1 GCA_005778045.1 Planctomycetia bacterium
CCGGTCCGAGCTAGCCGGGCGCGGAAGGGTTCCCAGCGCCCGCCGCGCCCCCCCCCCCCGTTGGGGGGGGGCGCGGCGGGCGGCCCATTTCGGGGAAGCCGCCCGCGAGAAACGGCGAGGAACATCTGGCCGAACCTCAAGTCGCCGGGGCCGGGGGGCCGAAATCAACGTGCATACGGGAAGCACCGGGCACGGGAGTGCCGTTCCGGTGCCCGGCAACCAGAAAGCACAACACTCACGCAATGAAGAACATCAAGCGCAACGCAGGCTTCACTCTGATCGAGCTCATGATCGTGGTGGCCATCATCGCCATCATCGCCTCGGTCGCGATCCCGCGCCTCATGGCCGCCCGACTCTCGGCCAACGAGTCGGCCGCCATCTCGACGCTGCGCTCGCTCACGAGCGCCCAGGCCCAGGTCCAGTCGTCGGGCGCCATCGACACCGACGGCGACGGCGCCGGCGAGTACGGCAGCTTTGCCGAGCTCGCGGGTACCTTCCCCTGCCGCATCTCGAACGCCGGCGCCCCGGGCGCGGGTGCGGTCGGCACGGACGAGCTCAACCCGCCGGTCCTCTCGGCCGCCTTCGGCAACGTCGTGGCGAGCCAGGTCCAGCGTTCGGGCTACGTATTCCAGATGTACCTGCCGGACAACGCTCGCACGCCGAACAGCGAAGGCGCCACCGGCGGTTTCACGGGTTCCTACCCGGGCGCCGACAACGGCGAAGTGTTGTGGTGCTGCTTCGCTTGGCCGGTCAACTTCAGCCAGACCGGCAACCGCTCGTTCTTCGTGAACCAGGCGGGCGACATCTACCAGTACAACAACAAGGGCACGAACGTGTACTCCGGCGCCGGCGCCACGGGCAACGGCCCGGCTGGTGACGCGATCTTCCAGACCGCGAACGACATGGGCTCGCCCGTGTGCAACGTCGCCGGTGGCCTCACCGGTCAGGACGGCGAGAACTGGGTCCCGGTCCAGTAGTTCTCAAGCTTCCCGTGCGTGGCGAGGCGTTCCGTGAAATCGGGGCGCCTCGCCATGCGGCTTGATGGAGAGCCTCGCACACCATCGACCTGTCTCCCCCGAACGAGCTGCACCGAGCGATTCCCCATGACCGAGCTGCGCGTCTCCCGCCCTGCATCCCGTCGCGCCCGCGGCGGATTCACGCTGGTCGAGCTGATGATCGTCGTCGGGATCATCGCGATCCTCTCCGCGATCGCGCTGCCGCGCCTCGCCGCCGCGCGCCAGTCGGCCAACGAGTCGGCGGCGATCGCGACCCTGCGCGCCCTGATGAGCGCTCAGGCGCAGGTCCAGTCCGCCGCGGCGATCGACACCGACGCCGACGGGATGGGGGAGTTCGGCAGCTTCGCCGAGCTCGCCGGCATCGTGCCGGTGCGCATCAGCAACGCGGGCTCCGCTGCCGCCGGAAACGCGGCCATCGACCTGCTCGATCCGCCCATGCTCTCGGCGCCCTTCGGTGTCGTGACGGGCAGCCTGACGGCGCGCTCGGGCTACCTGTTCCAGATGTTCCTCCCCGATGCCACGGGCGCCCCGATCTCGGAGGCCTCGACCGGCGGCTTCGCGGGCTCGTTTCCGAGCTCCGATCTCGGCGAGTACCTGTGGTGCTGCTACGCCTGGCCCATGCAGGCCGGCATGACGGGTACGCGCGCGTTCTTCGTCAGCCACTCCAACGAGGTGCTGCAGACGGCGAATCGCGCCGGAACGGTCTACTCGGGCGTGGTGCGCGGTCCGTCGGGCGACGCAGCCTTCAGCAGCACCAACGACATGCGCTCCGTGATCGGGATCTACGGGGCTTCGGTCGACGGCAACGCTTGGGCGCCGGTCCAGTGAGCGCGCGCTAGGGCGGCAGGCCGAACAGCGCGCTGGCATTGTCGCTGGTGACGCGCGCGAGCGTCTCGAGCGACTCGCCGCGCACCTCCGCCACCGTCGCCAGCACCTCGCGGCACAGGGCCGGCTCGTTGCGCCGTCCGCGGCGCGACTGCGGCGCGAGATACGGGCAGTCGGTCTCGACCAGCAGTCGGTCGGCGGGCACGCGCTTTGCCGCCGCGCGGTTGAACTCGTTCTTCGGGTAGGTCACCACTCCCGAGAACGAGATGTACATGCCGAGCGCAAGGAAGCCGTCGAGCTCGTCCGCGCCGTAGCTGTAGCAGTGCATCACGCCGCGTACGCCCGGAAACTCCGCCAGCAAGGCCAGCGTGTCCTCGCGTGCGTCGCGGCAGTGCACGATCACGGGCTTGTGCAGCTCGAGCGCGAGTCGCAGGTGCCAGCGGAAGTTCGCGAGTTGCGCGTCGCGCGGCGAGAACTGCTTGAACCAGTCGAGTCCGGTCTCGCCCACGGCGACGCACTCCACTCGACGGCAGAGACGTTCGATTTCCTCCCGGTCCGCGTCCGACGCCGCCTCCGCGTCGTGGGGGTGGATACCCGCGGTGGGGAAGACGTCCGCGTGGCGCGCCGCGAGCTCGAAGCAGCGCCGCGAGGTCGCCACATTCGTGCCGACGAGTAGCATGCGCCCGACGCCCGCTTCCCGCGCACGCTCGAGCGCCGCGTCGCGATCGCCGTCGAAGCTCGCGTCGTAGACGTGCGCGTGGCTGTCGGTGATCCGGCAGTCCGCGCTCATTGCGCGCCGCAGTTCTTGTCGAGCAGGTCGGAGAGGAAAAACAGGAACACCTCGTCTGCCTCGTGCTCGGAGGCCTCGCGGATCAGCGCGCAGTAGGCGTCGCGCGGCATGATGCGCAGCAGGGCCTGAGCGGACTTGCGGCGGATGTTGCCGTCCGAAGCGCTCTCGACGAGCACCTCGCGCAGGGCGCGGATTGCCCGCTCGCCCCCGATCTCCGCGAGCGCGTTGACCGCCGCGTAGCGCGCGTCCGGCGGCTGGCGCAGGTCGACCACGAGGTCGCACAGCACGCGCGCGTCCTTGAGGCCGAGCTTCTTCGCCGCCGTGGTCCAGCCGCGCACGAGTTCCTCCTGTGGCGGGCGGGTCTGGCGTGCGAGGGGTTCGCGCAGCATGGGTTCGTAAAGCTCGATGGAGCGCTCGGGAATCGTCTCCGCCGCGATGCGCACGGCCTGCGTGCGCAGCTCCTCGCCCTTGCCCTCGTAGACGAGGATCAGGCGCTCCAGTGTCGGGCGGGTCTCGGCGGGGGCGTTGTAGGCGGCGGTCTCGAGCAGCGCCCAGCGCACGTCGAAGGGCTCGTCCTTCGCACGCTCGAAGCGCGCGAGAGCCTCGCGCCCGGCGGTCGTGCCCGCGTCGTGCAGGGCCTCGAGATGGGCCGCACGCTCGCGGAAGTTACGGTCGTGCACGTCGCTCGTGGCGATGGGGTTCACCGGCCGGAACAGCAACACGAGTTGGTCGACGGCAGCCCTCGACTCGACTTCGTTCAGGCCCGAGCCAGCCCGGCTGTCGCTGCAGCCGGTCGCGATGGCGAGCCCGAGGGCGAGCGCAAGCGATCGCAGACCGTGCGCGACCGCTCGCTCGCTGCTCCGACCGGTCAGGGAAACGGGCCGGGGGAGGGTGGAAGAAGCCGTGCGGGCGGACATGGATGGGGCGGCGGAGGGCTAGGCGGGGCGGGAACGGAAGTTGTTGGGACGCTCGGGCGGCTCGCGAGGGGCGATCCGGCGAACTTCGTGCCGGACGTCCCCTCGCTGGGTCGCTCTCCGGAGGGGGGGAGCGCGGCGCTGGGTGGTCCGACTAGGACTCTGGCGTCGAGCCCCACGCGGTCACTATAGTGCCCGACCCTTCGGAAACCGTGACCGGACCTCCGGCGCGGGCCCGCTCCCTCCGTCCCCTCGGCGCGTCCGCGGGGTAGAGGGGCCGCGAGCCCGCTCGGGCGCACCTGAGCGTGACTTCCGACCCCACCCTAGGACAGCTGTAACGACCCGCGACGCAAAGGCGTGCGCCCCTCCCTCATGAAGAACGCGGCCAGGTTCCTCCTCGTCACGGCAGTGACCGGTACGGTGTCCCTCCTCTCCTCCTGCAGCGGCGGCGGCTCCGGTGGTGGGGCCATGTACGTCGAGTCCTGCACCCTCGGCTGCACCAATGGTCGCAACGGCGAGCAGGTCAGCTGCGGCATCGTCAACACCTACCAGAACCAAGATGTGGCGGTGGTGTTCTCGCAGCCGGTCGCTTCGACCTCGCTGACGGTCAACAACGCCTTTCAGGTGCTCGACGTCGTGACTGCCGGCTTCCCGGCCGGGTCGCGTCTCGTCGATCCCAACGACGCGCGTCGCGCCATTTTCCGGCCGCGCCTCTCGTTCGATACGTCGGGGAACCCGAGCTACGGCTTCGGCGCCAATCAGACCTACCAGATCCGCATTCCCGGCACGAGCCAGAGCGATGTGGGCCCTTACGTGCAGAGCGCCGCCGGCCAGCAGAACCAGAGCCGCATGCTGTGCACGATCACCACGAGTCAGGGCCTGATCGATCCGGTTCCCGGCGCTCCGGGCGTCTCGATCTTCGTGCGCACGATCGACGGCGGTGATCCGATCAACCTCGCCACCACGACCGCCGATGTGGACGACGTGCTCTCCGACTCGGAGATCACCTTCGTGTTCAACGACCTGATGAACATCGGCACGCTGGTTCAGCCCTCGACGGGCCAGTCGCCGTTCATCACCGTCAAGGTTGACCCGGACGGCAACCTGAGCACCCCGGGCGACCAGGTTCCCGTCGGCGGCATTTACACCTTCCAGAACCCCGACCAGACGAATCTGACCACCACCATGGTGTTCACGCCGTTCGGCGGCTTCCCGAGCGCCGGCAGCGCGCCGGTCAAGCGCAAGATCGTGGTCGACGTGCCGGTCGAGGTGAAGGACCTCGCGGGCAACTCGGTCGCCAACCCCGGCAAGCGCACCTTCACGCCGGAAGTCGCGGAGTTCGGGGCGATCACGCTGCCCGCGGGCGGCGAGCAGTTCACCGACGACGTGAACGAAGACAAGGTGCGCTCCGGTGCCAACTGGGGTGCGGGTCGCCTCACCGCCGGAACTGGCGGCGGCTCCGGTCGCTTCGGCGACCTCGTCATCGACGACAACCAGTCGCGCACCGTCTTCACCTCGCCGCAGCCGGCCGTGGCGCGCATCAAGTACCTGCGCAACGTGCGCGGCTCGGACAACGGTCGTTTCATGATCGGCAACAACCTGCAGCACATCCTCTACAAGCTGCCAGCCACCGCGGTGGCGGAAAATATCACGATCCGCACCTTCCTCACGGACACGATGAAGGAGACGGTCGCGGTTTTCCGCAACAACCCGACGGCGAACCCGCTGCTGTCGCAGCTCTCATTCGAGATCGAGGGCACCGACACGATCGTCGTGTCGAGCGCGACGCCCGGTGCGACGCTGAACGGCGAGCGCCTCGCGGTCTTCCCCGACTTCGTGATCACTCTGGTGGGCTCGTCGCCAACCTCGACGGTGGATCCACTCGACACGAACTGGGTTCTTGGCGGCGGCTTCTTCCCGTACTTCACGGGTGTGCTCTCGCGCGGCCTCGACAACGGCCTCGGCGCCTCGACGACCGCCGGCGCGCTGATCAACAACCTCAACCCGCGCCTGTTCCTCACCAACCTCACGTTGAGCGAATTCTTAGCCAGCACGCCGGTCCCGGTCGTGAGCGACGGCCAGTTGGACTTCACCCTGATCGACCTGCAGTCGAACTCGACGCTGACGGCGCGCGGTGACAACTCCCTGCGCCTGCTCGCTCGCGGCCTGTTCAACATGGCCGACACGGCGATCATCGATGTGGCGGGCTCGGACCTCGGTTCGCAACCCTCGGAGGCGCCGATCGGCCAGCACGGCTCGCGCGGCGGTCCCGGTGCGGGTCGCGGTGGTCAAGGTGCCGACCGTCCGGATGACACGGGCACGACCTTCACCAGCCTCGCCAACTGCACGGGCGCTGCCACGACTTCGGGCGCCTGCGGAGAGGGCGTCGCCGGCCAGGCTACGGCGCCGGTGGTCAATGCCGGTGTGCTCAACCCGGGTGCGGTCGTCAACGGCCGCGCGGGCCAGGGGGTCGGTGGCAGCGAGGGCTTCGGCGGCTCCACGGGCCTCGGCGATGGCACCGGTGGCTCGCGCTGGCCGTTGAGCTTCCCGACGGGCACGGCCTTCGGCAACTTCGCGGCCCTCGACACCAACTCGACGACGGCGACCTCGACCGCCTGCCAGAGCCCGCAGATCGGCGCGACCGGCGCGGGCGGTGCCTATGCCACCGACGGCACGAGCGGTACCTCGGTCTCGCTCCAGCCCTCCGGCGTGGGCCTCACCTCGTCCACCGCCACGACGCCCACCGCCGCCGGCGCCTCGTCGGAGCTCGGGCTCGAGTTGACCTCCGGTGACCCGGTGACCTTCACGCGCCGCGCCCTGCGTCCGTCGCTCGGCTTCCTGCGCGGTGGCTCGGGCGGCGGCGGTGGTGGCTCGGGTCTCTTCGGCACCCACACCAACTCGGGCACCCTTGGCACGGTCGCCTGCCTCGCGGCGGGCACCGTGATCGACCGCTACCGCACCCACAGCGGCGCGGGCGGTGGCGGTGGCGGTGGCGCGATCCAGATCGCGGCCGGTCGCATCCTCTCCCTCGATGGTCGCATCGATGCCACGGGCGGCGAGGGCGGCGACGCGCTCCCCACGAACGTGATCTACGGCCAGCATGCGGCTCCGGGTGGCGGTGGTTCGGGCGGTGCGATCCTGCTGCAGAGCAAGGTCATCGACCTGTCCCCGATCCAGAACCGTCTCAACATCTCTGGCGGCGCCGGCGGCAACGGCCCGGTCTTCACGGTCGGAACGGGCACGGGCGGCAACGGCGGCACGGGCCTCGTGCGCATCGAGGACGACGCGCTCTTCGGCGTGCTCGACCAAGCCACGGCGGCGATCTCGGTCACCCCGGTCGACCTGCCGACGAACTCGATCGGCTGGCTGTCGCTCGGCGACTGGACCCCGTCTGCCACGGGCGATGAGGCCTACAGCGGCTCCCAGTCCTGCTGGATCCGCGCCACGGGGAACTTCTTCAATCTGACCTTCAATTCGGACTCGCCGACCGAGCTCGGTTGGGACATGGACGTGATCCTCGACCTCGGTGCGGGGGAGCAGGTGGTCAGCTACCGCGACTCGACCGTGTTCGCCGGCAGCTCGCCGCAGGAGAGTTGGGGCAATCTGATCGACGATGGAACGCTCGTGCCGCCTCAAGAGGAAGCCCCGCTCATCGTGCGCTTCCAGGGCGCGAAGGCCGTCAGCAACCTGACGGACCCCTGCAACGTCGACCTCACGGACATCTCGGTGGTCGCCCAGAACAGTCTGACCCCGTGGGTGCAGCACCCCGACGAGTTCAACTCGAACCTGCTGGCGATCAAGCCGGACATGGTGCGCTTCCAGATCGTGTTCAACCGCGCTCACCCCGACTTCGCGCTGCTGCGCGGCGTGAAGAACGTCGCCATCCGCGTGGTTCCGGACTGATTCGCGGCGCACTCGAGCTCTCCGCGTCCCGCGCGCTCGCCTCGACGGCGGGCTCGCGGGACGCGCTCTTCCCATGACTTCCGCCTCACGACCGATCGTGGTTCGCGCGCGCTGGATCGCCTGCGGTCCAGAGCGCGTACTCGAGGGAGCGGGCCTTGTGGTGCGGGCGGGGCGCGTGGAGCGCGTGCTTCGGCGACGAGCTCGCGTCGCGGGAGCACGGGACGTCGACTTCGGTGATGCGCTGCTCGCGGCGGGCATGGTCAATGCTCATGCACACCTCGAGCTCGGCGCGCTCGCGGGCCTGACGCCGCGCGGCCCGGACTTTGCAACCTGGGTGCGGACGGTGATCGGTTTGCGCGCCCGGGCGAGCCGCTCCGAGCTCGCGGCCGCGGCGCGCGCGGGAGCGACGCGGGCACTCTCGACAGGCACGACCTGCGTGCTCGACATCGACACGACGGGCGCGGCTTCGCAGGCGTTGTCCCGCCACGCGATTCGCTCGGTCGTGCTGCGCGAGGTACTCGACGCGCATGATCCGACACGCACACTGGCGGCGCTCGCGCGCGTTCGACGTCCGCTGCGTTCGAGCGGTCGACGGCGCGAGGGACTCTCGCCGCACGCTCCGTTCACGGTGAGCCCGGCCCTGCTCGCCGGCGCGGCGAAGCTCGCTCGCGAGCGCGAGCTCCCGGTCCAGATGCACTGGTCCGAGACGGCGGCCGAAGTGCAGTGGATGGAGTCAGGAGCTGGCCCGCTATCCGCGCTGCTCGGCGAGTCGCCGCGGCACTCGGCGCTCGATCTGCTCGAGCAAGTGGGGCTCTTGGGGCCGCGGATTTCGCTGGTGCACGGCAACCTCCCCGCACGAGGCGAAGCCCGCAGGCTGGCCCAACGGGGAGTGACGCTCGTTCACTGTCCGGGCAGCCACGCGTGGTTCGAGCGCAAGCGCTGGGACTGGCGGGGCTACGCGCGCGCCGGCGTGTCGGTAGCGCTCGGTACCGACTCGCTGGCGAGCAACGAGGACCTCGACCTGCGGCGGGACATGCGCCTCGCGAGCGCGGGCCAGCGCTGGCTCGCGCCCGAAGACCTGTGGCGGGCTGTCACGGTGGCTGGGGCCGCGGCTGCTGGAGCGAGTACGCAGCTCGGTCGGCTCGAGTCTGGCTTTTCGGCCGACTTTCTCGTGCTGCCCGTGGCGGCGCACTCGGCGCGCTCCGCTCTGGAAGAGCTGTGCCTTGGGACCGCGCCGTTGAGCGAAGTCTGGGTCGAGGGACAGCGGGTCGCCGGCCGATACTAAGGTCCCGTGGATGCACCGGCCGCGCCGGCGCGTTAACTTGGCTCGGAAGGCGCCGCGCTGCTTTTCACGACAGGCCGTACACCCTCCATGACCTCCTCCGCCCCCGACGCCGGCCAGTGCGCCGCTGCCCTCGATCTCCTGCGCAAGGGACAGCGCTTCGTCCTGTGCGGGCATGTGCGGCCCGACGGCGACGTGCTCGGTGCGCAGGCCGCGCTCCACAGCGTGCTCGAGCGGCTCGGCAAGACGGTCTGGATCATCAACACGGATCCGCTGCTGCCGCAGCTCGACTACCTCGGCGAGGGCGCGACGTATCGGGTCTACGAAGGTGGTGACCTCCCGGCGCATGACGTCGCGGTGATGCTCGACTTCAACGAGCTCGAGCGCACGGGGCCGATGGCGAAACCGCTCGCCGCGGCGCGCTCGCTCAAACTGGTCGTGGATCACCACATCTTCGAGGGGCAGCCGTGGTGGGACGCGGCCTACGTCGATGTGCGCGCAGCCGCGACGGGCCTGCTCGTGCGCCGCATCGCGCGCGATCTCGGAGTGCCGCTCGATCTGCGCGCCGCGCGCGGCGTGTACACCTCGCTCGTGACCGACACGGGCTGGTTCAAGTACTCGAACACGGACGCGGAGACCTTCGCGGCGGCGAGCGAGGCCGTACAGCTCGGCGTCGAGCCGGCGCGGCTCTACAACTCGATCTACCAGCGCCAGAGCCGTCAGCAACCGCTCGGCATCTCGCGCGCGCTGTCGCGTCTCGAGTACTACGCGGATGGCCGTCTCGCCGTGGTCGATCTGCCGCAGGCGCGCGAGGGCGAGGTCGATCTGTCGGATGGCGACGACGTGCTCGACCTGCTGCGTGCCGTCGCGCGGGTCGAGGTCGTGCTGTTCCTGCGCGAGCAGAAGGATGGCGCCGTCAAGCTCTCCGCGCGCAGCAAGACCGACTTCAACGTGCACAGTCTGGCACGGCGCTTCGGCGGGGGCGGTCACGCCAAGGCGTCGGGCGCGACGTTCACCGGGACTTCGATTGCCGACGTGCGCTCGCGTCTTGTCGCGGCCGCGCTCGAGACTTTCTCCGAGCGCGGGGCTCCAGTGCGATGAAGATCGCGCTCATCTCGGACCTGCACGCCAACCGCGAGGCGCTCGACGCCGTGCTCGCGGACATCGCGAAGCGGTCCGTGGAGCGCATCTTTTGCCTCGGGGACGTGGTCGGCTACGGACCCGAGCCCGAGTACTGCGTCGACGTCGTGCGCGAGCGCTGCGCGCTGTGCCTGATGGGCAACCACGACGAGGCGTTGTTTCGCGACGCGTCGGACTTCAACCCGCATGCACGCGGCGCGATCGACTTCACGCGCGCGCGCATGGAGCCGCGCTGGTACTCCAGCGGGGACAAGAAGCTGCGCTGGCGCTTCCTCAAGGGGCTGCCGCTGACGCATGTCGAGGGGCGCTTCCTGTTCGTCCACGGCTCGCCGCGCGACCCGGTGCGCGAGTACGTGCTCTCGACCGACGGTTTCCTCAACCCCGAGAAGCTGCGCGCCGTGTTCGAGGGCTTCGAGGGCATCGCGCTCGCGGGTCACACGCACCATCCGGGCCTGCACGATGAGGATCTGCGCTTTCAAGGGCTCGGCGGTGCCGATGAGCTGACGCTCGAGCTGCCGCAGGGCGCGAAGCGTTTCATCAACGTCGGCTCGGTCGGCCAGCCGCGCGACTCTGACAATCGCGCCTGCTATGCGGTGCTCGAGGACACGCGCATCACGTGGTACCGCGTACCCTACGACTTCCAGCTCACGGCCGAGAAGATCCTGCGCACGGGCGCGCTGAGCGAGGTGCTCGCGCGCCGGCTCTCGATGGGGAAGTGAGCGCGCGACGCTCGCTATCTCGCGCTCAGGCGAGGCCGAGCGTGGCGCGCAGCACGTGACCGAAGATGGCCGGGTTCTTGCGCATGCGCCGCAGCGAGTAAGGCTGCCACTCCGGTCCGAAGGGCACGTAGATGCGCACGGTGTGGTTCGCGTCTTGCCAGCGCTTCCACAGCGCTTCCTGCACGCCGAGCAGCATCTGGAACTCGTAGCCAGAGCGGCCGATCCCCTTCTGCTTCGCGAGCACGGCGCAGCGGTCGCCCATGTCGGAGTCGTGGGTCGCGAGCGCGACGAATGCGCCGCGCTCGAAGAGCTGCTGGGTGCAGGCTATGTAGGCCTGGCGGATGGGCTCGGGCTCGGTGTGCGCGATCTTCGCGGGCTCGAGGTAGATGCCCTTCACCATGCGCACGTTGAGCGGGCCAGGCGCGAGCCTCGCGATGTCGGCCGGCGTGCGGAACAGGCGCGACTGCAGCACGATGCCGACGTTGTCGTGCTCCTTGCGCAGCTCCTCGAAGATGCGCAGAGTCGCGTCGGTGGTGCTCGCATCCTCCATCTCGACGCGCAGGAACAGCGAGCGTGCCTTGCAGAAGCGCGCCAGCGTCGCGTAGTTCGCGAGGGCGAGCTTCTCCGAGGTGCGCAGACCGACGTGGGTCGGCTTGACCGAGACGTAGGCGTCGAGCCGAGCTGCGACCAAGGCTTCCGCGGCCTGCTGGTACTCGTGCACCACGCGGCTCGCCTGCTCCTCGCCGTTCACGTCCTCGCCGAGCACGTCGATCACGCCGCAGTGGCCACGCTGCTGCAGGCTCTTGAGGCGCGCGATCGCGGAGTCGAGGGTCTCCCCGGCCACGTAGCGCTTCGCCACCCGCCACAGGATCGGCTTGGGCACGTGCGGCATGACCTTCATCACGGTCGAGTGGAGGAGCGGCATGGGGCCGCAGATTGTAGGAGTGGCGGGGGCGCTGGCACAGGGGCGCGGCGAGCGTAGGATCAGGCCATGGATGCCGCCCCGGATGCTGCCCGTTGGGTCGTTTCGACCGTTGCGGACGAGGCCGCGGCGCGCAAGCTGGCGCGGGAACTCGTCGAGCGGCGGCTGGTGGCCTGTGTGACGTGTCTGCCGGGCGCGACGAGCGTCTATCGCTGGGAGGGCGCCGTGCAAGAGGACGCCGAGGTCGTGCTGCTCGCCAAGACGACGGCTGCTCGCGTGCCGGAGCTCGAGCGCGCCTTCGCGGAGCTGCATCCCTACAAGGTGCCCGAGATGCTTGTGCTCGAGCCCGCGCACGTGGGCGCTCCGTACTTGGCGTGGCTGCGCGCGGCCGTGGCGGAGGAGCGGTGAGTCTCGACGCGGCGCACGAAGCGCTGCGGCAGCACGGCGCCGATCCGCGCGTGGCGCGCGCCGGGCGCTGGGCTGGTGCGCTGGCCTTTGTCGCGATCCTGCTCTGGCCGGGACTTGGGCTCGAGCCGCTGCAGCGGCGCACGGCGGCGGTCACGGCGCTCACCGCGATCCTCTGGCTCACCCAAGCGATCCCGCTGGGCGCGGCCTCGCTCGTGCCGGTGGCGCTGCTTCCGCTGCTCGGCGTGCTGCCCGCGCGAGATGCGGCCGCGGTGTACTTCAACGACATCGTGATGCTGTTCTTCGCGGCCTCGATCGTCGCCTCCGGCCTCGAGCACTGGGGCGTGCATCGCCGCATGGCGCTCGCCGTCGTCGACGCGGTGGGTACGCGTCCACGCGCGCTGGTCCTCGGCTTCACGGCGGCGACGGCGTTCATCTCGCTGTGGATCAACAACACCGCGGCGACGCTGCTGATGTATCCGATCGGACTGGCGGTGATCACCACGCTGTCCGCCGAGCGCGCTGGCGCATTCCCGATCGCGCTCTTGCTCGGCATCGCCTACGATCCTCGATCGGAGGCGTCGCGACTCCCGTGGGCACGGCGCCGAACAACATCCTGCTCGGAACGCTGGGCGAGCTCTACCCGCAGGCGCCGACGATTTCCTTCGGCAGCTGGGTCGCCGCGTGGCTGCCGTTCGCCGTGCTGTACGTGCTCGCTTTGTGGCTGCTGCTCACGCGCGTGTGCCTGCGCGTGCACGACGAGGAGCTCGCCGTGGGCGAAGTCGTGAAGCGCGAGCGCTCGGCGCTCGGTCGCATGAGTGCCGGCGAGCGGCGCATGAGCTTCGTGTTCGTGCTGACGGCACTGCTGTGGGTCACGCGCGAGGGGCTCGAGCTCGGTGCGCTGTCCATTCCCGGGTGGGGGCGCTGGCTCGCGCAGCAGCAGGTCGCGGGCGTCGTCGGTGCGAGCGTGCAGTCGGTCGGCAAGCACGTGAGCGACGCGACGGTCGCGCTCGTGGTCGCGGTGGCGTGCTTTCTCGTGCCGTCGGGCGAAGCGCGGGGCACGCGCCTGCTCGACTGGGACGCGGTGCAACGGCGCATGCCCTGGGACGTGCTACTGCTGTTCGGCGGCGGCTTCTGCCTCGCGCGCGGGTTCGAGGCGAGCGGTCTCGATCGCGCGCTCGGCCACTCGCTCTCGCCCTTGCTGGCAGGACTGCCGTCGTTCGCCATCGTGCTCGCGGTGGCCGCGTTCATGACGCTCTTCTCGGAGCTCGCGTCGAACACGGTGCTCACCAACCTGATGCTCCCGGTGCTGGCACAGATGGCGGTGCAAGGTGGCATGGACCCGCGCTTCCTGATGATGCCGGCCACGATCGCGGCTTCGCTCGGCTTCATGCTGCCGGTCGCGACTCCACCCAACGCGATCGTGTTCTCGAGCGGTCGTATTCCGATGGGGACGATGGTGCGCGTCGGCTGGTGGGTGGACCTGGTGGGCGTGCTGCTGCTGACGGTCGTGTTCGAGCTGTGGGGCGCGCGCGTGCTCGGGATCGGCATGGAACTGCCCGACTGGGCCCGGCCCTAGGGCGCAGGGGACTTCCCGCGCGGCGGGGGGCCGGTCGTGGGGCAGGTATCCGCGGCTCAAGGGCGGGCCGCCGGGGGTCGATGCCGAGATCGGTCTTCGATGGACAGGATCTTCTTCTACTGGCTCGCCTTGCTGTTGCCGCTGTGTGTGACGGTGCCTCCAGAACCGCGTCGATGCGCGGCCGAGCCTGCCGCACTGCCCGTCGCCGAGGCTGTCGAGGAGTGGTTCGTGCTCGAGCTGCCCACGGCCGAACTGGGCCAGCGCAGGCCGAGCGTGGAGGAGGTGGGGCTCGCCACGCTGCGTCGGCGCTCGATCGAGGGCGTCGAGCAGGCCGAGTGGGACCTGCGCTTTTTCGGCGACGACACGCGCGTCTCCCATGTCGAGCGCTGGGTCGAGGGCGCGCCGCGGCTCTCGTGGCGCGAGTGGCGTCCGCGGTCTGGGCGTACGCTTTCCGCCGAGCTCGGCCCCGCCGGCCTCGCGCTCGTGGAGTCCGGTCAGCGAACTGCGCTGCGGACGATCTTGTCGATCCCCGAAGGCATGCTGTTTCCGATCGCTTTGTTGGAGCGGGCTCGCGCCGGGGTCCTCGCCAGCGGTCGCATGCGCTGGTTCGATCCGCTGGCGCGTGGGATCGAGACCGTGTCCGTGAGCATCGCCTTTGCACGCGAGACTCGTCCGGATTCCACGGGCGAGCATGTCCTTGAGCGGCGTGTGGGCCTCCAGCGGGACGATGGGACTCTGGCGGCCGAATGGACCTTCCGCGGACGGGAGCTTTGGTGCGTGCACTGGCAATCGGGAGGCCTGAACGCACGCCGCGTGCATGCGGCGGACTGGGAGGCACGGCTCGCGCGCTGCGGTCCCCAGGCGAAACTCGCACCGTCCGGGCGCTAGGGGACGCAGCGCTGGCGGCGCCGGCCGCGTGTACGGAACTCGTACGGGTCTGGGTGGAGTTTGGCCTTGGACACTTCCGGCGCCATCTTCCACCATGGGAACTCCGGCGGGCTTGGGGTTCGGGCGCATCCGCGCCGCAGCCACCTGCGAACACCCGACCGGCCCCCGATGCCCCAACTCTTCCCCGGCTCGAGCCAAGCTCGACGGCGGCTCGCTGCCGTAGCCTTGCTGGCGCTTGTCGCGGGAAGCTGCAAGAGCGCCCAAGACCAGCGAGCGGACGCCGACCGCGCAGCCTACGAGATCCTCGAAGAGCGCCGGCTCGAGCTGGCGCTCGGGGAGAAAGACTTTTCCATCGAGCCGCCGATGGACAGCCTGCGGCAGCGGCTCCTGCGTGGAGAGAGCGTGGAGCGGCTGGGAGTCTCGCAGTTCCTCGACATCGCTGCCGAGAACAGCCGCGACTACCAGCGCCGCAAGGAGAGCCTGTACCTCGCCGCGCTCGATCTCACGCTCGAACGGTTCCGCTTCGCGCTGCAGTACGACGGCACCTTCGGGGCGCTGGTCAGCGGCGACGGGGCCGGCGCGGGCGATGTCGACGGCAGCGCCGGGGCGGCTTTCTCGCGGCTGCTCGGTACGGGCGCCTCGATCATCGCCGACATGGGGCTCTCGATGTCGCGCTCGGTCTCGACCGGCGACAGCTGGGAGCTCGCTGGCGCACCGTTCCTGAGCATCTCCCAGCCGCTCATGCGCGGGTTCGGCGAGCGCATCGTGCGCGAGCCGCTAACCCAGGGCGAGCGCAACGTCGTCTACGAGATCCGTGACTTCGAGCGCTTCCGGCGCACCTTCGCGGTCGACGTGATCAACCGCTACTTCCAGCTCCTGCGCACGGCCGACCAAGTGCGCAACGAGAAGCTGAACATGGACAACCTGACCGTGCTGCGCGAGCGCAACGAGGCGCTCGCCAACGCGGGCCGGTTGTCGGACATCCAGGCGGACCAGGCGCGGCAGGACGAGCTCCGCAGCCAGAACCGGCTGATCTCGGCGCAGGAGCGCTACGGCACCGCGCTCGACGACTTCAAGGTCTTCCTCGGGCTCCCGGTCCAAGTGGCCATCGAGATCGACCAAGACGAGCTGTACGCACTCGTGATCGACGAGAGCCTGACGGTCGGCGAGGGTGAGGCCTTGCCGGCCGCACTGCAGCGACGGCTGGACTACATGACAGTGCTCGACCAGCTGGTCGACTCCGAGCGCAAGCTCAACATCGCCGCCGACGCGCTGCGCACGCGCATCACCGTGACGGGTACCGGCTCGGCGAGCTCGACCCCGAACCAGCCCTTCGAGTACTCGAAGAACGATCTATCTTGGACACTGCGAGCCGACATCGACCTGCCGCTGCAGCTCGTCGCCGAGCGCAATGCCTACCGTGCCGCGATCATCAACGTCGAGCGCGCGCGCCGCAGCGCGGAAGAATTCGCCGACCGGATCACGGCTGACCTGCGAGCCAGCCTGCGACAGGCGCTCACGCGTCGTCAGTCGGTCGAGATTCAGGCCGGCGCGGTGGTCCTCAACGAGCGCCGCATCGAGAGCGCGACTCTCAACTTGCAGGCCGGACGCGCGAGCACGCGTGACATCCTCGAAGCCCAGCAGGCGCTGGTCGACGCGCGCAACTCCCTGACGAGCGCCCGCGTCGACTACTATCTGTCGCAGCTCTCACTGTGGCGCGACATGGAGCTGCTGCGCGTCGAGGCGCAGGGCCTGCGCTTCGCGCGTGAGGGCCTCGCTGTCGCCCCAGAGGCAAACGTGCCTGCAGTCGTCCCCCAAGAATCGAACACGGAAGCCGCTGGTCCCGCCGGCTCGCAGGAGACGCAATGAAGAACGGTCAGGCTGGAATCAAGGCGCTGCCGCTCGCGATCGCGGTGGCCGTCGCAGGTGGGCTCGTGTGGTGGGCGCTCTCGCGCTCTAGCTCAAGTGCTGCCGAGGAGTCCTCGAAGATCCGCGGGGCCCCGGTCCAGAAGGGTCCGCTGCGCATCAGCGTGATCGAGCGCGGCAACCTCAGGGCAGCGGATGCGGTCAGCATCAAGAGCGAGATCGAGGGCAACAGCACGATCCTGTGGATCATTTCCGAGGGCAGCGTCGTCAACGACGGCGACCTGCTCGTCGAACTCGACACTGCGCAGCAGGTCGACAAGCGCCTGCAGCAGGAAATCTCGGTGCGCAACGCGGACGCGGCGCTCGTCAAGTCGACCAAGAATTACGAGATCCAGCAGAGCCAGAACGACAGCGACATCAAGAAGGCCGAGCAGAAGCTGCTCTTCGCGCAGAAGGACCTCGAGAAGTTCGACGCCGATCAGGGTGAGCGCACCAATCAGCTTGCCAAGGCCCAAGAGCAGATCACGCTCGCCGAGGAGCAGTTCAAGCAGGCTGAGACCAAGCTCAACTGGTCGCGGGAGCTGTTTGACAAGGGCTTCCTCACCAAGACGGAACTCGATGCCGACGACCTCGCGCTCAAGCGTGCGGGTATCCAGCGGGAAGCAGCCAAGCGCGACCTCTCGCTGCTCGAGCGCTACCAGCTGGAGCGCGAGCGTATCGAGTTGCAGAGCGGCCTCGACGAGGCGTACCGCGAGCTCGAGCGCGTCAAGCTGCAGGCCGCGGCCAAGCTGGTCGACTTCGAGTCCGACATGCGCACGCGCTCGGCCCAGTTGAAGCTCGAGCAGGAGAAGCTCGACAAGCTCGTGTCGCAGATCTCGAAGGCCAAGATCTTTGCGCCGCGCGGCGGCATGGTGGTCTACGCGCAGCTCGAGCAGAACCGCATGGGCCAGAGCCAGCCGATCCAAGAGGGCACGCAGGTCCGCGAGCGGCAAGAGATCATCAC
>SXKQ01000089.1 GCA_005778045.1 Planctomycetia bacterium
CGCCGATCAGTCCGACGAACTCGCCGCGCCGGATCTCGAGCTCGATGCCCTCGAGCGCCGTCACATCGGTCCACTCGCGGGCGAACAGATTTGCGAAGAAGCCGCGCACGCCCTCGCGGCGCTTCCACGTTCGGAAGCGCTTGCTCGCCCGACGCACCTCGATCAGGACTTCGCTCACTCCGCGATTGTGCCGTCCTCGCGCGGCACGATCCACGAGCCTGCGCGCTACTTCTCGTACGTGTACACGCCAGCCTGCCCCGAGGTCTCCTCGATGGACACGCGCAAGCGCGCCAAGTCGAGGTCCTCGAAGCGCGCGGCGATGCGGCGATGCAGCTCGCGGCCGAACCAAGTCGCGAGATTCTCGGAGCTTGTATTGTTGATCGGCAACACGATCACGTCCTCACTCGGGGCCGCGTAGTAGAGGTCGAGGTAACGCACCTCGGTCACGCCGTCCGCGCGCTGCTGGTGGCGCAGCGCGGGGTGCTCGCCCGGAAGGAGCCAGTGCTCGTCGAGCTCGTCGCAGAGCGCGCGTACGACGGGCTTGATCTCCTTGAAGTCGAGCACCAGGCCAAAGCGCGTGAGGCGCGCCTCAACCTCGCAGAGCACGCGATAGTTGTGCCCGTGCAAACGCTCGGAGCTGCCGTCGGGGAAGATCAAGAAGTGCGCTGCGGAGAACTTGAAGTACTCCTTCGCGATCGAGATGGACCAGCGTTCCATGGTTGCGGAGGAGAATAGCGTCCGGCAGCGCCGCACCCGCGTCCGAAGGGCATCCGCTGGCGGTTTCCCGTCCGGGAAGGCCTACCGGGCCGCGGAAACCACCGGCCAAAGGTCGCTGGGGCGGGCTGGTCGATCTTGCCGATCCCCCACATGAAGAACGACGCCCATCGCCCGCCGTCCGCACTGCCCCAGCTCGCGCTCGCACTGGTCGGCCTCGGCGCGCTCGCCGGCGTAATCGCCCCGCGCATCGCGGCCCGGCGCAGCCACGCGCGCGACCTAGAGCGCGTGCGCGACATGGAGCGACTGCGCACGGCGCTCGAGCGCTTCCGCTCCGAGCACGGCGACTATCCGGCCTCAGGCACGGAATGGTCGACTTCGCTCGATGGCGATTTCCTCGCGCCGCTCGTCGAGGTCGGGCTGCTCGAAAGCATCCCGAGCGACCCGCACAACGACGCGAGATTCCACTACCGCTATGCACGCTACGCGCCGGGCAGTCACGGCTGTGTCGGCAGCGGACCCTACTACGTGCTCGCGATCACCGCCTTCGAGGATTCGGGCTTCGCCCTGCGCAACGTCGGGTGGTTCAAGTGCCTCGAGCGCAGCTGGAACAGCGAGTTCGCCTACGTCGCGGGCGGCGGCGCCTCGCTCGAGTGAGCGCATCGGTCCGACCGGGCTGGTATCTTTCTGACCTGTGAGCGCTCCCACCCGCACGGTCCGTCCGCAGCGCCTCGGGATCGACTTCGAGGTCCTCGCCGGCGACTCGATTCTCGGCCCCGCGATCGAGCGTGGCTCGTGGGCGGATCACGAGACCGACCTGATGCTCGCCCACCTGCGCCCGGGCATGCGCGTGCTCGACCTCGGCGCGAACATCGGCTGGTTCAGCTCGGCCGCCGTGCTGGCGGGCTGCGAAGTGCACGCCTTCGAGCCCGTGCCCGACATCGCGGAGGTGTGCGAACGCAACGTGGCCCGCGCCGTGGCTGCCGGCAAGGGCCGCTGCATCGTGCATCGCTTCGCCGCGGGAGCCGCACGCGGCAAGGCTCGCATCGCGCTCGACCCGCGCAACTTCGGCGACAATCGTGTGATCGACGGTGAAGCACCCGCGGACATGCGCGCGGCGCGCGGGCGCGAAATCGAGCTCGCGCCCGTCGACGAGCTCGTCCACGACGGGATCGACTTCGCCAAGATCGACACGCAGGGCTCGGAATGGCTCGCGCTCCAAGGCATGCGAGCCACGCTCACTCGCAGCCCGCGATTGGCGTTGCTGATGGAGTTCTGGCCCTACGCCTTGCGCGGCGCAAAGCCGGAGCATTTGCTGCAGTTCCTCGTCGAGCAGGGCTTCACGCTGGGCAAGGCCACCGAGGCGCCGTTCCCCATGAGCGCCGAGCGCATCCTCTCCCAGATTTCGCGGCGCGACCCGGTGAAGGGCGGCATCGACCTGTGGGGAACGCGTGGCGCGCCCTTCCACGTGCTCGGACTCAAGGCCCGCTTGCACGGTCTCGTGCGCAGCTTCAAGGAAGATTGACAACCATGATGCTGGTCGATTTCCACCTGCACCTCTTCTCGCGCGCCTACTTCGAGGCGCTCTCCGCACTCTCGCCCTTGCCGGGCACGGTCGAGGAGCGGCTCGCGCACGCGGCCGCCAAAGCCAAGATCGAGCTGCCGCCTTCGAATCTCGCGGCGCATGTCGAGCGCTGGATCGCGGAGTTCGACCGCCATGGCGTCGAGCATGCGGCCGCATTCGCGAGCGCACCGGAGGAAGCGGCGGCGCTGTCCGAGGCGGCCGTGCTGGCGAAGGGGCGCATCACGCCCTTCGCGCTCATGAATCCCAAGCTCGAGGGCGCGGCGGGTCGCGTGCGCACCCTGCTCGAGACCAAGGGCTTCCGTGGCGTGCTGCTCTTCCCCGCATTGCATCACTACGAGCTCTCCGCGCCCGAGTGCCGCGAGTTCCTGCAGGTACTCGACGTCCATCGCGCGATCGCGTACGTGCACTGCGGAGCGCTCGTGGTGAAGCTGCGCGACCTGCTCGGCATCCCACGCACGATGGACGAGCGCTTCGCCACGCCGCTCCACGTGATTCCCGCCGCGCGTGCGTTCCCCAACGTGCGCTTCGTGATCCCCCACTTCGGCGCGGGACTGTTCGAGGAGACGCTCCGGGCGGGCGCCGAGTGCCCCAACGTATACGTCGACACCTCGTCCTCGAACTCGTGGGTCGCCAACCACTCCGCCAAGCCGGCGCTGCGCGACGTGTTCGCGCGCACGCTCGACGTCTTCGGGCCCGAGCGCGTGCTCTTCGGCACAGACTCGAACACGTTCCCCGCCGGCTGGCGCCACGATCGCCACGCCGAGCAGCGCGCCATCGTGGAGTCACTCTCGCCTGCTGCGCTCGGACCGATCTTCGGAGAAAACGCGCTACGACTGCTGCGTTGAGACGCTCGGTCTATGCAATTCGGGCCACCGCAATCCCCCCTGTTCGGCCCCACGTTGCGGGCGGGGGGCGGGCGCACTTGAACCGTCGCATGCCGCAGTTCGCGCTCGCACCGACGACGTGCGCCAGCTGCGCGTCGATCGTCGGCAGGTACAGGTGTCCCGTCTCGTTCCAGAGCGAATCCGCCGAGTTCGGGTTGGAAGTTCTGGCCCCGGACGGCCGCTGCGTTCACAAGGGACGCATGCCGCAGAGCATGACGTTCGACGCCCACAAGGGATTCTTCCAGCGGGCGAAGTGCGTCAACCGCTCGACGGGCACGCGAGCCAACCCGATCGAGGCGCGACTCGACGCGTCCCTCGACCCGTGGCACTTCTGCCACATCCTCTTCGGCGGCCTGATCGGCATCCTGATCGTCGACCCGCTCACGAGCGCGATGTGGAAGCTGCCCCACGACTTCGTGCTGCGCGCCCCGGGGCTCGAGGCCGGTGTTGCTGAGCGCGCGGCTTTGACGCCGCGGTCCTGACCAAGAATTCCCCGGCGCCGGCCCCCCGAACGAAGGAGCTCAGCCTCAGTTGGGAACGGCCGTCTCGTCGACGCGCGGCAACTGGCCGCGCAGGACCGAGTTGTCGCTGAAGAGAGCGCGCTGGTCGATCACAGGCGTCGAGAGCAGCGCGGGCACGTCGATCTGGCCCGATTGGGCATATGCATCGAGGGCGTTCTGCCACGTGACCTTCTCGACCCAAACCGGATCGATGCCACTGCGCAGCATGAGGGCGGCGGTCTTTGGCACAGACAGCGGATCGGAGATGCCCCAGTCGGCGGAGCTGTCGACGATGATCCGCTCCGGCCCGTACTTGCGCACGATCTCGACCATGCGCTCCGAGCCCATCTTGGTGTGCGGGTAGATCGTGAACGCGGCCCAAGCACCGGCGTCGAGCACGTCCTGCACCGTCTCCTCGTTGTTGTGGTCGATGACGAGCTTCGCCATCGGCTGGCCGCACTCCTTCGCGACGGACAGCGAGCGCTGGATACCGCGCTTCTTGTCGCGGTGCGGCGAGTGCACCATCACGACCATGTCGTGCCTCACCGCCAGCGCGAGCTGCTCGACGTACGCGAACTCCTCTGCGGCCGAAATCTCGTCGTAGCCGATCTCGCCCACGGCGACGACGCCCTCCTTGAGCACGAAGCGCTCGAGCACGGCGAGCACGTCCTTCGCCAGCGCCTCGTTGTTCGCCTCCTTCGAGTTGAGCCCGATGCAGCAGTAGTGCGCAATGCCGAACTGGCTGGCACGGAAGCGTTCCCAACCGAGGATCTGCGAGAAATAATCGACGAACGCCCCCAGCGTCGTGCGCGGCTGGCCGATCCAGAAGGCGGGCTCGATCACCGCGCGGACGCCGGCCTTCGACATAGCCTCGTAGTCGTCCGTCGTGCGGCTGATCATGTGGATGTGCGGATCGAAGAAGCGCATCGCTAGCGGACTCCCTGCAGGTTCGGGTCGAGGGCGGCGAAGGCACGCGAGTCGTGCGTACCGCCGAGCGCCGCGACGATGGTGGCGTAGACGAGCGGATCCCTCTCGGAATTCTGGAGCGCGGTGAGCCTTGCTACGGCCCCGGCGCGAGCGAGCCCAAGCACGGCTCCCGCGCGACCGCGCGGAGGCCCCGAGCGCAGCTCGAGTTCGAGCGAGGCGAGTGCACGCTCGCCGCCGAAGGATCCAAGGCACATCCAGAGTTCAGGATTCACGGGACGCCCCGCACTGCGGCGCTCCTCCGCGAGGTCGAGCGCCATGCGCGCGACCTCGGCGTCGAGCCGGCGATCGACTCCGCCGACGCGCCACAGGGGCGCCTCGACGAACAGCGCCTTGATCACGGCTTGCCGCCACGCGATCGCGTCGAAATGAGCCGTCGGGTAAGGCGTGTCGCAGCACGCGGATTCGTAGACGGCCTTCATGCTCGAGCGCGCGCCCTCCCCGGCGCGCCAGACGAAGCGCTCAGGTTGCGGCAGGTGCGCGAGAGCCTTGTAGACAGCGCACATCTCGCCCATGTCGGCATAGCGAAAGAGCTCCTCGATGGCTGCCACGGCCGTGGACTGAGCCAGATCGCCGCGCGAGAGGACCATGGCCACGCGCAATGCTTCCAGCGTCGTCCAGCGCTCGGGGCTCCAGCCTGCGAGCGCCGCCTGCGCCACGCGCAGCTCCTCCGGAGACGGAGCGAGCGGCCCGCGTGGGGCGTAGCGGCTCGCCACCGAGAACAGCGCGCAGAAGCGCTCGGCCTCGACTCCACGGGCAATCTCGCGGCAGGCAGAGTCGAACCCGCGCGCTCCCTCCGGCGAGAGCCGTCGAGCCAGCATTTCGAGCAGGATGGGCAGGCTCTTCATCGTGCGCTGGCGTGGGCGTCCGGGAGACCGAGGTCCAGCGCCATCGCTGCGTAGGCCGTGGAAGCGAGGATGTCGTAGCGCGAGTGCAGGAAGTCGCTCGTGGATCCGTCGTCGTACTGGCACTTCACGAGGTGCGGTCGCAGCTGCGCGTGCCAGGCCTCGCGCTCGGCCATCGGCAGCTCGTTGATCGCGAGAGCCGTGTAGTAGTGGCCGAAGAAGTAGAAGTAGCCGGCGTTCGCGTAATACGCCTCGTGCGGGACGGGCCGCATGCGCGCCACGTCGAGGAAGCGGTGGTGCTCGAAGAAGTGGCCGAGACCCTCGCGGATCTTGTCGTCCGTCACGAACTTGATGCCGCAGCGTCGCAGCGCCCAGTTGCAGATCTGGATGCGTCCGAGCGAGCCCTTCACGCTGTTGATGCTCTCACCGACCCCGGCGCGCGGGATCGGATTGAGGTCGTACTCGTAGGCGCCATTGGGAAGTGCGCAGCCAGCAACGTACGCGACGGCGCGCTCGCGCACCTTCGGATCAGAGAACCAGCCGCGCTTGTGCGCATCCGCGAGGGCCGGAAGCACCGTCGCCGTAGAGAAGCTCGTGGCCCACTTGGGCCGACTCGTGAACGGCGCGTCGTCGTAGTAGCCCCAGCCACCGTCGGGCACCTGACTGCGTTCAAGGATCTCCATGAAAGCTCGGCCACGAGCGTCGATCTTGCGCTGCCACTCTTCGGAGGCAAAGCGTGGATCGTCGAGCGCGTCGAGCGCGCACACGACGCCGTACAGAGATGGCCACATGTAGTCGACGTCCCAGTCGCTGCCGCGGGCCGGGAGCCGCGTCGTGCAGAACCAGTCCATGCCACGCTCGAGCGTGCGCAGCCGCTCGGACGTCTCGTCGCACTGCATCAGCGACATCAAGGTCAACTCAACCGCGCCGAGTTGCCAGGTGTAGTACGTCTCGGGATTGAAGCCGAGCTCCATCACGCTGTCGGGCGCGCTGCCGCACCACGAGCCGTCAGGATTCTGCGAGGTCGTGATGAACGCCAGCGAGCGCTCGAGAGAGGCGAGCGCCTGCTCTTGCGTCATCGACTCGGGCACGTCCTTCGCCGGGCGCAGCTCGCGCTCGGACTTCTGCTGCGGCTCCTGCGCGAGGAACGCGAGCACAAGGAGGGACAGCACGGCTTATTCGCCCTTCGCTTCGCCGTCGTCCTCGGGGCGCTCGAGCTCGGCGACGGCCCAGCGCTTGCGCGCGAGCTCCATGCGATTGCCAAGCTCCTCGCGCACCACCGCGAACTCCGCGTTGCGAAGTCCGGCCTCAGCATCGCGCAGCTTCTGCTCGTGCTCGCGCTCACGGCGCGGCAGGTCGACCAGCTTCACGTCGTTGAATTCCGCCTGTGCGAGGTCGAGCCCGCGCGTGGCGAACTCCACGCGCTTGCGGTGGCGCATCAGGACGAGCTCCTTCGTATCGGTGGCGAACTGATCCTTGGCGTAGGTCGCTTCCATCTCGCGCAGCTCCTGCTCGGCCTCGATCTTGCCCTGCGCCGAGCGGTCGAGGTCAAGCTGCTTGTCGGCGAGCTCCCGCGGGCTCTTGACGCGGAAGTGCTCCATCGCGCGGCGCGCCTCGTCGAGCTCGCGGCGAGCGTCCTCCGCCTTGCGCTTGCACTCCTGCAGCTCGCGCTCGGCCTCCTTACCCGCCAGCTCGAGCTCCATGCGCGCGAGCTCGAGTTCGTGCGCCCGCTTCTCGGCCTTGCGCGCCTTCGCGCGGGACTCGGCCTCGGCAGCCTTGGGGTCGTCCACCCTCGCCTCGGCCGGCTTCCCGGCCGGCGTCGCGTCGGCCTTCGGAGCCGCCGCGGGCTGGGTCGGCTGGGCCGGAGTGGCCTCGCTGGACGCGGACATCATCTCCGTGTTTTCCTCGGCGACGAGGATGCACGCCGGGAAAAGGACGGGGAGCGCGAGCAGCGCGACGAGGCGAACGAGGTTCGAGGCGGACATCGATTGAGGTCTCCCGGAGCGGGTCGAGCGGCCTGCGTGGCCGCAACGTGGCGAGATCATGACTCGGGCGATGCTCCGCCGAAAGGGGTAGTCATGTGCAGCGTGCCGAAGGCTTCGCGGCGGCCGAGCGGTTTGCGCCTTCGACAAGCACCGCCGACCTCCGATAGGCTCTGCGCATCCGTCGTCCAAAGCGAGCCTCCGACCATGACCCACGGCATCTTCCGCACTCCCCCGCCGATCAACGAGCCCGTGCGTGCCTACGCGCCGAAGAGCGCCGAACGCGTGAGCCTCAAGGCCGAACTCGCCCGCATGGCTACGGGCGAGCTGGAAATCCCGCTCGTCATCGGCGGCAAGGAGATTCGCACCGGCGATCTTGAGACGATCACGATGCCGCACGACCACGCCCGAGTGCTCGCGCGCGCCCACCGCGCGAGCCCCGCGCACGTGCAGCAGGCGATCGACGCCGCCTCCGCCGCCAAGCGCGAGTGGGAGCGCATGCCGTGGGAAGAGCGCGCCGCGATCTTCCTGCGCGTCGGCGAGCTGCTCGCGGGCCCGTGGCGCGACCGCATCAACGCCTCGACCATGCTCGGCCAGTCAAAGACCGTGCATCAGGCCGAGATCGACGCGGCCTGCGAGACGATCGACTTCATGCGCTTCAACGTGCACTTCATGGAGCGCCTGTACGCGGAGCAGCCGCAGTCGGCGCCCGGCGTGTGGAACCGCCTTGAGCACCGTCCACTCGACGGCTACGTGTTCGCCATCAGCCCTTTCAACTTCACCTCGATCGCAGCCAACCTCGCCAGCGCGCCCGCGATGCTCGGCAACACCATCGTGTGGAAGCCCGCGAGCACCTCGATCCTGTCGAACTGGTGGATGATGAAGCTCTACGAAGCCGCGGGCCTGCCGCCGGGCGTGATCAACTTCGTCCCAGGGCAGGGCGCAACGGTCGGCGCGGCCGGCATCGCCGACAAGCGCCTCGCGGGCGTGCATTTCACGGGCTCGACGGGGGTGTTCAACGGCATCTGGAGCACGGTCGGCGCGAATATCGCGAAGTACGGCCAGTATCCGCGCCTCGTCGGCGAGACGGGCGGCAAGGACTTCGTGTTCGTGCACGCCTCGGCTGAGGTCGACGTCGTGGCGGTCGCGCTCGTGCGCGGCGCCTTTGAGTATCAGGGCCAGAAGTGCTCGGCCGCGAGCCGCGCCTACGTGCCGCGCTCGCTGTGGCCCAAGCTCAAGGAGCGCATGGGCGAGCTGCTCGCCGCGATGAAGACCGGCGACGTCAGCGACTTCACCAACTTCATGGGCGCGGTCATCGACAAGCGTTCCTTCGGCAAGCTGAAGAGCGCCATCGACGGTGCGCGCGCCTCGAACGGCGCCAAGGTCGTCTTCGGCGGCAAGTGCGACGACTCGCAGGGCTGGTTCATCGAGCCGACTGTGATCGAAGCCACCGATCCGCGCTACGACACGATGTGCACGGAACTCTTCGGGCCCGTACTGACGATTTATGTCTATGACGACACGAAGTTCGCGGAGACGCTCGAGCTCTGCAACATGACGAGCGAGTACGCGCTCACCGGCGCGATCCTCGCCAACGACCGCGCTGCCGTGCGTGCGGCCGTCGACGCGCTGCGCTTCTGCGCCGGCAATTTCTACATCAACGACAAACCGACGGGCGCCATCGTCGGCCAGCAGCCCTTCGGCGGCTCGCGCGCGTCGGGCACCAATGACAAGGCCGGCTCGATCCTGAACCTGCTGCGCTGGGTGACGCCGCGCACGATCAAGGAAACCTTCGTGCCGCCCACCGACTGGCGTTACCCGTTCCTCGCCGAGAGCTGAGCACAGCGCCCCCGGCCCGACCGAGCCCGCTTGCGCCCTGCGCGGAGGCGGGCTCGAGCCTTTCCGGAGGAGCTCGCAGGTCGGATGAGAAAATTGCAATTTCGATTTGCCGAGGTCGCCAAAGCGAGGGTTACTTTGCTTGCAGAGATTCTGGATCTGCTCCCCAGACCAAGGGGGTGATCGAACCTCGCAAGGCACCCGCAGTGTCTGGGTATGGTCGCTTGGACACGCGGGTGCGCGGCCTCCACGAGGCCAACACGGCCAGCCGGATTCTCCTCCGAGCTGGCCACCAACTCCGGGGCCCGTGCCGCAAGGGACGGGAGCCCAGGCAAGCCGCGATGTGGGACTCGCGGCTTGCCCTCTTTTGATCGGAGCTTCACACTCCAGCGTATGGTCGTTCTGCTCCTTGCGACGCTCGACACCAAGGGCGTCGAGGCTGCGTTCGTGCGAGATCGCTTGCGCGAACTCGGGGTGGAAGTACACCTGGTCGACTGCGGCACGCTGGCGGCGCCCTCTGTGGCGCCCGACGTGTCGCGCGACCACGTGCTCGCGGCCGCCGGAACCTCGCTGGACGCGGTTCGGGCGATCGGAGATCGGGCTCACGCCGTGCAAGCGGCAGCCCGCGGCGCGCGCGTTCTCGCCCTCGAGCTGCACCGTCGCGGCGAGCTCTCGGGCGTAATTGGCCTCGGTGGGTCCGCAGGGACCACCATCGGCACCGAGACCATGCGCTCGCTCCCCATCGGCATCCCGAAGCTGATGGTCTCGACGCTGGCGTCGGGCCAAGTGCGCTCCTACGTGGGCGACAAGGACCTCCTGATGCTGAACAGCGTGGTCGACGTGCTCGGCATCAACCGCGTCAGCCGACGCGTGCTGTCGCAGGCTGCGCACGCGATGGCCGGCATGGTGCGCTTCGCGCGCGATGAGGCGAGCGCGCACGACAAGCCGCTCGTAGCCGCGACGATGTTTGGCGTCACGACTCCCTGCGTGCAGCGCGCGAAGGACGTGCTCGAGGCTGCGGGCTGCGAGGTGCTCGTGTTCCATGCCACCGGAACCGGCGGCCAAGCCATGGAGTCGCTCGTGCGCGACGGACTCGTGCAGGGCGTGCTCGATCTCACCACGACCGAGCTGGCGGACGAGCTCGTCGGCGGCGTGCTCTCCGCGGGGCCCGAGCGCATGGCGGCGGCCGCGCTCGCCGGCATCCCCACCGTCGCCAGCGTCGGAGCGACCGACATGGTGAACTTCCTCGCACTCAACACGGTTCCCGCGCAGTTCCGGGCGCGCAAGCTGCACCGCCACAACGACCACGTGACGCTGATGCGCACTACGCCGGACGAGAACCGTCACATCGGCGCGGAGATCGCTCGCAAGCTCGGCGCGAGCCGCGGACCGGCGAGACTTCTCTTTCCACTGCGCGGCGTGAGCGCGCTCGACCGCGCGGGCGAGGCCTTCGATGACCCGGCGGCGCGCGCCGCGCTGCTCGATGGCCTGCGCTCCGTCGTCCCCGGGATCGCGATCAACGAGCTCGACTTGCACATCAACGACTCCGAGTTCGCCGAGCGTTGCGCGCGCGAGCTGCTCGACCTGATGAAGCTCCCCCACGGCCGCACGGCCATGGAGACCTCCCGATGAACTGCGAACACTGCCTGCGCTTCGTGACCTCCGCGGACGCGCAGGTCGAGGTCCTGCCTTGGGGCCCCCATGAATGGCTCGCGCGCCCCGGGCTCGTCGACGCGGAGCGGCTGCAACTTGTGCGCGTGACCATGCCCGGCGGCTGCGCCCATCGGTTCCACCGCCACCCGTGCTTCGAGGAGCTGCTGTACGTGATCTCCGGCCGCATCGAGCAGTGGGTCGGCCGCGAGAAGCGCATCCTTGGCCCCGGCGAGCTCGCTCACGTGCCGCGGGACGAGGTGCACGGCTCGTACAACATCTTCACTGAGCCCGCGGTGTTCCTCGCGGTCCTCTCCGCGAACCGCTTCGAGGGTCCGGCCCTGATCGATGTCTCCGAGGACGAGCCCTGGAAGTCCCTGCGCGAGCGCTCCTGACTCACAGCCGGCGCAGGATCGCGTAGTCCTGCCAGCCGTCGGGCGCCTCAAGGATCTCGACCACGCTGAAACGACGCGTCCAGGAGCGCTCGACGTGCTCGCGCGTGAGGAAGCAGGTTCCCAGCATGGATGGGTCGGCGGAGCGGACCCAGGCGGCGTTCTCGGGCCAGGCGCTCTCGGGGGACGGCGCTGGGAAGTACAGCACGCCTTCGTCCCGCAAGCGCACGAGTTCTCGGCGCAGCTCATCCGCAGTCGGCGCGCTCGAGGGCGAGTCCGCGCTCAGCCAGCGCTGGACCGCGCAGGCACCCAGATAGCAGGCAATCACCAACCCACCGGGGCGGAGCAATCCGGCACACTCCTCGACCCAGTCGACAGCCGCCATCGGCTCGAGGTTCTGGAGCACGTTCGGGATCAGCACCGCATCGAAGCTGTTGGCGCGCAGCGCGCTTGGAGGGCGCTGCGGCATGGTGACGAACTCTGCAAAGCCCAGCTCGCGACGGCACCAGTCCACGGCCTCGCCGTCCCAGTCCGCTCCCGTGAACATCGTTCCGGCGGAGTAGCGGGAGAAGTAGCGCAACACCCGCCCGGCACCGCAGCCTAGCTCGAGGATCGAAGAGCCCTCGAGCCGCACGCCACCGCGCTCCAAGGCCGCCAGTTGCCGACGCCAGTCGACCGAGCCACTGCGCACGAAGTCGCGCTCGCTCGCGCCGACGCCCGCGCAGCGCTCGAGCAGCCAAGCGGGCGGGACGGCGAACCAAGCCGCCCGGAGCTCCGCGTACTCATCGAGACCGTGCCACGCGAGCCAGATCCAGTACTCCGGGTTGAGCGACGTCACGTACGTCGTCCTCAGGTCCGGGCGTTCCGACCAGACGCGCGACGCGACACGCTGGATCGCATCGACGCGCGCGTCGATCGCCTGCGGAAACTCCGGAAAGGCGCAAACTCCATCGACATCCATGCACAAGCTCCCGCAAGCGCGGCGCCGGCGCAGGCCAGAGTCGCGGGACCCGAGTTTCGATTCGAGCGAATCGTTCGCAACAGCGAGATGCACGCAGCCCCGGGGGGGGGGCGGGCAGCAAGCACTCTTGGCGGTGCAAACGCCGTGCGGAGTCTACGCCACCGTCCGTTGGTTAGCAATCGAATTGGAACTCCATCAGCGGCTCTTCCCGCACTCAGCGCCTCCGCAGAATCGCGTAGTCCTGCCAGCCATTTGGAGCCTCGACGATCTGGAGCAACTCGAAGGAGCGCGCCGAGCTCGCTCGATGAACTCGCGCGTGAGAAAGGTCACGCCGAGTTGGCTGGCGTCCTCGTGGAGGGCCCACACGGCATTCTCCGGATGCGTGGTTACGCGGGGTGGATCCGCCAATAACAGGCTGCTTTTCTCGCGCAGCTTGGAAAGTTCCTCCGTCGGCTCCTCGGGGCTGGGCGCGCCGTCGGGAGCTTCGCTTCCCGTCCAGCGCCCGATGTGACACGCGCCCCGAGGAAGGACGCCAGCAAGGCTACGCCGCCGCGCAGGAGCCGCACGGCCTCTTCGACCCACGCGAGCCGCGCCGCGGGCACCAATCGCTCGAACAATTCGGGCACGATCATGGGGTCGAAGGCGCCCGCTCGCAGTCCAATCGGCCACGCAGCCTGCATGTGGAGCAAGCGCGCAAAGTTCAGTTGCTCTCGACACTACGCCGCCGACTCGGAGTCGATCTCGAGGCTCGTGAACCTACCGGTCGCGACGCAGCGTCCTAAGCAGCGCAGCACCCCACCGCAGGCTGCGCGCCCGGTTCGATCAGGTAGGCGCGCTCGGCATCGATCCCACACTCCTCGAGCACCTGCAGGCAGCGGCGCCAGTCGAGGACTCCGCTGCGCTGGTACGAGCATATCGCGACGTCCGAACCCGAACCCCGCTCGAGCAAGTGCTGCGACGGGGATGCGAAGCATACAGCCCACAGATTCGCGTCCTCGTCGACACCATGCCACGCGAGCCAGATCCTGTACTACGGATTGTGTTGGCGCGACAGCTTTACCTCAGGTCTGGGCGCGACTCCCAACGGTGCCTCGCGGCGGAGGATATCTCCGCGATGCGGGCATCCGAGCATGCAGGCAGCCGGCAACCGGGATCGAGTCTCCCAGAATCCATGCCATTCACGCTAGCGCCTGCGAAGGACGACGTAGTCTTGCCAGTCGTCGGGCGCCGGGTAGTGGGCCACGAGCGCGAAGTGGAGCAACCACTCACGCTCGACGAACTCGCGCGTCAGAAACACGTTGCCGTACGACGCGCGATCCATGCGCCTCCAGTGCTCGACATTTTCCGCGTTGGGCGTCTCCATCGCTCCGAACGGGAAGAACAGCACTCCCTCCGACCGCAGGCGCGGCAGCGCCGCACGCAGGTCGTCTGGCCGGGGCGCCTGCGAGGGCGTCTCGCCGCGCAACCAGCGCTGCGTGGCGCGCTCGCCGTGGTAGGTAATCACGGCGAGGCCGCCAGGACGCAGGAGACGGGCAAACTCGGCGAGCCACGCGCGCTGAGATTCGGCCGGAATGTGCGAGAAGACCGAGAAGGTGTAGAGAGCGTCGAATCCACCGTGAGGCAAGGCGGTCGGAGGCAGGACGGGAATGGGCTCGAACTCCGCGAAATCGAGGTTCGCGCGGCACCACTCGATCGGCGTCGGGTCAATGTCGACGCCCACGAAGCGACAGCTCGACGCATAGCGCGCACAGTGACGCAGGAGGCGGCCGCAGCCGCACCCGAAGTCGAGGACCGACGCGCCTTCGAAGCGAAAGCCCGCGGCCTGCAGCACGTGAACCATGCGCCGCCAGTCGACGATCCCTCCTTCGCGAAACACCGCATGATCGGTCGACATGCCGCCGACACGCTCGACGAGATGGAGCGGCGGCCAAGCAAAATCCAGCGCGGCCCGAGCGGGGTACTCGCTGCCGACATGCCAGGCGATCCACGCCCAGTACTCGGGATTCCGAATCGATCCATAGAGGTCCCGCAAGTCCTCGCGCTCGGCCCAAATGGCCTCTGCGGCACGGAACAACTCGTGGATGCGCGGGTGAGCCACCTCGGGTAGATGCGAAACGGAAAAGCGCTCAGGATCGTGAGAGGACATGATGAATGGGCGAGCCTTCGCTGTAACGCGTGTTCTGTTGTGAAGCGGCGTGGCGCACTCTGCAGGACATGGCCGCCATAGGCCGCGCACGAATCCCGAAACCCGTCTCCACGCGGGATCTTGAAGTCGCTCTCTCCCAATTGCAATAGCGAGAGGCGGGCGTTCCATAATCGGGTCCGGGGAAACAACGCCGAGACAGTCGCGTGCGAAGATTTGCGTCGAGGCGCGAGAACGTGGCCTCATCCCCCCCCCACGCCGTCGAGGGCCGTGTGGCCGACGAGCCAATCGGCAAGCGGAAACTCGTAGGTCAGTCCGGCGACGCGCCCGACGAAGTCAAGCTCCTCGGAGATCGTGTCCATGTCACCGGTCGGGTCGAGCAGGCCCACCCACCCCACCGATGCCGGTCGCGACCTCGAGAAGTCCGCCGGCCCGGCCGGGAGGAGCGCATCGACCACGAACTCCACCAGAAGCAGCTCGAAGTCGGCGTCCCATTCGGTCGCTCGGGCGAGCTGCTCGCCCCCGCTCGACGGGAACTCCCCGCCCCGAGCGATCCGGAGTCGCTGCCCTTCGCGTCCGCCGCACTCGCGGCGACGAACATGCCCGCGTCGCCCTCCTCGGCGAAGGCGTGTCGCACCTCGAAGTTCGGCAGCACGGCCGTGTCCGCCAGACCGAGGCTCTTGCAGCCCGGGACGGTGGAACACCCCACGACCGACAGCGCACAGGCCCCGACGATCCAGAGGGCCACGCGCATTGAGCACCTCCCGGCTCCATCCTCGGCTGGGGAAGGGACTTTCCCGCACGCCGAGGCAAGAAGGTCCGGGACCACTCCCATGCCGTGCTAATCTGCAGGGGTAATCCACGCCCTCACCGAAGGCTCGCCCTTGGAAACCGCACTCCCCCGGCGCTCTGGGATCCAGCTGGATCCCGACATGAACATCTGCCAGACCGATCTCCCGTTGGACTGGTACCAGGAAGAGTTCAAGCCCTACGCCGAGGAGTACCAAGCACTCCCCGACCGGCGCCCGGGCACGGTCTTGCCGTGGCTCGATCGCTACGCGCAGCCGGCGCTCGACCACTTTGGCGACGCGCTCCTGCTCGTGGCGCACTTCTACATGGGCGGCGAGATCGTCAAGCTCGTCGAGCGCTACGGTGGAGCGGTCTCCGACAGCTACCAGCTCGCCCTGCAGGCGGCGCGCAACCCGCACAAGAAGGTGATCGTCGAGTCGGCCGTGCACTTCATGGCCGAGTCGATCGCGATCCTCGCCCACGAGGACCAGTCGGTGTGGATCACCAACCCCAAGGCGGGCTGCACGATGGAGATGCTCGCCAAGGACTACATGGTAGAGCCCGTCGCGGAGCAGCTCGTCGAGCGCTACGGCGATGACCTTCTAGTGGTCGCGTACATGAACACCGGTGGACGCATCAAGGCGCTCGCGGGCCGCACGGGCGGTGCCGTGTGCACCAGCTCGAACGCGCCCAAGATCGTCGACTGGGCGCGCAAGAAGGGGAAGAAGATCCTGTTCGTGCCCGACCAGCACCTCGGCCGCAACACGGCCGCGAAGCTCGGCATGGATCTCTCGAAGGTCGTGGCGCTGCCCGACCCGCAGCTTGGTCGCGGTGGCTTCAAGGTCGACGACCGTACGGTCGCGGGCGGGCTCGCGGCGCTCGATCGCTCCGAGATGATCCTGTGGGGCAGTTTCTGCGGCGTGCACACGGTCTTCAGCCCGGCGCACGTGCAGTACTGGAAGGAACGCGGCTACACCGTGCTCGTGCACCCCGAGTCGAAGCTCGAGGTCGTGCAGGCAGCCGACGGCAGCGGCTCGACGAACTTCCTCTGGGAAGCGCTGATGAAGGCCGCGCCGGGCTCGAAGCTCGCGATCGGCACCGAAGGCCACTTCGTGCGCAACGCGCGCGAGCAGGGCCGCCTCCGCGGCGTGGAGGTCGTGCACCTCGCCGACATTCCCGACCCGTCCTACGGCTCGATGGGCTGCGGCTGCGCGACCATGAGTCGCAATGATCCGCCGCACCTCGCCGGCATGCTCGACCTTCTGCGCAAGGGCAAGCCGCCGGCGATCAACCGCGTCTACGCCGGCGATGTCGTCGACGAGGAGAGCGGCGCGCTCGATCGACTCAAGGCCGAGGAGCGCCGCGAGCTCGTGCACAACGCGCGGCTCTCGTTGCAGCGCATGATCGACATCACCGAGACCGGCACGACGAGCTGCTAGCGCGTGCTCACTGTCCGAGGCGCGCGCGCACCTCGGCGAGCAGCTCCGCCGCCTGTTCAGGATGCTCCGCGAGCACGTTCTTCGTCTCGCGCGGGTCAGCCTCGAGGTCGAAGAGCAGGTCGGAGCGCGTCGGGCGGTGCACGTAGCGCCACTTGCCCGCGTAGAGCACGTGCACGGGCCCCGGCGGGTTCTTCTCGTGCTCGCGCTCGGGGCGCGAGGCGAGCGCCCCGTCCATCGGATGCGCGAGCAGGTCCTGTGCGCCCTGCGCAGCGAGGCCCGACCACGCCTTCGCGCCCGCGAGCTGGACCGCACTCGCCAGCACGTCGCGCAGCGAGACCGACGCCGGGATCTTGCGCGCCGCGAGATCGCGCGCGCGTAGCACCGCCGGCACGAGCAGGTTCTCGCGCGTCATCTCGCCGTGACCGAGCTCCGCCCCCTCGCCCAGAGCCTGCCCGTACACGCCGGCGACGACGAGCACCGCGCGCTCAGCTGCGGCCTTGCCCGCGAGCGCATCCACGATCCGCCCCAGAGCCTCGTCCGCCGCCGCCAGATCGGCCTCGTAGCGCCGGAAGAGCTCGAGAAAACGCCCACCATCGATGCGCGGCACTTGGAACTGCTTTTGGATCTGCGACGCGTCAAGCTCAGGAAACAGCATGCGCACGAGCGTCGTCTTCTGGAACCCGCCGTTGTTGAAGCGTTCCGGCGCGACTCCCAGACCGGCGAGGCGTGCGTCGAGCTCGGGCGCGTGCGGAAAGCGCGCGAGCTGCTCCGCGCTCGGCACGTTCGGCTCGAGCCCACCTTTCAGGTGCACCCACAGGAACACGAGCTCGCCTTCGTGGACCTCGAGCCACTTCACCGCGCGCGCCGCGACGCTCGCAGCGTCGCGTGTGCCGCTCTCTGGCTCGTCGACGTAGGCGAAGCCCGAGGGCACGCCGGTCGCCTTGCCAATCCCCTTGTGGGACAGGATCGCCGCGGTGCGGTACAGCTCTCCCGCGAGCAGCTCCGCCGCCGTGCGCGTGCCAACGCGCGACGTCCAGCCCTTCGGGGAGGCCAGCTCCATGGCTCCGTGCTCGCGCGGATCACGGCACGTGAAGAGCGACAGGTGGGCAGCAGCGGGCGCGGGCATGGGCGTCACGGCGCGCTCGAAGGTCACGCCTTCGCGGGCGAGCGCGTCTAGGCGCGGCGTCGTCGGGCGCGACCAGCCCCCGAAGCCCGTCCAGTCGGGGCGCAGGGCTTCGATCGTGACCAGCACCACCGAGCGGCGCTCGGGCTGAGGAGTTTCCCCGGCAGGCACGGGGGGCGAGTCCGGGGCTTGGAAGAGCGCACAGGCGAGGAAGCTGAGCAACATGGGGCTGAAACCAAGTCTAGGCTGCCCGACGGATCAGTCGAGCGGCGCCGCGTACGAGGGCAGGAAATCCTCTTTTCCTGCCCCGTTCTGCGGGACAACTGCGGACTCGGCTCAGGTCAGGGTCAAACCGGCCGCCGCGCTCCCCACCCCCCTCCGGGGAGGCGCGGTGCTCGTCCAGCCCCCAGCCTGACAGCCCCATGCGACGTCCTGAGCGTCGCACGCGGTCGAAGACGACGCCCCCACGACCGGCCCACGAAGCCGGACGTGTCGCTCCCCCGCATTCCAGAGGTGCGGAGGACGGTTCGCGGTGGCGCCTGGATGGGCGCGGCCGGCATGGATCCTGAACCATGCCGGCCGCCTTTCTTTTCCCCGCGCTCGCCCCCGCGCAGGCCCGCGCCACGGCGCGGCGGTTACCCTCTCCCGCCCCATGCGCGCGCTCCTCGCCTTCGCCCACTCCGCCACGAACGCGGAAGTGCACCTGCGCCCGCTGTGGACCCAGTGGCTCGCGGGCGAGTCCCTCGAGGCCGGAGTGCGGCGCGTCACGCCCCCGCGCGCGCTGGTAGAGCTGCTCCCGGAGCTCGAGCGCCGGCTGCACGCCATCGCTCGCGTGCAGTCCGAGCACCCGTCCACCGACGGCTCGACACGCCTGCTCGTCGAGCTCGCCGACGGCGCCACGGTCGAGAGCGTGCGCCTTGCGCGCGAGGCCTTGTGCATCTCGACGCAAGTCGGTTGCGCGGTGGGTTGCCGCTTTTGCAAGACCGGCGAGAGCGGCCTGCTGCGGCAGCTCGCGCCTGAGGAGATGCTCGCGCAGGTGGCGCTGGCTCGCGCGCGCGGCCCCGTGAGGCGCGTGGTCCTGATGGGCATGGGCGAGCCGATGCACAACCTCGACAACGTGCTCGAGGCGCTGGTCTGGCTCGGCGGGCCCGGACGCCTCGCCCACAAGAGCATCGTCTTCTCGACCGTCGGTGAGCCGGCACTGTTCGAGCGCCTGCGCGCACACTCCGTGCGACCGGCGCTCGCGCTCTCGCTGCACACGACGGATGCAGAGCTGCGCAGCGAGCTGCTGCCGCGCGCGCCGCGCGTCGAGCCCGCGGAGCTGCTCACCGCGGCGTGCGACTACGCCGACGCCGTCACATGGCCGCTGCAGGTGCAGTGGACGCTGCTCGAAGGCATCAACGACTCCGACCGCGAGGTCGAGCGTCTCGTGGAGCTGCTGCGTGGCCGCCGAGCGATGCTCAACTTGATCCCGTGGAACGAGGTCGAGGGCTTCGGCTTCCGGCGCCCGGATCCGCTGCGCGCTCGCGACATGGTGCGCGCCCTCAAGGCACGCGGTGTTTTCGCCACCATCCGTCGCAGCGGCGGGCAGGACGTCGAGGGCGCCTGCGGACAGCTGCGCGCGCGCTCGCTGCCACCGCGACGCCGCGAGAAGAGTCAGCCCTGAAGCGAAGCGGGCCGGGCGAGGAAACCCCGCACGGCCCGCTAGCTCGCGAATGACGTGGGCTCAGCGCTTGGCGCGCGAGCCTTCGAGCTCGGTCACGAGCCGGTTGGTCTTGTAGACGTTGCGCAGCGATTCGAGGATGCCGCGGCTGTCGACGGACACCGAGCGCGACTGCACGTCCGAGTAGCCGTAGTTCCCGACCAGGCTCTGGATGTTGCCGTCGAAGATCAGGCCCACGACCTCGCCCGCGCGGTTGAACACCGGCGAGCCCGAGTTGCCGCCGATGATGTCGTGAGTCGAGACGAAGTGGAACGGCGTCTCGAGCTCGAGCACCGACTTGGCGTCAAGCCACGACTTCGGCAGGGCATAGGCCGCTTCCGTCGCACGTTCCTCGGCCTTGGCGTAGGCACCGCCGAAGGTCGTGAACGGCTTCACGGGTGCGCCATTGTGCTCGTACCCCTTCACCGTGCCGTACGAGAGGCGCAGCGTGAAGGTCGCATCGGGGTACACCTTCTCGCCCTCGACCGCGAAGCGCGCCGCCGCGATCTTGGCGTAGTTCTCGCGCTCGACGGACGTGACCTCGTCCTCCCACTTCTTGCGCATCTGGCGCGAGAAAGGATCGAGCGCGCGGGCGAGCGCGATCATCGGGTCCTTGCACGCGTCGACCACCGCCTTGCCGCCTTCGACGAGGCGCTTGCGCTCGGCGATGTCGAACAGCTTGGTGCCCTTGACGCACTCCTCGGCGCGCGCGCGCGGCGCGCGACCCGCGAGGGCTGCGAGCACGATCGGGTCGTTGCCGCCGAGCGTCTCGGCCATCCCGGAGAGCGCCATCTCGAGGCGCATCATCTCGAACTCCGGATACAGCGGCGCGGGCGAGTAGATCGCGTTCTTGAGCGCGTCGAGACCGGCGTCGCCGTACTCGCGCAGACGCTCGCCGCTCGGCTTCCCGAGCTCGTCCGCGAGGCGCAGGATGTCCTTGGCGAAGGTGAACGTCTCGGTGCCGAGCGACAGCGCACCCTGCCCCACCGCACCGTAGCGCGGCGCGAGGAGCGCGGCCGTGGCTTGGCCCTGCGCGATCTTCTCCCACGCGTCACCCCACTTGGCCTTCCACTCGGGGTTGGCTTCCACGGCGGCGCGCAGCTTCTCCTCGGCCGTGCGCTTTTCCGCGAAGAGCTGCGGGTCGAGCAGCCCGGAGAGACGACCGACGTACACCTTGCGGCTGTTCTGCACGCTGAACAGATCGCCGCGGGCGATGCGCGCGTTCTCGGTGCTGCGTCCGGAGAACGTCTGCAGCCACACCTCGGCCCGCATCAGGCGCGTGGTCGCGCGCGGCACCGCGGCATCGCGCAAGTACTCGAGGTGCGCGACCGTGTTCAGGCGCTGGGTGCTGCCCGGGTGGCCGGCGACGAAGCACAGCTCGCCATCCGCCGCGCCATTCGCGCTCCAGCGCAGGAAGTTCTCCGCCTTCAACGGCGCACCGTTCTCGTAGATGCGGAAGAACGTCGCGTCGAGGCAGTAGCGCGGGTACTCGAAGTTGTCGTTGTCGCCGCCGTAGAACGCCGACTGCGTCTCGGGCGCGAACACGAGTCGCACGTCCTCGAAGCGCTTGTACTCGTAGAGGTGGTAGCGACCGCCTTGGTAGAGCGTTACGACCTCGCAGTGCAGGCCGCGCGCCCGCTTCGCCTCGTCTTCGATCTGCGTCTGCAACTTGCGCTTGGCGGCGCCAGCATCGGCCGTGCCGAGCCCCTTTGCGGCGCCCTCGATGCGCTCGGTGACGTCCGTGATGGTCCACAGCACGTCGAGGTGCAGGTCAGGACACTTGAGCTCGTCGGCGAGCCCCGCCGCCCAGAAACCCTTCTCGATCAGGTTGCTCTCCTTCGACGAGAGCTTCTCGAGGATGTCCGAAGCGACGTGGTGGTTGGTCATCACGAGGCCGTCCGCGCTGACGATCGAGCCGGAACCGCCGGTCGAGACGCGCACACAGGAGCGCTGCACGTGCTCCATCCACTCGGGGCTGGCCTCAAAGCCGTGGCGCGCCTTCATCTCGGCGAGCGGCGGACGGTTGAAGAGCCACATGCCCTCATCAGCGCGCGCGGTGTGCGCGAGCGGAGCGAGGGTGAGCGAGGCGAGCAGCAGGCGGTGGAGCGGGAGGTGGAACATGGGGTGTGAGAACGGGGCTCGGGACGAAGTGACCGGGGCGACGCGCAGCGCGCGCCCCTCAGGGAACGATGGCGACCACGCGAGCGGGAGCGCCGCCGGCGCGATCGAGCTTGACGGGCAGCGCGATCAGGGTTGCGCCGAGGGGCGGCAGCTGGTCGAGCCCGGTCAGGTTCTCGAGCGCAGGCTGGTTGTTCTCCGCGAACAGGCGCTGCACCGGCGTGTTGAGGTCGAGGGCCGAGTCGAGACTCGGACCGTCGATGCCGACGAGGTCGACCTTGCGGCTGACGAGCTCGCGCGCGAACTCGAGCGACAGGCCCGGATGGCGGGCGGAGTCGAGTGTGCCGTAGTAGCGATCGGGCGTGCCCCAGTGGCGATCCCAGCCGGTGCGTACGAGCACGATGGCGCGCAGCGGGATGCGCCCGTGATCACGTTCATGGCGCCGCAGGTCAGAGAGCTGCACCGCGTAGCGCGGGTCGTCCTCGCAGGCTTTCGAGACGTCGATCACGCGCACGGGGCCAACGAGCTGCGAGAGCGGCACCTCGCTCGCACCGCGTCGCCCCTCGGCGTAGTGCATCGGCGCCTCGATGTGCGTGCCGGAGAGCTCGGAGCCGGAGAAGGCGCCCGTGGCATTCCAGCGCCCGTCGGGCCCGATCCCGGCCCGGCGCTCGTAGCGGAAGACGGGCTCGCCCGGCCAGTCGGCCACGCCCTCCGCAACCGTGTGGGTCAGGTCCACCAGCCGGTGCTCGTACAAAGTCGGAGCACTGGCGCAGGAGCCGAGGACGAGCGCAAGGAGGAGGCCGTGGAGCTTGGGGCGCGACATCGAAGTTCCGGCGATCCTCCCACGGATCGCTCCGCGCGGTACGGTAGCGTCTGAAAGGCCTCGCATGGACTCCCCTGCCCGCAAGTTGGTCCCGATCGTGGCGCTGACGGAGTTCCCGGTCGGCAGCGCTCGGGCGTTCGAGGTCGGTTCGACCACCGTGGCGCTGTTTCACACTGCCGAGGGGCTGCTCGCCATGGACGACCACTGCACCCACTCGGGCGGACCGCTCTCGGCGGGCAACGTGCGCGACGGGGTGGTGACCTGTCGCTGGCACGGCGCCGCCTTTCGCCTAGCCACGGGTCGCTCCGTGGGGGTGCTCCGCTGTCGTGCGTCCCGCACCTTCGCCGTGGCGGTGCGAGCGGGTTGGGTCGAGGTCGAGGAGCCCTGAGTTGGCCATCCTGCGCTGCCCCGCCTGCTCCGCCGAGGCCGCGGCCTCGAGCCGCGAGCTAGCTTGCTCCTGTGGCGAGCCCTTCGACGTCGAGCACGCCTTCCGCCTCGTGGGCCGCGAGACGTTCGACGCGCGCGGCCTGCACTCGCCCGCGCCCCAGAACAGCGGCGTGTGGCGCTTCCGCGAACTCGTCTACCCACGCTTCCCGTCCGAGGCCGTGATCTCGCTGCGCGAGGGCAACACCCCGCTCTATGCGAGCGCCGCACTGAGCGAGTTCGTCGGGATCGAACAAGTGCACATCAAGCATGAGGGCCTCAACCCCACCGGCTCCTTCGCAGACCGCGGCATGACGGTCGCTGTGAGCCGCGCCGCGGCCAACGGCGCGCGCCACCTCGCATGCGCGTCGACCGGAGCGGCGGCCGCGAGCCTCGCGGCGTACTCGGCCGCGGCTGGATTGGCGTGCACGGCACTCGTGCCGAGCGAAGGCGCGCAGTCCGCCAAGCTCGCGCAGGCACGTGCGCTCGGCGCGCGCACTCTCGTGGTGCGCGGCGACCTCGAGCGCGTGCGAGTCCTCGCCCGCGAGCTCGCGCGCGGCGGCGCCTTCGAGCTCATGGACGAGCGCAACCCGTTCCGAATCGAAGGCCAGAAGTCGATCCCGTTCGAACTGCTCGCCCAGCTTGGCTGGCGCGCTCCCGACTGGATCGCACTGGCCGCCGATAGCCACGGCAACGCCATCGCGTTCGCCAAGGCGCTGCACGAAGCACGCTATTTCGGTCTCTCGGACCGGCTGCCGCGCCTCCTGGCGGTGGAAGCGGCCTGTGCGCACGCGAACCGCTCTCCAAGCGCCGAGCGTGCGGGCCGCGCGGTGGCGGAGACCCACGGGCAGTCCGTCGTCGTCTCCATGGAGCAGCTCGAAAGCGCCAAGCGCGCCATCGACCATGCGGGACTGGGCTGCGACCTTCCGAGCGCCGCAGGGCTCGCCGGCGCGAGAGAGCTCGTCCGCCGCGGGGGAATCGGCCCCGAGGAAAGCGTCGTGGTCGTGCTCGATAGCCACCTGCTCGCGCAAGACCGCGACGGCAGCGAGAGCGCTCTCGAGCCCGAGCTCGACGTCCTGCGTCGAGCCCTCGATACCTAGCGCACGCCGCGCTCGACGTGCGGGCTCACTCGCGGGCGACGTCCCACAGGTCCGCGCCGAAGAAGTCCCACGGGATCCGGCCTTCGTCGCAGTCGGCGGCGGTCGAGAACTGCACGTCGACGAAGTACAGACTCTGGCACGGGTTCGCGGGCCGCAGGTTGCGGCAGCCGTGCGCGACGCCGGGCGGGATGCGCACGAGGCGCGAGTTGCCGTCGCCGAGGATCAAGCGCATCAGCGTGCCTTCCGTGGGCGAGCCCTTGCGAAGGTCGGCGAGCACGAGCAGCAGCTTGTCGCTCGGCGGCACGTACCAAACATCGGTCTGGCGCTTGTGGAGGTGGAAGGCCTTGATCGCGAGCGGGTCGAGCGTGCTGAAGTTCAACTGCCTTACGGTGAAGCCGGGCAGGTCGCGGTGCAGGCCGCCTTCTAGCCTGCCGAGCTCCGTCATCGAACCGCCGTCGTCATTGAAGCGCTTGAGCTCGACGAGCTCGACGCCTTCGATGCGCCGCTTGGCCGTGTAGTCTTGGACGAAGTAGCGTTCCTGCGCGCGCTCGTTGAACTGGGTCATCGCGGGGCTCCTGCGTGGGCAGAGGATAGCGTCTACGCCGCCCGTGCGAGCAACCCGCTCAGCGCGGCCGGCCCGTAACCGTAGCGAGCGGCGAGCTCGTCGATGGTCCCGAGCAGCTCCGTGCCGCGCAGGTCGGTCCACTCGGCGAAGGAGTCGTTCGCTGCAGATGGCGCGCCCGCTCGGGGACGCGAGAGGTCGACGAGAGCGCTGCGAGCAAGCTCGGCATCGAGTTCCCGCTCGCAGAGCTCCGCGATCCAGCGCAGCGCGCCTTCGTCGAGGCTTTCGAGGCGCAGGCGCAGGTAGCGCAGGCCCTCGGTCTCGCGCGCCAGCTCGGCGATCTCGTTCCATGCGTTCCACAGGCGCGCGGTCTGCTGCACGGGCGTGCCGCGCAGGAGCACGGGCGCGTGGCGCTCGAGGAACGAGCGATCGATGCTGCGCGTGCGAAAGAGGCGCGAGCGCCACAGGGAGCTGAGCGCAGCAGCGGGCGAGCGCACGACGTGCACCACGAGCGTGCCCGTGGGCAGGCTCTCTCCGTAGGGAGCCGCGTACCACGAGGCCTCGGCCGCAAGCTCGCTCGGCCACGGCGGCACGCCGAGCTCGAGTCGCTCCGGATTGAGGTGGTCCGCGTGACCGCAAGGCAGCCCGAGCCGGCGCAGGAGCGCGGCGACGTAGCCAGTGCCGGAACGCGGGCAGCCGGTGACGAGGATGCGGCGGAGCATGGCAACGCCCCTTCCCTTCGTCGCGGGACCGAGAGCGACCTGAGCCCCGACCGCCGCCTTGTGCGGTTCCCCGGCCCGAGGACCGTCCGTAGACTCCTGCGCCCATGTCTCCTACCCGCCGCGACGAACGTTCTTCCTGCCCTGCCTCCCCCGACAAGCGCGAGCTCGTGACCAAGCCCGTCACCGAGATCGAGAGCCTCGACGGCCTGTTCGAGTCGGCGCTCCCCGCCTTTGGGGCCGCGTACTTGCGCCGCGTGTGGACCCTGCTCGACGAGGCCGTCGGCAAGGGCCTGCCGATGACGGTCTCGATCTCCGGGCCCGTCACCGTATCCGGCCAGCACTACACGTGGCTCTCGCCGCTGCTCGAGACCGGCTGGTTCTGCCTCGTGTCGACCACCGACGCGGTCTGCTACCACGACGGGCACCGCGCCCTCGACAGCGCGCGCAAGCACCCCTTCCACGAGGTTCCGATCTTCGGCGACGATGGCGCGCTGCGCGACGAGTCGATCATCCGCGTCACCGACGTCGGCTTCGACGAGGACGTGCTGCTCGATCAGGATCGCTACCTGCGCGCGCTACTCAGACGGCCCGAGTTCCAGCGCAAGATGACGGGCACCGAGTTCCGTCACCTGCTCGGCAAGTACTACGCGGCGCAGGAGCGCAAGAACGGCGTCAGCGAGGGCCTGCTCGCGCAGTGCACGCGCCTTGGCCTCCCGATCTTCGTCGGCGCACCCGGCGACGGCAGCGTGTTCCTGAATTCGATGGCCTTGTGGGCGATCGAGCAGGCGAGCGGCGCCAAGGGCGACGCGCATCGTTTCGACCTCGACCTGCACGCCGAGGTCTTCGAGAGCTGCGCCTACCACTACTGGGGCATCACCGAGTCGGAGACGCGCCAGCTCGGCACGCTGATCCTCGGCGGTGGCGTTCCGAAGAACTTCAACCTCCAGCCCGAGCCGGCGCTGAGCCAAGTGCTCGGCCTCAAGGAGGTCGAGGGCTACCAGTACGACATCCAGATCACCACTGCGCCGGTCACCGACGGCTCACTCTCCTCGTGCCCGCCCGCCGAAGCCGTCACGTGGGGCAAGGTCGACAAGACGGTCTACAAGAAGACCACCGAGTCGATGCAGTGCGACTACTCGATCGTGATGCCGTTCCTCGCCAAGGCCCTGCTCGACAAGCGCGCGCGCTTCGAGCGCTGGGCCGAGCGCATGGGCCGCGAGGAACTCTTCAAGAAGCACCCCGCGGCCCGCGGCTACCTGCGCGACCGCGCCGGATACGGCCTCTTCCGCCGCCGCGACGAGCTCGTCGCCAAGCTCCTGAAGCGCGTGAAGAAGGAAGTCCCGCGCCTGCGCAAGGAATCCAAGTACCCACTGGCGTGAGCCCCGCGCTCACCAGAACGGCGTGGCGCCGCCCTTCACGGTCTCGGCGCTGATGCGCCGCCCGCGCAGGCCATGCCAGATGCCGAGCGCCTTGGCGAGCACGGCCTTGGCGTGGCCACGGCGCCAGCCGTCGGCCAGCGCGATGGGCAGCGTGGCCACATCGAAGACGAGGAAGCGCAACCACTCGCGCCGACCGCCCCAGCGGCGCAGGAAGTGCACCGAGTTGACGGCCATCATGTACTTGCGGCGCGGGTTGTAGCCGCCGCCGGTCGAGCTCGACGGCGCATGCCACGCGCGCACCGAGCCGATGCAGGCGCTCGCGAAGCCGGCCCGGCGCAACCGCTGGCCGAGATCGACGTCCTCGGTATAGGCGAAATAGAGATCGTCGAAGAGTTCCTCGCCGCCGAGGGCGCTCGCGCGCACGAGCACGGCGCAGCCGGGCACGTAGTCGACTTCGAGCGTGCGCCGATACTCGTCCGCGTCGAGCTGCCAAAATCCCCGCAGGTCCGAGAGATTCTGCCGCCAGCTGAGCACCCCACCGGCCGCCCAGATGCGCGTCGGATCGTCGCGCAAAAGCACGCGCGGTCCAACGGCCGCAAGTCGCACGTTCGACTCGAGCGCGCGCACAAGCTCGCGTACGCAGTGCGGCTCGAGCGTCACGTCGTTGTTCACGACAAGGAACGCGTCGGCCCCGAGCTCGCGCGCCCGCGCTGCACCGCGGTTGTTACCGCCGCTGTAGCCAAGGTTCGCGCCGGTCTCGATCACCTCGACGACCGGAAAGTCGCGCTGCACGCGCTCGCGCGAGCCATCGCTCGACGCATGGTCGACGACGAGCACGCGCTCGAGCGGTGGGACCTGGCCGAGCAGCGACTCCACGCAAAGCAGCGTGTCCGCGCCCCCATTCCAGTTCACGACGATCGCGACCACCCGCATCGCGCCCTCATCGGCTCTCGCGCGGCGCGATCTCGCTCACCACACTGCCGATCTCGCCACCGGCAACCCGCGTGCGGAGCTTCGCACCCACGGAAATTCCTTCCGGTCCCGTGACGGGCTCGACGCGCTCCTCGGCGTAGGTGATCGAATAGCCGCGAGCGAGCACGGCGAGCGGCGAGAGAGCCTCGAGCCGGCCGGCGAGCGAATCGAGATCGCGGCGGGCACTCTCGAGCTTCTTCGAGGCGCTGGCGCGCAACTGTGCAGCGGCGACCTCGACCCGTGCGGAGCGACGTGCCAGTTCTTGGGCCGGGCTACGCCGCTCGAGTCGGCGTCGGAGCTCCGCGATGCGCGTCGAAGAGCGCGACACCATGCCGCGTGCGAAGGACGAGAGCACGCGCTCGAGCTGCGCGAGACGCTCGCGCCGCGGATCGAGCAGGCCGTGGGCATCGCGCAAGACGCGCGAGTTCGCCGCGCGCTCCACACGCTCGCGACGCGCCTCGATCAGCCCCGCGATCGCCTCCTGAAGGTGCCCTTCGTCCCGCTCGAGCACGTCGACGAGCGCGTGCCGGTCGGGGATCACCTGAGTGGCCGCGTCGGTCGGAGTGTGCGCGCGCAAGTCGGCGACGAAGTCGCACAACGTCGTATCCGTCTCGTGCCCGACACCCGACACGACTGGAACCGGGCACTCCCAGATCGCCTCCGCCACCGCGAGCTCGTTGAAGGCCCACAGGTCCTCGACAGAGCCCCCGCCGCGCGTCACGACGATCACATCGACGCCGCTCGCCGCGACTCGGCGGATGGCCGCAGCGATGCTCGCGGCCGCACCTGCCCCTTGCACGGGCGTGTGCGCGAGCACCACCGGATAGAGCGGCCAGCGCAGGGTGCGCGTGCGCAGGAAGTCCTGGAACGCGGCGCCGTCGCGGCTGGTCACGATGCCTACGCGTGCCGGCATGGCGGGAATCGGCCGGCGCCGGTCGAGCCAGCCGCGCGCCTTCAAGTCCTGCTTGAGGCGCTCGAGCTGCGCGAGCAGCGTCCCGAGCCCCGCGGGCTCGACGCGCTGCACGATGATCTGGTAGGTGCCACGCGGGGCGTACACCTCCAGCTTGCCGTGCACGACGATCTTGTCGCCCTCGCGCAGGGGCTGGCGCAGGGCGCTCGCCGCGGCGCTGCGCCAGATCACGCAGGACACGCGCGCGTCGAGGTCCTTCAAGTCGAAGTAGATGTGCCCCGAGGCCGCGGGCTTCCAGCTCGAGACCTCGCCCTCGACCGAGATGCGCCCGAGCCCCTCGAAGGCTCCGCGGATGCGCTGCGTCAGCTGCGCCACGGTCCACGGGCTCGGGGCGGCGCTCGCGCGCGCGGGCGGATCGAAGAAATCGCTCACGGAGAGCGTTATCGCGGGCTGCGCATCGAGCGTCAACCCGAGCGCGGGGGCGCTGCGGCCTCATCGGGCTCCGCCAGCCCCGGCAGTACCGCCGCCTCCCATTCCGCGTGTACCGCACGGGGCAGGAAGATGCGGAAACGGTCGTCGATGAACGGGGTCTTCTCCTCGCCGCGCAGTTGCGCGCCGTTCCCGAGCTCGAGCAGGAAGCCGCGCTCCTGCCGCAGGATGCGCAGGACGTCGGCGAACACGCGACTTTCGAGTGCGCCGTCGCGACTCATGCGTTCGAGGTGCACCTCGCGCAGCGCGCCGTCGAGCACGCCGTTCACGCTCTTCAAGCGCCAGTGGCCCTCGCTCGCATCCTGCTTGAGCAGACGGTTCAGCGCGCCCTTCACGTACACGAGGCTCCAGCGTCCGTCGTCGATGACCACCAGGGCTTCGCTGGGACCGAAGAGCTCCCCGAGCGTGTCCGCCCAGCGCGTCGGATCGCAGTCGAGCACCTGCAGCCGCCGCACGCCACCCGCGAGCGGAGTCCCGTCGCTCGCGTTGCCCGGCGTAAAAGCCACACGCTCACCGCCGCGCATCTCGTAGCCCGCCTCGAGTACCAGCGTCAACGTCCGCGCAGCGCGGCTGCCCTCGAGTCGCAGGCGCTCCGCGTACAGGCTTCCCGCGAGCCGCCCACGGCCATCGAGCACGCGGAAGAGCACCGGCCCGATCCAGCCATCGCCAAGGTGACCGACCTCGAGCAGGCCGAGCGACGTCAGGCCCTCGACGGAGACGAGCGCGCGCAGGGCACGGCCGATCGCGGCCTCGCGTTCGACGCGCGCCGGATCGACCGCAATCGGCTCCGCTGTCGATTCGACCGCTGGCGCAAGCTCCTCGGCCGGCAAGTCGGGCACGAAGGCCTTCTCCGGCGCGAGCTTCGGGATGCGCAGCTCATCGAGGTTGCGCAGGAAGCGCAGCCACTCGCGCTCGCGCGCGATGCGCCGATCGTCGGCGGCAGCGATCTCCGCACGCAGGCGCAGGATCTCCTCACCGTGTTGCTCGCAGCTGCGCACCGAGCGCACGCGCACGAGTTCGGCCTCCAACGCGGAGATTCGCTCCGTGGCGCTCGCGAGTTGCGCCTGCAGCTCGTTCGTGCCCTCGAGCGCGCTCTCGCTCGTCGGGGAGTTCGAGTGCGACAGGCGCGCAAGCTCCTCGCTCTGGTGCTCGTCGCCGCAGGCCACGCCGAGCCACGCGAGGGCCGCGAGGCATGCGCGCTCAACGGCCAGCTTCGGCAGGCTTCCCATCGCGCCCCTCCGACGTCCGCATTTTCGCGTTCTTCCCCGGCGTACGTTCGCGCACGAGTTCCGCGACGGGCCCGCGCAGGTCGGCGCGCGGCAAGCGCGTAGGCGCGAGTCCCGCTGTGCTCTGCCCGTCCATCCAGAGCTCGGGGCTTCCGCGGGGCGGACGGCCCCAGAGGATCCACTCCTGGCTCTCGCCTCGTCGCACGCCGCGCGGCGTGGAGAGCAGGACCCCCACCGGCCCACCATCGCCCCGCGGCAGGCTCGCCAGCGCGAGGCCGTGCTCGTCGCGCACCTCGGCCTTGCCTGCCCCCGCCGGGCGGCGGGAAAGCAAGAACAGCTCGCCTTCCGCGAGTTGCCAGCGTTGCCGGAGCGCCTCGGACTCAAAGCGCTGGCGCCCGTCGTCGGGATGGAGCCGCGACAAGCGCACGCTCGCGTCACCCGCCTCGGCCACCCACGCTTCGATCGGCTGCGCCTTGTCGGCGATCTCCGGACTCGAGCCACGCGGCAACGCGGGCGAACGCAGCTCCAGCCACCCCGCCGCGAGCAATGTGGCGAGCGCGACGAAGAGCACGAGCGGCAGGAGGCGCTGCGCCAGCGGCGCCCTCACGACTTGGGCCACTCTTCCTTCTTGTTCTTGTTCCACCAGTGCTGGTACTCCTCGGGGCTCAGGTCCCTCTGGCCCGAGAGCCGGCCGAGCGCGGTCGCGGTCGGCGCCGCGATGGTGTCGTAGCGCTCGCGCGCGATCAGGTCGTTGACGTTGGAATCGACCTGTCCCTTCGTGGACATCAGCAGTTTGAGCAGCGCCTCGAAGGTCGCCTTGCGAAGCTCCAGCGACGTCTCGCCGAATTCGCCGAGCGCCTCGGCGGCCGCGGCCTGAACCTTGGCGTTCTCGTCGTTCAGCAGGTTGATGAGCGGCTTACGTCCCGCCTCGTCCTTGGTCTTGCCAAGCTTCAGGATCAGCAGGCGCTGCAGGGCGATGTCCTTCCTGTGCGACTTCTCCCCGATCCACTTGAGGTACACCGGCACGCACTCGGGCTTCATCTCGCCGAGCGCCGTCGCCGCGGCGAGGAACAGCTTGTTCTCGCGCAGTCCGTCCTTGTCCTCTTGGCGCTTTTCGGTGAAGCACCTGTCGAGCTGCTTCACGATCGTCGCGCGGTCCTTCGGCCCGGAGTTCGCGAACTCCGGCACGAGCTTGTCGATCACCGAGATCGCCTCGCTGTCTTCCTTGCCGCGCTTGCCCGCATGCCCGCCGAGCTGCTCGCAGAGCGTCTTGACCTCGGGGCGACCGTCCGCCGGGGTGGGAGCAGGGTTCTGGACCGCGGCCGCAGGCGCGACGACGCGCGCGGCGACCGGCGAGAGGGCGAGAGCGAAGAGCAGTGCGGCGTGCATGAGATGGACCTCGGGGAGGTGCTGGAACGGCCCTAAGGCTAGCGGGGCTCGCGGGTCGCGGCGACAACTCCCGTGCCAGACAGGGCATCGAGGATCCCGGCCGCCTTGGCCAGCGTCTCGGCGTCCTCGGCGGCGGGGTCGGACTGCCACGTGATGCCGCCCCCGACCCGGAAGGCCAGCTCGCCCGTCCAAGGGCCGGGAACGCCGCCTGCACGCCACAGGAGCGTGCGGATCAGGATGTTGAAGGCCGCGTGTCCCCGCAGGTCCACGAAGCCCAGCGAGCCACAGTAAAAGCTGCGTCCTTCGCCCTCGAGCTCGGCGATCACCTCCATGGCGCGCAATTTCGGCGCACCGGTGATCGAGCCGCCGGGAAAGATCGCAGCCAGCACGGCACACGCGTCCACTCCAGAGGACACGTCCGCCACCACGTCGGCCAACAGGTGGTGCACCCGGGCGTAGCTCTCGAGGTGCGGAAAGCCCTCGACCCACACGCCGCCCGGTCGCGCCACGCGACCGAGGTCATTGCGCTCGAGGTCCACGATCATCGCCAGCTCGGCGCGGTCCTTCTCGCTCGCAAGCAGCTGCTCGCGCGCGCGCGTCCAAGCCGGGCTCCGCCGAGCGCGCGCTCGTGCCCTTGATCGGCCGGGTGCGCGCTCGCACTCCGTCGAACTCGAGCAGCAGCTCTGGCGACGCCGACAGCAGAGCGCCGCCCTCGAACTCCGCGTAGCCCATGTAGGGCGCCGGATTCCGCTCGCGCAGACGCGCGAACCAGCGTTCCGGCGCGCCGCGCACGGGAGTCGTCATGCGGTGCGCCAGGTTCGCCTGGTAGATGTCTCCGGCCGCGATGAATCGGCGGCAGCGCTCGATGCGCGCCATGTGCTCGGCGGACGAGACCGCACGCTGGACGGCTCCACACGCGAGTTCCTCTGCGGCGGGCTCCGTCGCGAGCGCAGCCCTTACCTCGCGTGCACGCTGGGCCACGGAGGCACGGCCGTCGCCGGGATCCTCGCCGAGCACCAGCCACGTCGTGCGCTTGCGCTCGTCGCGCACGAGGAAGTCCACGTACAGCCCGCCCGCGACGCGCGGAAATCCCCACGGTTCGGGCGGGCAATGCAAAGGCCGCTCGCCTTCGACACCGAGGTCGTAGGCGAAGGCACCGAGAAAACCGCCCGAAAACATGCCGGGGATCTCGTCTCCGCCCGCGGGCTCGAGCTGCGCGAGCAGCTCGCGCGGCGTTCCCACGCTCGCGCGCGGCCGGGGCGGCAACGGATCGAAGCCGAGCACGCCATAGCGACTCGGGTAGCCGCGAGCGCTCTCGAGCAGCACTCGCGGCCCGCGGCCGCGCAGGCGCACGAGCGCACCGCAGAGCTCGATGTCGCCGAGCTCCTCGACCACCGCTCGCAGGCGATAGGTCACGGCCTCGAAACCTCAGGCCTGCGCGCGCATCACGAAGCTCGCTGCGTACTGGCGGTGGTACCACAGCCCGAGCAACGCTCCGAGCACCAGCACGAGCGCCGAGACGAGGAACGGCGCACGCGAGCCCTGCAAGCTGAACACGAGCCCGGCGAGCATCGGGCCGACCATCCGCGCGAGGCTCGCCACGGACTGCTGCATGCCGAGGAACGCGCCCTGCGCCTCGGCCGGGGCTGCACGGGAAAGCAGGGAGCTTACCGACGGATTCGAGAGGCCGAAGCCGAGCGGCATCACGACACAGCCCACGATCACCCACGCGAAGCTCGGCGCGAGACCGACGATGGCGAGCCCGAGCCCGAGCAACGCCGGACCGACGATCACGAGCCGCGTCTCGCCGAAACGCGGAGCGATGCGGCGGATGAGGCCGCCTTGGATGATGGCGGAGATGATGCCGATCACGAACAGGTAGCGGCCCGCGAACGGCGCCGCGGCCATCGTCTGCGCCATGGTCGCCTGCTCGATCGCCGTGTCCATGCCGAAGTACGACGGGAAGTTCGCAAGGCCGAACAGGATGAACATGCTCTCGAAGCCGGCGAAGGCCGTCACGAACAGGAACGAGAGCAGGAGCACGCCGCCGATGCGCGTGTCCGAGAGCGCGAGACGCAGCTGCTCGCCGCCGTAGGCACGCGAGCCGCCGCGCCGTGCGGGCTCCGGCAGCTTGAGCCAGCCAAAGAGCGCGGCCGCCAGCGACAGGGCCGCCGCCGCGATGCCGGGGGCGTGGATCGAATAGCGCGCGAGCTCGCCGCCGAGCGCCGGTCCGAGCGTGAAACCGAGACCGAAGGCCGCGCCGATCAGGCCGAGTCCCTTGGTGCGGTTCTCTGGCGTGGTCACGTCCGCGATGTAGGCGTTGGCAGTCGAGATGTTTGCGCCAAAGAAGCCCGACAGCATGCGCGAGGCGAACAGCACGTACAGGATCTGCCGCGGCGCCGCCTCGGGTCCAAACAGGAAGCGCGCGACCTCATCGCTGAATCCAAACGCGAGGTAGGCCAGCGCCGTGCCGACGAGGCCACCCACGAGCACCGGCTTGCGCCCGACGCGGTCGGAGAGCCGCCCCCACATCGGTGCGAACAGGAACTGCATCCCCGAGAAGCAGGCGAACAAGAGCCCGAGTTCGGTCTCGCTCGCGTCGTAGGCCGTCGAATAGATCGGCAGCAGCGGGATCACGATCCCGAACCCGAGCAGGTCAATGAAGACCGTCAGGAAGATGAACAGGAGCGGCGAGCGGCCGCCGGGATCACGCTGGTCTGCGTTGGCCATAGTCGGCGCAGTCTAGCCCCGCGCGCGTCGGGAGCGTGCGCCGATCGCGCTCACACCGCGGAGCGCCGGGTCCTTGGCAGCGGCCCCGGTGCCGAGCGCGCCCTCGGACGTTTTTTCCCGGCCGCGGGGAATGCGCTCCCCGCACACACGCCGCGCGCTCGGATGCGCCGATACGGCGAGCAGCATGAAGTCGCTCCTCCCGCTGGCCCTCGTCGCTTCCGCCGTCGCGTCGCTCACCTTCGCCGCCAGCCCGGCGCAAGAAGCACCGCTCGAGCGCCTCGCGGCCCTCGAAAAGGAGCTCGGCGAGCTCAAGGCCAAGGTCGCGAGTCTGGAGCAAGGCGCCGCCGGCACGGAGCTCGGCCACTCGCTCGCCGAGGAGCGCGCACGCGCCGAGGCTCTCGTCACGTGGGCTCGCTCCCAGGGCGCAGCCGCCGTCGCGTTCCAGTCGACACTGCAGGACGCGCGCGAGAAGGGCTTCACCGCCGGCATCAACCCGGCCTCGCGCGAGGCGCTGCTCGCCGGAGTTGAGGCACTGGCCGCTTCCCTGCGCAAGCTGCCCGCCCCGGAATCGGCAGAGTCGGCACGCGAGCAGCAGAAGCACGCGCCCGCGGGCCGGACCCCGCCCGCGAAATAGCCGCCGAAAGAGCGCCGCGATCGCGGCGCGAGGCCGTGCAAGACGCGTGCGCGCGCGTCAGAATAACAGTCATGACGCGCAAGCTGTTCACCCCGGCCCAGGCCAATCGCACGCTGCCGCTCGTGCGTCGCATCGTCGACGACATTCTGCTGCGCGGCCGCGAATTGCGCCGCCTCGCACCGCGCCACGCCGATCCCGACGCCCGCGCGCGGCTCGAGACGCTCGGTGGCGAGATCGAGGCGCTGATCGACGAGCTGCGCCACATCGGCTGCGACTACAAGGACTTCGCCTTCGACAAGGGGCTCGTCGACTTCCCCGGCGCGATCGGCGAGCAGCCCGTGCTCCTGTGCTGGCGCAGCGACGAGCCGCGCGTCGAGTGGTACCACGCCCACGAGGCCGGCTTCGCGGGACGCACGCGGATCCCCGAGGAGCTGCTCGTCGAAGAGCCTGCCACGCGAGCGTGAAGCGTACTCCGCGAACTCCGTCACAGGCGCGCGGCCGCTCCCGCGAGCTCCAAGAGCACTCGCAGGAGCCCACGGCGGGCGCGCCCCAAACGCGGCCTTCGAGTCAGTCCATCCCGCGCACGCTCGCCGAGCACTGCGCTGCCTACCTCGCGGAGCTCGCCGCCGCGCGCGGCGCCTCCGAGCACACCTTGCGCGCCTACGCCAAGGACCTCGAGGAGTTCGTCGCCCACGCCGCCGCGCTGGAGATCACCGACCCCGCGCTCGTCACCGCGCGCACGCTGCGCGGCTTCCTGTTCGCGCTCGACGATCGCGGCCTCGCGCGCACCTCCGCGCGCCGCAAGCTCTCCGCTGTGCGCTCGCTGTTTCAGCACCTGCTCGAGCGCGGCTTCATCGAGCAACACCCCGGCAAGGCGCTGCGCTCCGGCAAGGTCTCCCGCACGCTGCCTGGCGCTGTCGACGCCAGCGAGCTCGACCGCCTGCTCGAAAGCTGCGATCTCTCGACTCCGCTCGGCCGCCGCGACCGCGCCCTGCTCGAGTTCGTCTACTCCGCCGGCACGCGCGCCGCCGAAGCCGTCACACTCGACTTGCGCGACCTCGACCTCGCCTCCGGCGTCGCGCGCGTGCGAGGCAAAGGCCGCAAGGAGCGCCTCGTCGGCATCGGCTCTCGCGCCCGAGCCGCGCTCGAGGCCTACCTTTCTGACCCGCGCCGCCCGACACCCAAGGACGCGCGCGCCGTGTTCCTGAACGCCCGCGGCGGCCGCCTCACCACCCGCGCCCTCGGCTTGATCCTCGACAAGGTCGCCCTGCAGTCCGGCCTCGGCAAGAAGCTGCACCCCCACCTCCTGCGCCATTCCTTCGCCACCCACCTGCTCGATGCCGGCGCCGACCTGAAGGCCGTCCAAGACCTCCTCGGCCACGCCCACATCACCACCACGCAGATCTACACCCACGTCTCCATCGAGCGCCTGCGCAAGGTCTACGACCAGTCCCACCCCCGCTCTGGCCAGCCCTAGCCCCGCCGACGCGACGCGGCATCCCAAAAAAACCAACTCGCATCACCACCGACGCAGCGAGCATCAGGCGCGAGCTCCGCGAGCGACAGCTGCGAGCGGAGAGAGTGGTGATCCCAAGGGGATTTGAACCCCTGTCGCCAGGATGAAAACCTGGTGTCCTAGGCCGGGCTAGACGATGGGACCACCGGAGTGACTCTCGCAGCGACCTTTCAGCCGTTGCGGGCGAGGACGATAGGGTCGCTCCAGAGGGCTGTCAACGCCGCGCGAACCCAATTTTTGCGCCGGGGCGCAGCCGGATTCAGGCGGGGGTCCAGCCTGCGGCCGCGAGCACGGCCAGCACGTGGCGGTACTCGCGTTCAAGCCCGTCGACGAGCTCTCCGGCGCCCCGTGCCTCGCGCGGCAGGACGTCCCACGTGTAGGTCTCGATCTCGACGTGCAGTTCGTCGCTCGGCCACAGCTCCGGCGCCGCGAGCTGCAGGGCGAGCACGCGATCCGCATAGTCGCGGGTGGTCGAGAGCCCCGAGGCTCCGAGCGCGTCTAGATCGACAGGCACGTGGAAATGGCAGCGCCACTCCGTGCAGTCATGCCACGCGGACTGCGGCTCGGCCCAGCCCGCGCGCAGCTCGCTGAGGTCGCCGGCGCGCGCGACCGCGTCGGGCCCCTGCCCGGTCACTTGGTGGAGATAGCGGGCCTCGTCGAGCTCGAGCAGCGCCCGTCGGCCAAACTCGTTGCCATGCGGATCGAGCACCGCGAGCGCACTGGTGAACTGCAGCTTGCCGACGCCGGCTCCGCTCGCGGCGAGTCCCGCGCGCCAGCGTGCGTCCGCCGGCTCGAATTCGACCGCGGCGTGGCAGGCGTCGAGGCACACTCCGAGGTGACGCGCGATCGCGGACTGAGACTCGGGTTGCTCACGGCGCAGCTCACGCTCGCGCGCGAACACCTCGCCGAGCGCGGCGCAGGTCTCCGTCAGCGAGCGCGGCTCGGGCTCGGCGGACAGCACGATGCGCGTCCCCTGCTCGCGCTCGATCCGCGCGAGCTGCGAGGCGACCGCGACCCAGTTCGCGAACACCGCGCGGCGCGTCGAGTCGAGCTCGACGGGCAGGACGCGCGACGAGTGCGCTCCCGTGTGCGTGCTGATCGAGACATGGCGGCGCGCGCCGAGCGCCGGCAGAAGGCGCGCGGCCACCTGCGCCACGTCGAGCGTGTACTGCAGCCGCTCCGCGCTCCACCACTCGGGCGCGAACACGCCTTCTTTCAGGCCGATGTGCGCAAATCCGCCGTACGGGAACGCGTTGAAGGTCGAGGGATCGAGCCCGTGCGAGCCAAGCCACGCGCGCAGCTCGCGCAGGGCGTCCGCATCGCTCGCCAGACGGCGCGCGAGCGTGGCCGGCAGGTACATGCCGACCGAAAATTCGCGCCCGGGCGCGAGCCGCGCATGCAACGGCTCGGTGACGTTCTCCAGACCCGAGTACAGCCCCTCGAGCGAGTCCGCGGGGTGCAGGTTCAGGCAATAGGAGAGACGGACTTTCCGTCCCTCGTGCGCGGGATGCCCGAGCAGCATCGTCCGGCGTCCGCGCCCGGGTCAGGGCAGCGCGAGACCTTCGTCCACGAGCAGGACCGGGATGCCGTCGCGCACGGGATAGAGCACCTTGCCGTCGGTGCGCACGAGCGCCTCGACGAGCTTGTCCGTGACCGGGCGGCCACCGCGATTCTGGGCCTTGCCCGAGGCGATCCACGCATTGGCGCGCTCGAGCAGCGCTACGTTGGCGACGGCGAGCCCCTGGTGGGACTCAGGGCAGGCGAGGATCTGCAGCAGGTCTTGGTCGATCACGGTCTACCTCGGTCGGCCGGCGGGCAGCGCGGCACTCCCAGAGGTGTACCAAGAGCCACCGCGCGCGGCGAGGGATTGGCCGCGAACTGCACGCCGTGCGCGACGTTGACAGCGGGCGGCGCCCCGTGCTGGAGTCCGTGGACCGGCTGGAAGCCCCCGCGTGCTGACCCTGCTCCTGCTCTCGCTGCCCGTCTCCGACCTCGCGCTGCCCGCGAGTCCGGCCGCGCGTGCTTGGTCTGCGATCGCACCGGACACCCGGCCCGCCGAGCTCCCGCAGGCGGTACTGGCCGCCGCCTATCCGAGCTACTGGGACTCGCAGCCCGGCTGGCAGGGCTGGAGCGAGCGCCTCGCGAGCCTGCGGTCTGGAGTCGTGCCGACGCCGGACCAGCGCGCCGAGCTCGCGCTGTGCGCGCTCTCGCAGGGTCGCGGCGAGGACGCGTGGCAGCACGTCGGTGCCCTGCTCGCGCATCCGGGACACACTGCGGCGCTCGTCCCCTACTTGCTCGTCGGCGGGCCGACCCTCGACCTCGAGGACGGTGCGCTGTTCGCGCCGGCTCTGCCGCCGCTCTCGGGCTCGCCCGCCGAGCGCACGCTCGGGCTCGGCGTGCTCGAGCCGCGCGAGTGGTGGCTGCGTGGCATGGCGATCGGCAAGGCCCGCGTGGACGTGCGCTTCGCGGTCGACAACAGCGGCCTGCAGCTCGAGTTCCATCACCAAGGCGGCGGCGACGCGCGCCTGCGCGTGGTGCTGCCCGAACCGCTCGACATGGAGATCAGCTCCGTCTACGTCGACTGGGAGCGCGAGCCCGCGCCCGGCGGCGAGCACGAGGTGCTGCTCTCTCCGGAGGTGCCGGTGATGGAAGTCCACGGCTCGGTGCGCCCCGTGCAGCGACGCTGGCCCAACGTGGCGCCGCTCGAGCTCGACGCGCGCGCCAAGTCGCTCGGCTTCGACGTCGTCGTCGCGGCGGCCGACGTGAGCAAGCCGCGGGCCACGGGCCTCGCGCGCGCGATCACCGGGGCGACCGGACTCGACGCGCGCGTGCGCGCGGCGAGCTCGACACCTGCCGCGGGCGAGCCGCGCGGCATCGCGCTCGAGTTCGCGGGAGGCCCGGAGCGCGCCCGCAAGCTGCGGCAGTTGCTCTCGACGCTCGAGCACTTCGCGGCAGCCCACTAGGGACCTCTGCTACCCTCACCTCCATGACCATCTCGATGTACTCCGAGCACCGCCGACGCGCCCTCGCGGTGCTCGAAACACGCGCGGCCGCGGCGCTCGTGTTCACCAACCGCTCGAAGACGCGCAACCACGATGCCGAGTACCGCTTCCGGCCGGACAGCGACTTCTGGTGGCTGACAGGCTTCGGCGAGCCCGAGAGCGCGCTCGTGCTGCTGCCTCCGAGCGAGCAGAAGCCGGCGCGCTGCGTGCTGTTCCTGCGCGAGCGCAACCGCGACGCGGAGATCTGGAGCGGCCGCCGGCTCGGCCCCGAACGCGCCGTGGCCACGCTCGGCGTCGACGAGGCGTATCCCTTCTCCGAGCTCGAGAAGCGCCTCCCGGACCTGCTCAAAGGACACGCCAAGCTCGTGTACCGTGCCGGCGTCGACGAGGCGCGGGACCGCGAGGTGTTCGGTGTGCTGACGCGGCTGCGCGCACTCGCCCGCCAGCCGAGTCCGGTGCCGACCGAGCTGAGCGACCCAGCGCTGGTATTCCACGAGCTGCGGCTCTTCAAGAGCGAGCGCGAGCTCGAGGTGATGCGCCGTGCGGCGGAGTTCACGGTTGCAGGGCACGTCGCCGCCATGCGCGCGACGCGGCCGGGGATGAACGAACGCGAGGTCGAGGCGATCGTCGAGTACGAGTTCCGCCGGCACGGTTCGAACGGCTGCGCCTACAACTCGATCGTGGCGGGCGGCGCCAACGCCCGCATCCTGCACTACATCGAGAACGACCAGCAGCTGCGCGCGAGCGATCTGCTGCTGATCGATGCCGGCGCGGAGTGCGAGCACTATGCCTGCGACATCACGCGCACCTTCCCCGTCGGCGGCCGCTTCTCGCCCGAGCAGCGCGCGCTGTACGAAGTGGTCCTCGCGGCGCAGCTCGAGGCGATCGAGCTCGTGCGTCCGGGGACGCGCTTCGACGCGGTGCACCGGCGCGCGCTGCGCACGCTCGTCGAGGGCCTGTGTCGCCTCGGGCTCCTGCAGGGCAGCGTCGACGAGGCGCTCGAGAAGGAGACCTACCGGCGTTTCTACATGCACCGCACGAGCCACTGGCTCGGGCTCGATGTGCACGACTGCGGCGCCTATGTGGTCGAACGCGAGTCGCGCGTCCTCGCGCCCGGCATGGTGCTGACGATCGAGCCGGGCCTGTACGTAGCCGAGGACGAGGACACCGTCGACGTCCGCTGGCGCGGCAGCGGCATCCGCATCGAGGACGACGTGCTCGTC
>SXKQ01000090.1 GCA_005778045.1 Planctomycetia bacterium
GCGCCCTTGCCGCCGAGCAGGTTCTTCATGGAGCGGTCGCCGTCGGCGCGCCCTTCTCCGAAGGAATACACGAGCCGCGCCCGCGGTCGGGACACGTGGTGGGCGGATCTCGGCTTGGGTCGGTGGGCGGGGCGCATGGTGTTCGCGGCCCCGTGGGGGACCGCCGGTTAGGGGGATTCGACGAGTTCGACCTCATCGATCAGCCACAGCTGCTCCAGCGTGACGGACGTAAGATCTCCAACTGGTATGTCGGTCGCTTCGCGGGGAACTCTGAGTACCCATTCCTCGCCCCCGCCGGGCCGGGCTTCGATGCTCACCATTTTTCCCAAATCTGCACGACCGTCGGCGTAGCCGTCCGCGGCTCGGACGCGGAAGAACTCCTCCCGCACGAGCCTCACGCGCAGGGTGCGACCTAGGGCGGAGAGTTCGATCGCGTGGATTCCGGCGCCGAGCGAGCGCTCGTGGGTGACGCTGGCGGATGCGATCAGTCCGAACCACGGCTGCTCGCGCTCAAGGCGGTCGCGGAACTCGCTGTAGCCAAACAGCGACAGCCCGTTCGCGCGGCGGAATCCGGTCGAGAAGCAACCGTATTCCTGCTCGTACAGGTCAGCCTCGAGGTAGCGCTGGAAAGCTTCGACCGTGGCGCGCGGGCTGTCGCGGCGCGCGGCTACGAGCGCGGCGGGGTCCGCGCAGCGGCAGGCCTGCGGGAGTCCCGCGAGGCACAGGGCGAGGAGCAGGGGCCGGGCGCAGAGGCGCATGGGCGGGATGCTAGCGGGCGGCTGCGGCTTCCTGCAGGGCACACGCAGCGAAGTTTGGACCGTTCGTGCCAACAGCGCCCCCGCGGGGTGCGTACCTCCTCTGGTAGGGAGGGTCGTTTCCCCGTTCTGGGGAGCGGAGGCCCGCTCCCCTTGAGGCCCGGCCGAGGGGCGACCGAAATCCCACGTTCGATCCCAGCGGGCTCCGCCGTGTACCATCTCGGCTCCCAACTCCCGATTTTCAGAACCGACCCATGACGAAGTCGCGAACCACCTCCTCTCTTCTCGCCACGTTCGCCCTGAGCGCTCTGCTCGGCGCGAGCGCTTCCGCGCTCAGCGCCCAGAACCCGCCGGTGCCGGCTCCGACCCCGCTCCCGTCGCCCGTCCCGCGTCCAACGGAAGGTGGCGGCGACCAGAAGCCCGTCACGAGTCAGGCCGCGCGCCTCGAGGTCGACGCCATCGACCACGACTTCGGCAGCGCGATCGAAGGCGAAAAGCTCTCGCACGTCTTCAAGATGCGCAGCGCCGGCACCGAGCCGCTCGTGATCCAGAGCGCCAAGCCGACCTGCGGCTGCACGGTCGCGAAGCTCGAGCTCCGCAAGGAGGATGGCACCCTCGAGGTCTACAAGTTCGGCGATCCGCTGCCGAAGGGCGTCCAGCTCGAGTTGCTCGCGGAGCTCAACACCCAGGGCAAGCACCAGCAGGCCTCGAGCAAGGTCAACGTGACCTGCAACGATCCGCGTCAGGTCGTCACGCTCGGCCTGAACGCCCGCGTCGATACCTACTTCCAGATCAATCCGCCGCAGCTCGACCTCGGCACGATGTCGACGGCCGACAGGGTCGAGAAGATCTTCACCGTGGCCGGCAAGAAGCCGGGCAACTTCCTGCTCTCCATGGAGCAGCGCCCGCTGCCGGACGGCATGAAGGTCGCGATGACCCCGAAGGATCCGGACGCCAACGGCAAGGCCAGCGTCTGGGAAGTCCAGGTCACCCTCGGCCCCGGCGCCAAGGAAGGCAACACGGGCTACCCGATCCAGCTCAAGAGCGACGAGGCCATCGCCGGCCACTCGGCCGATGACGGCCACGGTCACACCTCCGCGACGACCTACGGCGCGACCGTGATGGTCACGGCCAAGGTCAACGGTCTGATCTCCTTCGAGCCCCAGTATCTGTCGTTCGGCCTCGTGCGCCCCGGCCAAGTCCTGCCGCGCACGCTCAAGATCACGGCCTTCGACCCCAACTTCAGCTTCGCCGACACGCTCGACATCCGCCTCGTCGGTCCGAGCGACACCAAGCCGGAGTTCGCGCAGGCGGCCTACTTCAGCCACGCGGTCAAGGTCGCGGACGACAAGAAGAGCGCCACGATCGAGCTGACGCTCAACGGCCTGCCGGACACCGTCGACGGCTCGTTCCAGGGCCGCCTGATGATCAAGACCGGCCACCCGCAGAAGCCGGAGATCCCGGTGCTCTTCTCGGGCGTCTGCCGTCCGGGCGTCGCGGGCAATCCTCCGCCGAAGCCCCAGCCTCTGCCGCAGCCCGTCGGCGGCGGCGTCATGGGCGGCTAGTCCCGCGCTCGCGACCGATCTGCCGCGGCCCGTTCCTCCTCGCGCAGGGGGGGGACGGGCCGCGGCGCTTGTTCGACTTCGCACGGGAAAGGCCCGGCGGGCTGTCCCCGAAGTGTGCGGCAACGACTAGACTCCCGCCGCTTCCATGGCACATGACATCGGAGAGTATCTCGTCGCCGCGGGCACCATCACGCCCGAGCAGTTGCGTGAGGCCCAAGTCGCCGCGCGCGGCGGACAGGCGCTGACGGAGGTGCTCGTGCGCATGGGGCTCGCCGACGAGGTCGCCGTGGCGCGCGCCCTCGGCAAGGTCCACAACTTGCCGTTCGTCGATCTGACGAAGGGCAAGATCGCGCCCGAGGTCCTCGCGCGCATTCCGGCCGAGTTCGCCGTGGCGCAAGGCCTGCTGCCGGTGCTCGACAAGGGCGGCAAGCTGATCGTGGCCATCGACGATCCGCTCAAGCGCATCGTGGTCGACCAGCTGCAGTTCCAAATCGGCAGCGAGGTGGCCTGCGCCATGGCGGCGCCCGGGGCCCTGCGGCGCGCACTCGAGCAGCACTACGGCGCGGCTCCCGAGGAGAGCGTGGCGCGCTCGATGGGCGCCGAGCCCGGCTCGGGGGACGAGGGCGACGACGCGCCGATCATCCGGCTGGTCTCGCGCATGTTCCAGGACGCGCTCACCATGCGCGCCTCGGACATCCACGTCGAGCCGACCGGCAGCGTGCTGCGCATGCGCTACCGCATCGACGGCGTGCTGCGCGTGGTCGCGGAGCACCCGCCGCACCTCTCGAGCCCGCTGATCAGCCGCCTGAAGATCATGGCCTCGATGGACATCGCCGAGAAGCGCAAGCCCCAGGACGGGCGCATCGGCCTCGACCTCAAGGGTCGCAGCGTCGATGTGCGCTGCTCGATCCTGCCCACCAACCACGGCGAGAGCGTGGTCATGCGTCTGCTCGACCGCTCGGCCAACCTGATCGGTCTCAAAGAGCTCGGCTTCGAGGAGGACGACTACAAGTGGTTCCGGCGCGTGATCTCGCGGCCCAACGGCATCATGCTCGTCACCGGACCCACGGGCTCGGGCAAAACGACCACGCTGTACGCGGCGCTCGGCGAGCTCAACCGGCCCGACGTGAAGATCATCACGGCCGAGGATCCGGTCGAGTACCACATCAAGGGCATCAACCAAGTGCAGGTGACGCCCCGCATCGGGCTCTCCTTCGCGCGCGTGCTGAAGGCCATGCTGCGCGCGGCGCCGAACATCATCCTCGTCGGCGAGATCCGCGACCTCGAGACGGCGGAGATCGCCATTCAGGCCTCGCTCACCGGCCACCTCGTCTTCTCGACGCTGCACACCAACGACGCGCCGAGCGCGCTCACGCGCCTCGCGGACATGGGCGTCAAGCCGTTCCTCGTCTCGGCGGCGGTGCAGGCCGTGATGGCCCAGCGCCTCGTGCGCAAGTTGTGCAAGTGCGCGACCGAGCACGAGGCGAGCGAGGTGGAGCTGCGCGCGCTCGGGCTCGATCCGGCGCTCTACCGCGGCCGCACGGTGCGCTCCCCGAAGGGCTGTCGCGAGTGCGAGGGCGGCGGATATCGCGGTCGAGTCGGCATCTTCGAGCTGCTCGAGATGGACGATGCGCTGCGCGAACTGACCTTCCGCGGCGCGAGCCTCGAGGACGTGCGCACCGCCGCGCTCGCCTCGCGCAAGCTCAAGCCGCTCATCTCGGACGGGGCCCGCAAGGTGCTGCAAGGCTCCACGACCACGACGGAAATCCTGCGCGTGACGCGCGTGGGCGAGGAGCGGCGCTAGGGCGCCGCGAGGAACAGCGAGAGGACCTGCACGTGCAAGCGATGGACCTGCTGACGGCGGTGATCGAGCGCGGAGGCTCGGACCTGCACCTGAACCCCGGGCGCCCGCCTGTGGTGCGTATCCACGGTGACCTCGTCTCCCTGCCGGGCGCGGAGAGGCTCGACGACACGGCGGTGGCGGTGCTCGCGCGGCAGTTGTGCAACGACAAGCAATGGGCCGAGATCGAGCACGTCGGCACGACCGACTTCGGCATCGCGCACCCCACGGGTAACCGCTTCCGCGCCAGCGTGTTCCGCCAGCGAGGCCGGCTCTCGGCGGTGCTGCGCCTGATCCCGAGCAAGCTGCTCACCTTCGACCAGATCGGACTACCGGAGGCGTGCAAGGAGCTGCTCACGCGCCCGCGCGGCCTGATCCTCGTCACCGGCCCGACGGGCTCGGGCAAGACGACCACGCTCGCGACGATGATCGACTGGATCAACATGAATCGCGATGCGCACATCATCACGGTCGAAGATCCGATCGAGTACTACCACAGCCACAAGAAGGGCATCGTCACGCAGCGCGAGCTCGGCGCCGACGTGCCGAGTTTCCCCGAGGCGATCCGGCGCGCCGTGCGTCAGGATCCGGACGTGGTGCTCGTGGGCGACATGCGCGACCTCGACACGATCTCGGCGGCGATCACCGCAGCCGAGACGGGCCACCTCGTGTTCGGCACGCTGCACAC
>SXKQ01000091.1 GCA_005778045.1 Planctomycetia bacterium
AGCCCGGGAAGCCGTGCGGGCCAAAGCGCGTCTCCCACTTCATGATGTGAGCGGAATCGGACTTCCACAGCGCGAAGTCCTCGGGGTTGCGCTTGTCCTCGCGCACCGCGATGCGCGCGCCTGCGTCGAGCTCGTCGACGCGGTTGCCCGATAGCTTGCCGTAGCCGGGGAACGACTTGACGTCGAAGTAGACGTTGCCGTGGCTCTCGTAGGCGTGCCCCTTGGCGAGCAGACCCTCGATGATCTCGACCATCTCGGGGATGTGCTCCGATGCCTTGGGGTAGACCTTGGCGGGCTGGATGCCGAGCGCCTTCAGGTCGATGAAGAACTGCGCGGCGACCTTGCGGGAAATCTCCCACGGGTCGAGCTTCTCCTTCTTGGCCTGCTTCTCGAGCTTGTCCTCGCCCTCGTCCCCGTCGTCGATGAGGTGGCCGACGTCGGTGATGTTCATCACCTGCTCGACCTTGTAGCCGCGGTACTCGAGCCAGCGGCGCAGCGTGTCGGCGAACAGGACCGCGCGGTAGTTGCCGACGTGCGCACGGCTGTAGACCGTCGGCCCGCAGTTGTACATGCGCACCACGCCCGGCTGGAGCGACGTGAACGGCTCGAGGCGGCGGGTCAGGCTGTTGTGCACGCGGAAGCTCATGGCCCGCGCGAGTGTAGCGTTGCGAACGGCCGCGAACCGCCGCCTGCTCGCCCCTGCTATCCTGCCCCCAGCCATCCGATGTTCCAACTGCTCACCACCGCCCAAGGCCTCGTCGTCGCGCTCGAGGGCCCGATCGGTTCCGGGGCCGTCGGCAGAGTCGTCCACGGCAAGCTGGCCGCCCCCTGGCAGTCGTGGTGCGAGGGTACCGAGGTGGCGGTGAAGCGCCTGCACCCGCACCTGCGCCGGGATGCTGCGGCGCGCCGCTCGCTGATGACCGAGGCGCGTGTCGGGCGCGCGGTCACGCACCCCTCGCTCGTGCGGCACGTGGCCGATGGCGAGGACGAGGACGGGACCTACCTGATCACAGAGTTCGTCGCCGGTCGCTCCCTGCGCGAGTTCGTCGCTCAGGGCGGTCCCCTGCCGGAACCGATGCTGCGCCGCCTCGCCGCGGACGCCAGCAGCGCACTGGCCGCGCTGCATGCGGCCGGCTTCGTGCACTCCGACGTCAAGCCGGACAACCTGCGCATCGACCCGACGGGCAGGGCCGTGCTGCTCGACCTCGGTTTCGCCCAGTCGATCGAAGCACACGAGGAGCCGGCGGCGCGCAGCTGGCGCTCGGTGGCGGCCGTCGCGCCCGAGGGCAACGCCATGCCAGCGCCGGAACTCGCGCTGGCGGAAGCGATCAATCCCGGCAGCCTAGCCTACCTCTCCCCCGAGCGCGCTCGGGGGCTGCCCGCGGAGCCGGCCAGCGATCTCTTCTCGCTCGGCGTCGTGCTGTTCGAGGCCGCCACGGGCCGACACCCCTTCGCAGCGGACGACGACGAAGGCGGCCTCAGCGCTGCGACAGGCTTCTCGAGCGGGCGGCTGCTGCGCCGCGGGCTCGAGGACCCGGGCGCGGACCAGCTGCTCGCCTCTATCGCCACGGCACGCTTCGTGCCGCCGTCGCGCTTGCTGCCCCAGCTCTCGCCCTTCTTCGATGCGCTGCTACTCGATGCCCTGCGGCGCGATCCGCGAATGCGGCCCGCCACGGCGGACTTCGCCCGTCACGCGCACGAGGGCGAGCAGGGCGAGTGGTGGCGTGGACAGATCGAGTTCGGCTCGCAGGCGCGACGCGGCACGCTCGGCGAGATGGAGCTCCTGCATCTGACGCCCCTCGTGGGTCGAGATGCGGAGCTCTCGGCGCTGCTCGGGCGCATGCGCGAGGCGGCGCGCGACGTCGCGGGCAGCGCCGTGTGGCTCGAGGGTCCGTCGGGGAGTGGCAAGTCGCGCCTCGTGAGCAACGCGACCAGCGCCGCACGTCGCGAGCTCGATCCCCCGCCGCTGTACCTCTACGCGCGCTGTCCCGCCTTCGAGGAGCAGCGCCCCTGCATGCCGATCCTGCGGCTCCTCGAACGCTACCTGCGGCTTCCTCCGGGCGCGGAACCGGGCCAGCGCCAGCTTGAGCAACTCGGACGCCTCGTGCCGCCGTCCGCGGCGCGCACGCTCTCGCAAGCGCTCTCCGCCCGCTTCCACGGCACGACCGAACTCGCGGTGCCCGCGGCTCTCGCGCAGTGGCTAACCGCGGTGGCACGCACCGAGCCGCTGGTCGTGTATCTCGACGACCTGAACTTCGCCGATGAAGGCTCACTCGACGTGCTGCGACAGTTCGCGGAGTCGCTCGCGACGACACGCGCCCTGCTGGTGCTCGGCGTGCGCACGCAAGACGGCGTGACCAGCCCGAACGAGCTCGCGCGCCTGCAGCACAAGCTCTCCGAGCGCGCGCGCCTGCTCCAGATCCCGCTCACCCCGCTCGACGAGGCCGCGATCGGGGAGCTCGTCAACGCGCTGTTCCACCACTCGCAGCCGCGGCGCCGTATCGCTGCCGTGCTGTTCCAGCGCAGTCGCGGACATGCCGGGCTCGTGGCCGAGCTGCTGCGCGGGCTGATCGAGCGCGGCGAGGCCCGCCCGCAGGGTCCGTCGGACGGCAAGCTCGTGCTCGAGATCGCGCCCGAGCGCCTGCCCCTGCCGGACTCGGTGCACACGATGATTCAGGAGCGCCTCGCCAAGGCCACGGCCGTGGACCGTGAGTGGCTCGAGCGACTCGCCATCGTCGGGGGACGCATCGAGACCGAGTTCCTGCTGCGCGCCTTCCCGCAAGCGACGCGCGGCGAGCTCGACGTCGCGCTCGTGCGCCTCGTCAACGCGGGCTGGCTCGTCGCCACCGGCGACCGCTACCGCTTCGCGCGACCTGCGCTGCGAGAGGCCGTGTACCGCGGCATGGCGCCCCACCATCGTCGCGACCTGCACGCGCTCGCGGCCGAGGCGCTGCTACCGCCTCCCGATCCCGACGCGCCGCGCGGCCGCGAGCGCCGTCTCCCGATCGGCGACGCGTTTCAGCGGGCGTTCCACTTGCGCGCGGCGGAACGCCACGAGGACCTGCTGCGACTGCTGCGCCCCCTGCTGCAGGCACTGCTGCGCCGCGGCCAGCCGCAGCGCGTGTACGTGCTCGCGCGCTGGGGCATCGACGCGCTCGAGCACCTGAGTTCGTCGCGCACGCGCAATCGCTGGCGCATCGAGTTCCTCGAAGCCGCCGCCGACGCCGCGGACCGCCTCGGCTCGCGCGAGGAGCAACGCCGCTGGCTCGACGAGCTCTCGGACCTCGAGTTCAGCCCCGAGCGCGATCCCGACGTGCTCGCGCGCGTGTACATCCTGCACGGGCGCTACGCGGTGAGCACCGGCCAGTACGGGCTGGCGCGCGGCATGTTGCGCAACGCGGTCACGCTGGCGGAGCGGGCCGAGAACGAGGAGATCGCGAGCGAGGCCCTGCGGCGCCTCGGCGTCGTGCAGGCGCACGTCGGTAAGCTCGAGGAGGCGCGAGCGCTGCTAGAACAGGCACACGGGTGCGCGACCGTCGACCCGCAGCGCGCTCTCGCGCTGGTGCAGCTCGGCGTCGTCGACCTACTCGACAACCGCGTCGAGGACGCGCTGCGCAACATCGACCTCGCGCTGCGCCTGCAGCGCCGCGCTCGCACTTGGAACCTGCCCGGCATCTCGGCGGGCGCCCACATGCTGCGCGGCCGGATCTACCGCGTGTGTGGCCGCCCAGCGCGTGCGCTGGGCTCCATGAAGCGCGCGATCACACTCGCGCAGCAGTCCGGCGAGCGCCGCATCGAGCTAGAGGCGACCGCGCGCCTCGGTGGTCTGTTGCTCGACCTAAACCAGCCCGAGGAAGCCGAGGCGCGCCTGCGCGAGGCGCTGCTCGTCGCGACGGAGATCGAGGACCGCCGCGGGCAGACGCTCGCGCTTCTTTGGCTCGGCACGCTGCTCTGGGAGCAGGCAGACCCCACTGCCGCCGACACGCTCGACCGCGCCCTGCGGCTCGCCCACGAGATGGGACTGCAGCGCGTCGAGTCGATCGCGCTCGCGATCCGCTCCCGCATCGCACGCGAGGCGCGCGACCTCGCGACTGCGCGCGAGCTCTCCGCTCGCGGCGTGGAGATCCTCGAGCACCAAGAAGCCGAGCTGCCCGATCGCATCGTCGTGCTCGGAACGCACGCGCTCGTGCTGCGCACCGAAGGCGACTCGGAGCGGGCCGACGAACTCGTCGAGCGCCTGCGCTCGCGCATCGAGCGCGAGAACGGTCGCATCGAGAACGACGAGTTGCGCCGCGTCCACCACAGCGCCACGCGACACCTGCTCGCCGCCGTGCTCTCTCCCGAGGGCGTGATCTACCCTCGCATCACGCCCGAGCCCGACTGAGTTCTGGGCGCTCCCGGGCCTCGCTCGCCGCGGCGGCGCCGGCGCTGACCGACGAGCGGCGCAAAACGTGCGCGAGCGTCGCGACGCCCCACAGGCCCGAGGTCGCGAGGTGCACGACAACCCATGTCGAGCGCCACTGGGGCTCGACCGCGAGTTGGATCGCGTATCCCGAGAGCGTCATCGGGATCGCCAGCGACAGCAGCGCCAGCCCGCTCGCCCGACGCGTGCGAGCGCCGGAGCTCACGCGCGGCTGCGCGTGCCGCGCCCAGATGACGCCGAGCGCGAACACGAGCACGGGCGCGACGGCCACGTGCGCGTGCTGCAGCGTCGGTTGCAGGGGATGGTTCACCAGCGCGTACGGATCCTCCGGCACCGCCACGTAGGCCGCGAGCGCATAGCCCACCCCTGTCGCCGCGACGAGCGCATTCGAGACGTGAAACAGCCACGCTTCGCCGCGCGTCATGACTTCTTCGCCTCAGGTGCGGGCACGGGTGCGGGTGCCGGCGCAGGTTGGGGCGCGGGCATCGGCTCGGGTTGGGGCTTGGGAGAGGGAGCTGGCGGCGGCTCCGGCGACAGGGCCGCATGCAACCCCAGCACGCGGCGCACGCAGTCCGTCGTCGCCCGCGCCGACAGGCTCGCTCCCGCGATGCCGCGGATGGAGCGTCGCAGGTTGAGCTCGTCGTCGAGCGCCTTGCCCGTGAACTGCGCGTACCACTCCGCCTTGGGCACGTACTCGAGCGGCTCGCCAAACGCGAGCACCTCGATGCGCGCCACCTTGCCCGCGGGGTCGATCACGACGAGCAGCGTCTCCCTGAGCGCTCGCACGCGATGGACGTCGATATACGCAGTGCCGACGAGCTTTCCCTCGACGCGCGCCACGTACGGCCGCGCGATCTTCAGCTCGAAGTCCTCGCCGCACAGCTTCGACGCCCGTGCGCGCTGCTCGTCGGTGAGGTACACGGTCTCCTTGGCCACTGTCGCGCCAGGCAACGCGAGCGCGAGCGCCTCGTCCACCGTGAGATAGACCTTCTCCGGCACCGCCGCGGCGAGCGGAGCCGCCGTGCCCCACGCCGCGCACAGCGCGAGCGCGAGCAGACATGCGAGCCTAGAAGACAAAGCCCATGCCGAGCGTGAGGCGGTCGATCGCATCGTTGGCTCCGTTGTCGAAGTCGCTGTAGTCCAGCTTGAACACGATCGCGTCCGTCGGGCGGTACGCGAGCCCCAGAGTGAGCACGTCGACGTCGTTGGCCGGGTCCGAGGCGAAGCCCGCGGGGACCTCGGCCTGCGTGTCGTAGGACTCGTAGCGCACGAAGGGTTCGAGCGAACGCTTCGAGGCCGAGCCCGACAGCGCGAGCACGTCACAGCCGAGCTCCACGTAGCCGCCGAAGAGCTCCTCGCCCACCGACTGCGCCCCTACGAGTCCGAGCGCCGAGTTCAGCTGCGCCACTTGGTCGAGCTTCGAGTGCGCGTAGAGCGCACGCAGTGAGAAGGAGCGCCAGCGCGCCTCGAGGTGCGTCTCCCACAGGAACGTCGCCACGTCGGCCCCGACCGCACCCTGCCCGGAATCACCCCAATAGAGGGCGCCCGAGAGGTCGAAGCCCTCAAGCGCATGCCAGTCGGCCCGGGCGACCAGCGCGAAGTCCTCGGCGAGGGCCTCGCTGCCGTTCTGCCGCCCAGCGCGCAGGCCCTGCGCGCTGAAGTCCTGCGCGTCCATGCCGTTGATCACGTAGGCGCGCCAGTCGACGGCGCCCGCGCTGCCCCATAGGCCCGCGCCGACCTCGCGCCACGTCGCCGGCAGGATCACACGCTCGACGAACGGCCGATACGTCGAGAGGAACGTCGTCGGCTCGTGCCGCTCGTTGACGAAACCCATCGGCACGAGCAACAGGCCCGTGCGCACGTTGAGCGACTCGTCGATGCGGCCGTCAAGGTACGCGAACTCGACCGCCACCTTGCCATCCTTGCCGTCGCCGGCTTCCCCGTGCTCGAACTCGATCTCGGAGTTGAACAGCCAGTCCTCGTCGAACTTGTAGCCGACGTAGAGCACCGTGCGCAGCGCGTCCGCCTCGTCAGTCGAACCCTGGAAGTTGGTGAAGAGCGCCTCGCCGTAGCCACCGAGCGAGACGCCGCCCGGCGACTGGTAGACCTTGCTCGCCGCAGGCCCCATGCCGGACACGCCCTGGCCGAGCGGCTGGATCACGTTGCCCAGTTCCTGACGCTCGAGCTCGTCGGCCACGATGCCGAGCTGGCGCTCGAGCGCGCCGTTGCGCTGCTCAAGGCGCGCGAGCCGGGCCTCGAGCGAGAGCTCGGCCTCCTGCGCGAGCGGGGCGACTTGCGCATGCGCCGTAGCCGCGAGCGCGAGGCCCGCGAGCCAAAGCGTGGGACGAATGGCGGGTACTTGCTTCATCGGTTTTCCTCTCGCTGCCGGCGCGCCTCGCGCTCGGGAGTTCCTTCGGGCACACGCGTCGCCTCGGGCGCGAACTCGATGCGCAGTCCCTCGACCAGAGGGCGCAGCGTGCCGCGGAGCTCCGCCGCTGCACGCGCGACCAGCGTGTCGCCCTCGACACACAGCGCCACGATCTCCACGTCCGCGCGCGCGGCGTCCCAGCGCAGCGCTTCCGCGGGCCCCATGACGAAGGCCGCGGTGGAATACGCGTCGGCGCGCGCAGCGCTCGCGCAATGCACGGTGATCGACCCGAAGTCGGCCGCAGGCCGCCCGGAGCGCGGATCGAGGATGTGCCCGACGCGCACGCCGTCGACGACGCGCGCGCTCTCGCTGTTGCCCGACGTCGCAATAGAGCCGGAGGCGAGCTTCCAACCGAGCACCGGCCGGCCACGGTCGCGCGGGTCGGCGAGCTGCACCTCGCGCTCGAACCCGAGCGTCGCGACCTGCCCGCCGAGGTCGAGCAGGCCGCGCGCGCCCCGCCGCTCGAGTTCCGCGAGCGCCGCGTCGAGACCGAGCCCCTTCCCGAAAGCACCCTCCTCGAGCCGCGCCCCCGCCGTGCGACGCACGACGAGGCTTCCGTCCCACTCGAACGCGCGCTCGAGCCCGCAGTCCGCTCGCGCGCCCTCAAGCTCGGCCGGCGTCGGGATGTGTCCCTTGCCGCGCAGGTCCCACAGGGCGACGAGTGGGCCCACCGCGGGATCGAAGGTGCCCTCCGTCGCCGCGTGCCACTCGCGGCACAGCACGAGGTCGCGCGCAAGCTCCCGGGAAGCCGCGAAACGCTCCCCCACGGGAGCAGCGTTGAGGCGCGAGAGCTCGCTCGTGGTCCGCCACGTCGACAGGCGCTCCTCCACCGCGAGCAGCGCGCGCAGCGCCGCCTCGCTCGCCTCGAGAGCCTCCGCGCGCGTCGCGCAGCGGACCTCGAGCTCGCAGGCCGTGCCCATGGTGGCAACGCGCCGCGCAAGCTCGACGTCCGCCCCCTGCGCAGCCGCATGGGGCATGCCGGGCAGCTCCGGCCCGATCATGGCCAGTGGCAGCACGAGCGCCCGGCTGGCCCTGCAATTGAGATTCAGTCTCATTACGAACTCAATCCTAAACCCAGAAAGGCCCGCGTCAACTGCGCATTCGGAAGCACGTATCCGACCCCGACGCCAGCAGCGAGCCCGAGAGCGTCCACATCGCCCGCGCACGGGCGACGACCGCCCAGATCGTCCGGTGGCGAACGCGCGGCGCTCAGCTAGCCCCGAGCCACCAGCCGAGGCGGTGCCAGCGCAGGGAGCGGAGGTAGCTTGCACGCACCTCTCCCCACGCTTGCCGACGCAAGGCCCGGTCCGGCGCATAGGCGCGCAGGAAGCGCGCGATATCCGTGCACTCGAGCGCCAGTTCGCCGCGCGCCTTGCGCCGCTCGATGTAGCGCAGGAGTCGTGCCAGGTTCGCCGCGCGCTCGACCGCCCCCAGCGTCCCTTGAAAGCGTGAGCGATCGAGGTCGAGCAGCCACGCCTCGCCAGCCGGCCCCGCGAGCGCGAAGAGCACGTTCTTCGGATGCAGGTCGGCGTGGAGGAAGCCGAGCGCGTGCAGCCGCGCGACAAGCGCGCCCGCGGCCGCGAACGCCACGTGACGCTCGGGTACCGAGAGCTCGCCGCGAGCGGCGAGGCGCAGCAGCTCTCCCCCATCGCGGGTGTGCGGCACGCGCCGCGTCACGAGCGCGAGCTCCCAGCCCGCAAGGCGTGCTCGGCGTGCGCGCGCGGCGACGACTTCCGGCGTGCGAACCCCGGACTTGCGCAGCCGCTCGGAGAGCTCGATTTCGACGAATGGGCGCCGTGGGTCGGCGAAGCGCGCCCCGGTCAGGAAGCGCAGCAGCCCGCCGTGCGTGAAGCGCCGGAGCACGAGTTCGCGCTCTGGGGGACCGAGCAGCACGACCGGGTGGCGTCCCGCGAGGCCCGCACTGCGGCCGCGACCATCGCCCTCGAGCGAAAAGCCCGCGCGTTCGAGCTCGAGCGCTGCCTCGCGACGCACCGCGAGCACGCCGCGCTCACCGCGCTGCAGCTCGAAGTGCGACGGCAGCTCCAAGGAAAGCTCGACCGGCATCGGCGGCGGAGTCTAGCGAGCCCGCGCGGGGTCGAGCTGGCGGCCCAAACGAGAGCGGGGCCCCTTCGGCCCGAGCCGAGGGAGCCCCGCGGTTGCACGGACGGTTGCGGCTAGATGCCGGCGCCGAAGCTGCCGAAGTCATCCTCGACCGGCTTGCGAACCGGGGCCGGAGCCGCCGGAGCGGGACGCGGTGCCGGAGCGGGCGGCGGAGTCGCCTTGCGCTCCTCCTCGAAAACTCCGAGGCCGAAGCCACCGCCATCGTTCGCGGCCGGAGCGGCCGGACGGGGCGTCTCGCGACGAGGTTCTTCCCGACGGGGTTCTTCCCGACGAGGTTCTTCCCGACGAGGCTCGTCGCGGCGGGGCGGCGGGCCCCGGCGCTCGTCGCGGCGCTCGAAGCGATCCTCGCGCGGACCGCGCTCGTCGCGGCGCTCGTATCGCTCCTCGCGCGGCGCGCGATCCTCGTGGCGCGGCGCGCGGTCCTCGTGGCGCGGTGCGCGGTCCTCGTGG
>SXKQ01000092.1 GCA_005778045.1 Planctomycetia bacterium
CGCGGTGCGCGATCCTCGTGGCGCGGTGCGCGGTCGTCACGACGCGGACCACGGTCTTCCTGAGGGCGCTCGTGACGCGGACCGCGCTCCGAGCGCTCGCCGCGACCGCCGCGCTCTTCGCGACGCCGCGAGGGTCCGTCGCCGCGCTCGCCGCCTTCGACGCGCGGCTCGTAGCCATCGCTGCCGCGCTCGAGCACGTCGAGGTACTGGCTCGGGACCTGCTCGCACAGGTACAGCGTGCGGCGGTCGTAGAAGTTGGTGCCTTCTTCCCAGGCGTCCATGGAGAACACCTGCAAGATCGCATACTCGCGCGCCGCGCGGCGTCCGGCCTCGCGAGCGTCCTCGGCCGAGAGTGCGAGGTGCAGGAAGCGACGGCGTCCGCCGCGCAGTCCGTACTGCTGGGCGCGCTGCAGGTCGCGCGCGTCGATGCCGACGTACAGGCACTCCGGCGGCTGGCTGGGCTCCCCCGGCTCGACTGGGATCGAGTGGCCGTAGAGCGCGCGGATTTTCGAGCCACGCAGCTCGTAGCGCGGACGGTCGCCGCCCTCGACGGCCGCGAGAACGTCTGCGGACTCCACAGACTCTTCGAGCCGCTCGCCGAGCGCGCGAACCACCTCGTCGAGCTCTCCGAAGCCTTCCTTGTCGAGCTCGAGGTCGAACTTCTCCGGCTGGTGGCGGAGCATGTAGGCAAGCGAGCGGGTGATGCGTTCGATCAGGGCGGGGTTCGTCATGCTCGTGGGCGAGGCGAAAGGGGGCGCTCCAGGAACTCGTGGCGTCGACCTGTGCCGACCTCAGGACCGCGAGGGAGTGCAGTTGCGAAAGGGCCGAGGAGTCTAGCAAGGCTCGACGAGCCTTCCAGAACCACGCGCCGCCACGCCACCTGCGACTCAGGGCGCCCCGCCGGGCTCCGCCAGAAAGGCCGGAGGCACCGTGGCGAACTGACTGTGCGTCGTCCCACGGTGCCTCCCTTGAAAGGTGCGCGCCCGCAGCCCCCGCCGCAGGCGCGCGGGTTGGAGTGTCCCACACCACCAACCCTTGCTGAATCCCCTAGGTCTCCTAAGCAGGCGCTCCAAGGGGGTTAGATTGTGAAGGTCCTGTCGCTCGGGCCCCGCTACGGGCAGGACTTCGGACCCGTTCAAAGAGCCGCAGCAGGGGAACCGGACGAAGCAAGTTTTTCCGCCCCCCGAGCCGGCCCCTTCCCGGCACCCAGCCGAACCGGAGGGTCTCGAGCAACGCCGCCTGCTTCACGCCGCCTGCGCAACCCCGCCTGCCCGACACTGGTGCAGGATTCGTGCCGCAGGGCAGCGCCCCGCGCTCCCGTCGCGGCGGACGACCGCGGGGGCTCCGCCGGGGGGCAGGGCCGTCCGTACCCAGCGCGGCGCGGGCACACGGCCAGTTCCCGCGGCATCCACGGCGAGCGACATCGCACGCCGCGCGTGCGAGGGCCGCACAGGCGGGGTCAGCACAGCGGGCACGACGCGCCCGCCGGGCTAGTAACGCGTCATCGCGGGATCGACGTCTTCGGCCCAGCGGTCGATACCGCCGACGAGGTTGAGGACGCGACCATAGCCCTGCGAGGCGAGCCAGCCGGCCACGCGCGCGCTGCGCACACCGTGGTGGCAGATGCAGACGATCTCCGCCTGCGGATCGAGTTCGCCCCGCCGCGCGGGCACGCTGCCCATGGGGATCGACAGCGAGTCGCGGATGGAGCACAGCGCGACCTCGTCGGGCTCGCGCACGTCGAGCAGCACGAGCGCGTCGCCGCGCTGGATGCGCTCCGCGAGGGCGCGGGGCTCGATGCGCTCGAAGCTCACGGGCGCACCCCGATCGGCGCCCTGTCGAGCTCCGCCGGCGGAGTGACGCCGAGCAGGGCGAGCACCGTCGGCGCGATGTGCAGCAGGTCGACGCCCTCGGCCGGGAGCTCACACTTGCGATTGGCAAAGAAGATGCCGCGCACCAGCTCGGTGTCGACGGACACGTGGTCCCCCGACCAGTCCTTGTCGTTCGCGACGACGAACGGACCCGGTGCACCCGCCTTCATCGAGAGCGAGCCGCTCGAGGTGGCCCACGAGACGCGATAGTTCGCCGCGAAGCCCACCGAGATGTCGGCCTCGAGATCGAGGTACGGTCCCGAGTGCACGTCGCTGACGAAGGTCGCCGTCGAGCAGATACGCTCGCCCGTGCGCGGATCGCGCGCCTCCTTCAGCTTGGCGATGATCTCGCGCGCGAGCGCCTCGCGCTCCGCGGGCTCGACGCTGCCGACCTCCGAGACGGACACGGTGCCGCCGACGCGCGTGCGCGCGCCCTTCGTGTTGATGAAAATCGTGCCGAGGCCGAGGGCGTAGGCGCGCGTCTTCGACCAGTCGACGTAGCTCGAGAGCAGCGTGTGGCTCTTCGCCTCGGGGCGCACCGCGAGGTAGCCCTCGGCGAGCAGCCAGTTGTTGAGGTGCACCTGATGGCGGAACGACTGGAAGCCGTGGTCGGCGCACAGGAGCAGCGTGTCTCCCGGCTTCACGTGCTCGGCGAGCACCTTGCCGACGATCGCGTCGAGCTTGCGGAACACGGCCGGAATGGCCTGCGCCAGCGTGATCTCTTCGCCGTAGAAGCGCACCTTCGCCGCGGCCTTCTCCGCGTCGTACAGAGGGTGCGCCGGGTCGTAGAACTGATACATCATGTGCTGGACGCGGTCGCACTCGCTGAAGATGCCGACGAACAGGCGCCAGTCGTCCTTCGCGAGACTGTCGTAGACGAGCTTCTCGCGCCACTGCGTGGTGAACTCGATGTCCTGCAGGAAGGTGGCCGCGTCGATCACCTTGTCCTTGAAGGGGTGCGTCAGGCAGGCCCAGCCGACAGTCTCGAAGCTGCCGCAGGAGGTCGCGAGCTCGGCGGCGAACTCCGGCGGCTGGGAGATCGGCTGCCAGAACGGAGGCCGCGCGGGGTCGATCTCGACCGTGTTGAGGTACAGCTCGAAGTCCGGCTCCGACAGCGAGACCAGCTTGGCGCGCGTCAGCGCGTGCACCTTGATCAGCGGGTTGAGCTCGAAGGTCAGGTGGTACCAGTCCGACCAGCCGCCCTCGGCGAGAACCTGCGCCTGCGCGCCGATCGTGACCTCGGCCTTGCCGCCCTCGAGCCGCCGCACGCTCAGCGGAAGCGTGACCGGCGTCCTCAGCGCGGTCTCGAGCGCCTGCGCGCGGTCCTCCAGCTCCATGCTCTTCTTGAACGGCAGGTTGGGCTGCTCGTCGCGCAGCCGCGCGATGCCCGCGAGCTCCTCCTGCTGCTCCTTGATGGCCCAGAAGTTCATCGGGCCATACACGACCGACTCGATCACGCCGTCCACTTCGTCGACGCGCAGCTTGTAGCCGCCCGAGCCCGTGTCGACGCCCGCGTCGAGCAGCGTGCGCCCGAAGTACAGCTCGTCGCTGGTGTAGATCGTGAAGTTCATGTAGCTGCCGCGCGCGTCGGGCACGCCAAGGCCGCACAGCACCTTGGCGCCCGAGACTGGCTCGCGATCCCACGCCTGCTGGCCGTCGATCACCCGCGAGGGCACGCCGGCCAGCGCCGCGATTTCCCAGAACGGCGCGGCATCGAGCGGGTTCTTCACCACCGGAATCGTCGCCGGCAGGTAGCCGCGCAGCGTGTAGCCGCCCCAGGCACCGACGGCGCCGAGCAAGCCCGAGAGCACCAACGTCGGTCCCCGGCGCAGCCGCAGCAGGGCTCCGAACACCAGCATGAACAGCAGGAACCCGCCGCCGCCGACCACGGCCGCGAACGCCAGCGGGCTCCAGGTCGGGATCGGCGCGGGGAGTTCCTCGATCGGCACCTGCACACCGTCGAGCGCAAAACCCTTGGTCGGGCTCGGCGCGAGCTTGCCCTTGTACGGGTTGTCGCCGCTCCCGGGTGCCGGCGAGAAGCTGCGCACCACGAAGCCGGGAATGGCGGTCTCGGCGGGGTTGCGGCCTGAGTTGAGCGAGGCCCACGCTACCGGCGACTCGGCCGGGTCGGTGGTGCCGAGCGGCGCGAAGGTGCCCTCGGCGCGCAACTTCGCGAGGTTGGGGAGCTCGCCCTTGTCCATCATCTCGGTCACCGTGCGGCCGTCCGCGCCGTCGAAGCCGAGCACGATCACGCGCCCCTCGCTGGGCACGGGCTCGGAGCCGAGGGCGGGCAGGGCGAGGGCGACGGCGAGGGCGAGTTGCAGCATGGTCGTCGAAGTCGTGCAGGTGCGATCTTTGCCGGCCTCGGACGACGCGGCTAGGATCTCCGCCCGCGGCGTGGCACTAAGGCTCGTCGAAAGCGTGGAATGAACAAGGATTTGGAATCGGTTCGTGGGCAGGGTAGGCGGCTTCCCGGAGCCAAGTCAACGTGCGCGGGCGTGGCGCGCGCGCCGCTCGTCGGGTGGCTGCTCGTGCTGCTTGGGGCGCTCCTCGTCGGCTGGTTGGCCCTCCGCCCTGTAGCCACCGAGGCGGCCCCGGTGGCCCTACCTCCCACCCCTGAGCCCGCCCCCGCCGCGCTCGAGAACCCGGAGGCCACCCGCGTCGCGAGCGGCCTCGGCGTCGACGGCCCGCGCCCCCTGCCGGCCTATCCGAGGGAACTCGACGACCCGACGCGCTTTCGCGGCGTCGGACGCATCGAAGCCCACCTCACCGCGCCCGAGGGGGTGACGACGCCCACACGCTGGACCTTGGTGCTCGATCCCGCTCCCTTCAAGATCGGCTCCGAGCACGCGCGCGCGCGCCGCATCGAGGTCGAAGGCCAGACGACGCTCGTCGCCGATGCCATCGCACTCGGCAGCTACTCCGTCCGGGCCGAGGCCGGCGACTTCGAGTGCAAGCCCTTCGACCTTGAGCTCCGCAAGCCCGAGCTCGTCGACATCGTGTTCCCGCTCGAACTCTTCGAGCGCGGCACTCTCACGGGTCGCGTGCTCGACGAGCTCGGCCTCCCGGTGCAGGGCATGGCCGTGTTCGCCCTCGCGCGAACCGGCAGCGCGGCGCGCGAGACGCGCACGGACGACGCGGGCAACTTCGCCTTCGAGCGGCTGCCCGATGGCGACTGGAAGATCCGCGTGGCCGTGCGCGAGAACCCGCTCGCCTCCGCCGAGGACGTGACATTCGCGGCCCCCTCGCTGCACCTGCGCACCTTCACCGTGCCGCGCAGCGGCTCGATCGAGGTGCAGGTCGTCGACGAGCTCGGCGTCGGCCTCGTCGGCACGTTGGTCGAGGCCCTTGGCCTGCGCAGCGGTCCGCTCTCGGTCACCACGGGGCCCGACGGCTTTGCGAAGCTCGGCCCGGCCATCGCCGGCGAGGTGCGGTTGTTCGCGAGCGACGAGCGCGCGGGAGAGGCCGAGACGACGCTGCAGTTCGATCCCGCCGCGGAGCCCGCGGTCCCCGTGATCCTCAAGCTGCGACGCTAGGCGCGTCACGGCCCAACTCTCCCCCTCCAAAAACAAGAAGCGCAGAGTTACCGTGCCGTCCCAGCCTCTCGTCGACCTCGCCTCCGTCGATCTCTCTCGCGTGCTGGTCGGCTCAGAGGAGGTGCGCAAGCTGTGCCTGCAGCGCAATCGCTTCGCGCTGCTCGACGCGGTCCTGCACGTCTCCGAGGACCGCTCGCTGGTGGTGGGCTGCAAGGACCTCGCAGGCGACGACTGGTGGGCCGCCGACCATATCCCGGGCCGCCCGATCTTTCCGGGCGTGCTGCAGCTCGAGGCCGCGGCCCAGCTCGCCACGTGGCACTTCCTCTCCTTCCACGCCGCCGACAAGAACCAGTTCGTCGGCTTCGGCGGACTCAACGAGACGCGCTTCCGCGGCATCGTGACCCCCCCGGCGCGCCTCCTGCTCGTCGCCAAGTCCATGCGCGTGCGCAGCACGATGTTCACCTACGCGGCGCAAGGCTTCGTCGACGGCAAGCTCGTGATGGAAACCGAGATCCTCGGCGTGATCGTGTGAGCCCGCGCTCACCCGGCGGAAGCGCGCGGCGACCGGTGCTAGATTGAAAGCGTCATGAGACGTCTCGCCGCGCTGCTCGTCGCCGTCTCGCTCTCCGCCTGCGGAAGTTCCGACGGCCCGCCGGAGCACGTGCTGCTCGTGGTGGTCGACACGCTGCGCGCGGACCACCTCTCGTGCATGGGCTACCCGCGGCCCACCTCGCCGGCGATCGATGCGCTCGCCGCGCGTGGCACGCTGTTCGAAAACGCGGTTTCGCAGGCTTCCTTCACGAGCCCCTCAATGGTCTCGCTCATGACGGGGCGCTACATCGCCAAGGAGCGGCTCGACATCCCCGCCGAGTTGCCGACGCTGGCCGAGAGCTTCGAGCGCGCGGGCTTCGCGACCGCCGGTTTCCGCTCCAACCCGATCCTCAAACCCGAGTACGGCTTCGAGCGCGGTTTCTCGCGCTACCAGACGATCGACGAATACGGCAGCGATGCCGAGATCGCGGCCTGGCTCGAGTCGGTGAAGGGCAAGCGCAGCTTCACCTACATCCACATCACCGAGCCGCACGACCCCTACCTGCCGCCCGAGGGCCGCCGCGCGTGGCGCGAGCGCAAGGACCTGCTTCCGGGCGACCGCGCCGAGTACCTGCCGCGCATGGCCGCCGAGCTCGGGCTCGCGGACCCTCAGCAGGGGATCGAGCGCATCAAGGAGGAGATCGGCGGCTACGACGACGACGTGCGCTGCGCGGACGAGCGCGTCGGGCACTTCCTCGCGCTGTTCGAGAGCTCTGGCCTGATGCGCAGCGGGCTCGTGGTGCTCGCGGCCGACCACGGCGAAGGCCTGTGGGAGAAGGTCGCGCTCATGAACGGCCAGCGCGGCGCGGCGCTGCGGCGCGGCGAGACGCCGGACCTGCTCAACACGCTCATGCCGACCCACGGCAACCAGGTGCACCGCGAGCTGGTGCACGTGCCGCTGATCCTCGCTGGGCCGCGCGTCCCGGGCGGCAAGCGCGTGCAGGCGCCGGTCGAGAACGTCGACTTGTTCCCCACCCTGCTCGAGCTGTGCGACCTGCCGACGCCGGGCGGACTGCAGGGCGAGAGCCTCTTGCGCCAGCTCGACGGCTCGCGCGCGCGCAAGGAGTGCGCCTTCAGCTTCACGCGCTTCAATACGACCGTGATCAGCCCCGAGGGCTGGTCGCTGATCCTGCCGACGGCCGAGGGCGAGTGCGGAGAGCAGCTCCAGCTCGAGCTCTTCGACCTGCGCACGGACCCCCACCAGCGCCGCAACGTGGCCGCGGAGCACCCCGCGGTCGTCGAGCGCCTGCGCAAGCTTGCGCTGCAGCGCCTGGAGATCGGCATCCAAGGCACGATGAAGGTCGACGACGCTGGGCTCGCCGCGCTCTCCGGCCTTGGCTACGTGGGTCAGGTCGAGCGGGAGAACGATCGGCGCGAGCTCGAGGCGCTGTCGAGCGCGGACATCCTCACCCGGGCTCTGAATATGGGCACGCCCTGCGCACGCCGTCTGCTCGCTGCCGAGATCCTCGCCACGCGCAAGCTCGAGTCACTCGAACTCGAGGCCCTGCGCAAGCACCGCGCCTTCGAGACCTCTAGCGCCGTGAACGAGCTCCTCGACCGCCTGCTCGCGCACTAGGGCAACGTGAACTGAAGTGCGTCCGAGAGGCCCGTGTTGAACGGGTCCTGCGGATCGCGGTACCAGTACTGGCAGTGCACGCTGGCGCCGCTCGCGAGCGCCGGATCGCTGCCCGAGCGCACCAGTGCGTTGAAGTCGAACGAGTAGGTGCCTCCGCACGGGCCACTGCCACCGGAACTCTGGATGCCCGTGCGCGTCACGGGCGCGCGCACGCACAGCGTCCCGCCTTGGTAGCTCCCCGTGTGCGGCTGGAAGCCGTAGAAGAGCAATCCGCTGCGCTGCGCGAGGATCTGACTCGCGGTCACGAGGAAGGGCGCCATGCCGCCCGTGGCCGGCACGCCGGAGAAGCCGATCGCGGGCAGGCAGAAAGCCGAGTTCAGCTTGCCCGTGCAGTAAATCTGCGCGAGCACTGGCTGCGGTACGCGGTAGTCCCAGATGCCGCGCCCGTAGGTGCCATAGCGCACGAGCTCGGCGTCGACGCACTCGACCGACCAGTACAGCGTGATCGGAGCGAGTGCGGTGGAGATCGACGTCCACGTGCCCGCGGCCCGGTCGAAGCGGAACGGTCCTGCCTCGCAGGCTGCGAACAGGTCGCCACTGCCGTCCTTGGCGTACGCGATGTCGTAGACCATGGTGGAAGGCAGCCCGGTCGTGAGCGCGCTCCAGATCTGGCCGCCGTCGAGCGTGCGGCGCACGCCCGCCGTGCTGTAGCCCGAGCCGCAAATGACGGCCTCCAGCGGATCGAGCGGGTGCACCGCGATCGCGTTGCCATAGAAGTAGTGCTCATTGGGCGCGTTGCCGCTCGCCTGCGTCCAGTTCACGCCTTGGTTCGACGACCACCACAGTCGGCCCGCATCGTCCGCCGCGTACGCGCGCTGCGCGTCGCCCGGCGCGAAGGCGAGCGCCGTCATGTAATTCGCCATCCCGGCCGCGAAGTCGTGCGTCGAGTGGAACGAGTGCGTCCACGCGCCCGGTGCGGTCTTGTCAAAGCGGTAGAGCCGCTCCGCGCACAGGAAGTAGCTCGTCGCCACGAGCGGGCTCGCGACCACGGGGGGCAGCCACAGGTGGTTCGAGCCCGCGGGGAAGTCGACGTAGCCCGTGAGCGCCGGACTCGACTGCCCCTCCTGCACGAGCGTGAAGCCGGGATAGTTGCTGAACACGACCGCGTGTGTCCCGTCAGACGACGTGAGATGGCCGTAGTCGCCGCTGATCAGCTGGTTGAAGTTGGTCGAGGGCCCCGCCGGTAGCGGCGCCTGCACCAGTCCGCGCTGGTAGCCTTGGTCCTGGGAGCCCGCGAGCACGAGGTTCGCGTTCGTGGACGAGGTCAGGGTCGAGTAGTACTGGCTCACCCCGAGGCCCGTCATGCTCCAGTTGACCGGGCTCGCCCCGAGCGCCGAGCTGCGCCAGATGCCTCCGTCCATGCAGAAGAAGAAGCTCTCGCCGCTCGGCGACTGCGCGTCGGGCCAGGCGTAGATGCCCATGGTGTCCGCGTGCAGCTTATTGAGCGGATCGCCGTAGTAGTCGCCCCAGTTGTTGAGCTTGGAGAAGCTCGTGCCGCCGTTGGTCGAGCGGAAGGCCTCGACACCGCCATAGAGCACGGCCTGCGGGTTGGTGACCGAGGCGCACATCTCGCTCCAGTAGTCGCCAGGAGTGTGGACGAGCGTCGCGCTCGCGCCGGCGTCGTCAGACCGATAGAGCTTCCAGCCATTGTTCGCGAGCGCGACGTAGAGCGTCGGAGCGCCGGCTTCGGAGCCCGTGATGGTCGCGTCACTCGCGGCCGAGTCGATTGCGGCGAGCGGCGCGAACGTGAAGCCCGCGTCGCTCGAGCGGAACACCTGCCCGCGGTGCGCGACGAAGATCGTGTTCGCGGCGAGCGGGCCCGTGCGCGGCACCCACGCATCGGAATTGCCCCCCGTCGCCATCTGAAAGCGCTTGGTGAACGTGCGCGCGGAGTCATTGGACACGAACAGGGCCGGCACGTTGCCGCCGAGGTTCGTCTGGGCCCATACGACGACCGAGCGCTGCGCGTTCGCGAGCACGCGCAGCTCGCGCACGCTGGTCAGTCCCGCGAGCCCGCTCGGAGTCTCCCAGGTCTGGCCCGAGTCGCGCGTCACGCGCAGGCCGAGCGACGAGTTCGCGCACACGAGGATGTCGGGCGCGCCGCTCGTCTCGCCCGGCAGCACGACCAGCTCGCTGACGCCGCCGTAGAGGTTGTCGCCGAGCGGCGTCCAGCTGCTGCCGCCGTAATTCGCGCGCCACACGCCGCCGAGGGCCGAGCCCGCATACAGCCGAGTCCCGTCGGGCGAGAGCGTCGCGCACATCATGCGCCCGGCCTGGTTGCGACTGCCGACCTCGCTCCAGGGGCTGGCGACGAGGAAGTTCGCCCCGCTCGCGGCGAGCGAGTTGCGCCGCTCCATCTCGGCGATCCCGTTGGCGCGCTCGATCGCCTTCCAGTCGACGTCGGGCGCCGCGCGGTGCAGCTCCGCGAACCAGCGCTTGCGCGCGGCCTTGTTCTCCGCCTCCGTGCCCTCGCCGAGGCGATGCTCCGTCGGTGCGGGGAGCGAACGCCCCGCGATCGCGGGATCGATCAGCAGGCGGCCGTCGGCGCCCGGGGCTGGAGCCCCTTGGGGAGCGCAGGACGACGCGAGCGCGGCAGCGAGCAAAAGCGAGGGAAGACGCATGTCTTCCAGTATGCGTTCAGGGAATCGATCGCGCAGCGTCAGCGCGCTTGGGGAAGGCTCCCGCGAGGGTCGCCATCAGCACGATCGGCACCAGCTCGCCCCAGATGCGGAGCTCGCTCCACACGCCGGCGAAGAACGTCCCGAGCGCGAACGCCGGCACGACCCACACGAGGCCACGCGGGCTCGATGCGCCGGCGCACGAACGGAAGCACGAGCCACAGACCGCCGAACGCGAGCGGGTACCAGCGCCACATCAGCGGATTCTGAAGCGACTCTCGATTCTCGAAACAGACCGGCTGGTGGACGTCGCCGGGCTGGCGCCGGAAGAACGAATGCAGCCACCACTTGACGGCGGGCCACAGCGCTAGCTGCGCGGCGCAGTGCGCGAGGAGGCACGCCTTGGGCTCGCTGCGCCGACCGGTGAACAGCAGCGCGAACGCCAGAAAGCACGTCGTCTCGCGGTTGAACGTCCCGAGGACGAGGAGCGAGTAGTAGGCGAGCCAGCGTCGCTCGCGCAGCAGCACGAGTCCCCACGCGAAGACCGCCACCGCCGCCATGTCCCACGCATACCGGAACGGAGACTCGCGCGAGGCGACGTAGCGCAGCGCGAGCAGCGGTAAGAGCCCCCACGCGCTCGCCTCCACCATCCAGCCCCGCTCGAACAGCCCGCGCGCGAGCCGGCGCGTCGCGACGAAGGCTGCCAACGCGAACAGCGTGTCGAGCGCATGGAACACGGCCCGTGGCTGCGAGCCCGGCAGCACGTGCTCGCACAGGAAGCGCACCAGCCGCGGCACGAGCACGCGGTGGGCGAAGGGCTCCGCGGCACCGCGCGGGTCGATGCCGGCCACGTTCTCGAGCGCGCCCGGAAGGTAGACCTCGTTCCACGAGATGCGCGCCCACGAGAGCAACCCGGAGAGCACGAGCGCGAGCGAGAGCGCGAGCAGCTCTCCCGGCAGGCCCCGGCGCTACAAAGCCTGCGCGCTCACTCGTCGAGGAACGCGCCGAACGCCGGCGCGGGACGCGGAGCGGGCCGGTCCTCGCCCTCGGACCCGAGGATCGCGAGCACGTCGAGCTCGGCGCACTCGCACGGCGCACCGACGAGCTCGGAGATCGATGGCCGCGTCATGCCGCCCTCGCCGCTGATCGCCTCCTTGACGTAGGTGCCGTGCTGGGCACGGATCACGAGCTCTAGTTGCGGCGCCCCGTCCTCGGCCGCGGGCGCCGTCTCGGCCTTCACGATCTCGATCCAGCGCTCTCGATCGAGCTCCGCACGCCGGTGCGCGACGCGCTCGGGAGTCTTCTGCACGATCTCGCGCCGCGGCCCGACGAGCGCCGCGATGCGCGCGGGATCGAGCGGGGCGCTGGCCTTGACGAGCGCGCGGTACTCCTTGGCGTGCTTCTCCTCCTTGAGCTGCGCCACGCGCGTCTTCTCGGTCCAGTGCAGGCCGAGCACCTCCAGCCGGCCTTCGTTGCGGCGGTTGATCTCCGCCTCGCAGGCCGCGAGATCGACGTCGAAGCACTTGGGCCCGAGCATCTCGACCACGAAGGGGCGCCCCTCGCCGAGCATGCGCACGTTGACGTCCTCGCGACCGGCGCCGTGAAACTTGTTCTTGCGCGTCTTGAAAGCCGCGCCGAGCACCCAGCCGACGAGTTCCTGCACCGAGTCGCGCGTGAGCTTGCCGAAGCCCTCGCAGCGCACGCAGCCGCGGCGCCGGCGCGGGTGTCCCTTGCAGTCAGGGCAGAAAAAGACCGTCTGCGGCAGGTCGCGGGAGAGCTTGCGGTAGCGCCCCTCGACAAACACCTTGGACTTCGGCAGCGACGCGCCGGGATCGGCGAATTGGCTCATCTCGACCTCTCTTCGGGGCTGGCGGGAACCACCTGCGCGGCCCCCGGAACGACTCGGACGTTCGGCGTAGGGAGAGGGTAGCGAGCCGGGGCGGAGCCTGCCAACGGGCGCCCGCGTTTGCCCATGCCCGACCCGCGTAGTACGGTTCCCTGCGGATCCCGTCCGTCGCGCGGAGGGGCCACCGTCGCCCTCCTATGTCCCCCACTGCGAGCCCCGCCCGTCTGCCGTCGGTGATCGTCACCCTGCCGACGTGGAACGAGAGCCTCAACGTGCTCCCGCTCGCGCGCGCCTTGCTCGACCTCGGGCCGAACTACGCGGTGCTCGTGGTCGACGACAACTCGCCGGACGGGACCTGGAGGCTGGTGGCGGAGGCGGCCGCGAGCGAGCCGCGCCTGCACCTCCTGCACCGCACCTCGGACAAGGGTCGCGGCGCCGCGGGCCGCGCCGGCTTCGTGCGCGCGCTCGAGATGGGCGCTGACATCGTGGTCGAGATGGACGCGGACTTTTCCCACCAGCCGCGCTTCGTGCCGGCGCTGGTCGCGCGCCTCGACGAGCCCGGCCGCGCCGTCGGGCTGGCGCTCGGCTCGCGCGCGGTGTCGGGCGGGAGCGACGATGACCGCGGGGCCCTGCGCCGGCTGATCACGCTGTGCGCGAACCTGTACATCCGCGTGCTGCTCGGCGTGCCGGTGCGCGACTGCAACTCGGGCTTTCGCTGCTGGCGCCGCTCGACGCTCGAGAGCATCCGTGTACAGGACGCCTTCTCGAAGGGCCCTGCGATCGTGCAGGAGCTGCTGTTCAAGACCGCGCGCGCCAGAATTGGCATCGCCGAAGTCGGGATCGAGTTCATCGAGCGCCAGCGCGGCGAGTCCACGCTCACGTGGCATATCCTGATCAAGGGCTACACGACCGTGCTGCAGCTGCGCTGGATGGCGCTCTGCGGGAAGCTCTAGGCCGTGGGGAGCTCGCGGCAGGGCTGGCTCGGGCTCGCGCTGGCGCTCGCCGCGTACGTGGCGCTGCGCGCGCTGCTGCTCGGCACGAACTTCGACGAATTCGCGATGCCGCAGTTCGAGCAGTTCCCGATGGGAACACTGCCGCTGCTCGCGGGGGTCGAAGGCGGATTGCCCGTGTCGCGCGTGTACGACAACTCGGCGGGGCAGCTGCTGACGGGCTGGCTCGCGGTACCTAGCTACGCGCTGTTCGGCGAGACGTACCTCGCGCTCAAGCTCGTGCCGCTCTCCCTCGGGGCGCTCGCGCTCGTGTTCCTTTGGCTCGCGGTGCGCGAGAGCGCAGGCGAGCGGGCCGCGCTCGCCGCCGCGCTCGTGTTTGCGCTCGGGCCGACGACGCTCGTGAAGTACTCGACCTTCACCTCGGGCAACCACTTCGAGACGCTCGCGTTCAACGCGCTCGCGCTGTGGTGCACGCTGCGCATGCACCGCACAGGAGTCACCCCGCGGCGACTGCTCGCGACCGGATTCACGTGGGGCTTCGCGGCCTTCGTGTTCCTCGGCGCGCTGTCGACCGTGCTGCTGCTCGCGCTCGTGCACCTCGGACTGCGCGGCCCGCGCGCGACGCTGCGCGACCTCGCATGGCTCGCGCCCGGGTTCGCCGTTGGCATCGCACCGCTGGTCGCACTCAACGCGTGGACCGGCTGGCGCGGCTTCGAGTTTCTCGAGAACAAGTTCACGAAGGAAGGCTCGGGCGCCGACCTCGGGCTCATGCTCGAGCGACTCGCGGCCTTCGCGGGCGAGCACCTGCTGGCCGCGACGCAGTATCGCGACTTCGGCGGCCTGCCCGGCAGGCTGGCGCGCGTGTTGTTCCTCGCCGCCTTCGTCGCGGGCTACGTGCTGCTCCTGCCCACGGCGTGGCGCGGGCTGCGCGCGCTCGCGCGCGGAGCGCTCGGCGAGGTCGGAACGAAGGCTACGCGCGTCGACGATGCGCTGGCCACGTTCCTGTGCGCGTACCTGCCGCTCACGGCGCTCGCCTTCGCGACCAGCGGCCTCGAGATCGCGCCCAAGGATCCTCCGATGGAGGCCGAGGGCTATCGCTACTTCAACACGCACCTCTTCTACGCCACCTTCGTGATCGCGCTCGGCGCGGCACGGCTCGCGCACGGTCGGCGCGTGTGGTACCTCGCGACGCCGGCTCTTGCGGCGGGGCTCTTCAACGGCGCGCTTGTCGACTGGAGCTTCTCGCACACGAATCTCGGCGCGCACTACGACGGCTTCAACGTCAAGCAGACCGCCAACCAGCTGCTCACGCCACGCAACGGCTACAGCATCGAAGAGGCCTGCGCGATGGCCGAGTCCTACCCGCCGGGCGTGCGCTCGGCGCTGTACCTCGGCATGGGCCGCGTGCGCGCGATGCAGCGCGTGCTGAAGAGCCGCGGTGGCGAGCTCGACCTGTGGAGCCTGCTCGACGAGTTCCCGGCCAAACGTCGCCCCGAGGTCGCGCGTGGCATCGGCGTCGCGTTCCGCAACCTCGCGCGCATGCAGAGCCGCCTCGACACGCGCTTCGTCGAGATCGCGGCAGCGCGACTCGCCGCCGGTGACGAGCTCGCCGGCCTCGCCCTCGAGGGACTCGCGACGGACTGGGAAGTCGCGCTGGCTTGGGACCTGCCCAAGCGCCTGCCGGAGCTCGAGGCACTCGCGCGTGATCTGGATTCGCGCCCCGAGCTCGTGCCGCACTTCGTGCGCGGCGTCGGGAGCGTGCTCGGTCGCACGTTGCGCCGCGGGGTCGCCGTCGAGGCAGGTGCGATCGCCGAGTTCGCACCGGCGATGCTGGCACGCTCCCGGACAGCCTTCAGCGAAGGGCTGGGTAGCGGACTCGAGGACGGGCTGCGCGCTGCGCAGCTCGAGACCCCGGTCGAGCAAGTGCTGCCGGGACTCGACGTCGCGGCCTTCGCTCGCGGCCGTGAGCGGCGGCGTGCGGAGCTTGTGCCGTAGCCTCCTGACGCCCGCAGTCCGTCCGACGACGGTTCGGTTCGTGAGGCCGCATTCGCCGCGGCGCGCAGCGCTGCGTACACTCCGTGAGTTCCATGCACCCGATCCTCTTCGAGCTGCCCTGGCTGCACTTCCCGATCCGGTCCTTCGGCGTGATGCTCGCGCTGGGCTTCCTGCTCGGCTCGCACCTGTTGCTGCGGCTGGTCACGGGCGACTCCAAGGACCGCGCGCGCGACCTCGAGCGCTACGGCGCAATCCCGATGTGGATCCTGATCGGTGTCGTCGCTGGAGCGCGGCTCCTGTACGTGGTCGTCGAGATCGCGCGCGGCTCCCCCACCGGCGAGGAATACCTCTCCAATCCGCTTTCCATCCTCGCAGTCTGGGAAGGCGGCCTCGTGATGTACGGCGGCTTCGCGGGTGCCATGGTCGGCGGGATGTGGTGCGCCAAGCGCCACGGCTTGCGCGTGCTGCACGCCGCCGACTGCGGCTTCGTCGCGGGTTTCTTCGGGCAGGCCATCGGCCGCGTGGGCTGCCTGCTCGTCGGCGATGACTACGGCTCGCCGGTGCCGGAGAAGTGGCAACACCTGCCGTTCCCGCTGACGCTGCGCGTGCCGGATCCGCTGCCGGAGCACAGCCTGTTCGGCGCCGAGAACGCCGGGAAGCTCCTGTGGGCCACGCAGCCCATGATGTCGATCAAGGCACTCATCGTCGCGCTCGTGTGCCTGTGGATGCTGAAGCGGCGGCGCTTTGAGGGGCAGGTCGCGCTGGTCGGCATCGCCCTGTACGCAGCGCTGCGCTTCGTGGTCGAGCGCTTCCGCGGCGACTCGATCCGCGGCGTGTGGTTCGACGGCCGGCTCTCGACCTCGCAACTGATCTCGCTGCTCACCGGCAGCGCCGCGCTGGCACTGCTCGTCCTCCTGCGCAACCGCCGCGACGCGCCGCGAATCGCCTGAGTCCTCCGTGACGAAGCTGCGGGTCCACGCCGGAGTCGACGAGGCCGGGCTCGGTCCCCTGCTCGGGCCGATGACCTTCGGCTATAGCGTGTTCCGTGCGCCCTGCGGCGCCGACGAGTTCTGGCGCGCCCTCGCGCCAGCGGTCAGCGACGATCCCCGGGCCGACGGCAAGGCGTTCGTGGTCGCGGACTCCAAGGTCGTGTTCAAGCGGACGGCGCGCTGCCATCGGCGCCTCGAGGCCACGGCGCTCGGATTTCTCGCCCTGAAGGCGCCCGGGCGACGCCCGGCAACCAGCGCCGGGCGCTTCTTGTTCGGGAATCCAGTCGAGCTCGCCGTCGAGCCCGCGACCGTCGAGCTGCACCCGTGGTATCGCTCGCTGTCCGCACCGCTTCCGCGCCACCAGGACGCGGGCATGCTGGAGCTGCGCGTCGAGAGCCTGCACCGCGCGCTGGCGCGTGCCGAGGTGGAAGTGCTCGACCTCGGCGTGCGAGTCGTGCCCGAGGCTGAACTCAATCGCTCATTCGCCGAGACAGACAACAAGGCTCGCACGCACTGGCTGCAGTCGCGACTCCTGTTTCGTCGGATCTGGCAGGACCACGCGCAGGAAGGCGTGGAGCTGTGGGTCGACCGGCACGGCGGCCGCATGCACTACGGCTCGATCCTCGCGGTCGACTTTCCGGAGGCCTCGGTCGAGCTCATCGACGAATCGAGCGAGCTCTCGCGCTACCGCCTGACCGAGCGGCGCGGCGGCCCGCGGCGCATGGAAATCGCCTTCGCCGAGCGCGCGGAGTCGCGCTCGCTCCCGGTGGCGCTCGCGTCGTGCCTCGCCAAGTACGCGCGCGAGCTCGCCATGGACGGATTCAACCGCCACTGGTCGCGGCTCGAGCCCGGGCTCGCCCCGACCGCGGGCTACACCGAGGACGGCCGGCGCTGGCTGGCAGACGCCGAGCGCGCGATCGAGCGGGAAAAAACGGACCGGTCGGTGCTCGTGCGTTCGCGCTAGCGGCGGCCTGCGCTCGCCCCATGGCGCGGGTGGCGCTATGGTAAGGCGGGTTCGCACGCTCCCGTGCCCCTCCCTGCAGCGGAATCGCACTCGTGAAGATCGCCATCCTCGGCGCCGGCATTTCCGGACTCGCGCTGGCCCGCTTCCTGATCGAGGGCGGGTTGCCGCGCGAGCAGGTGACGCTGTTCGAGGGCTCGCGCGCAGTCGGCGGTCTGTGCGCCTCGAAGACGGTCGAGGGCTTCACCTACGACGTGACGGGCGGCCACATCCTGTACAGCAAGGATGCGTCGGCCATGGCGTGGATGAAGGCCTGCGCCGGCGGCGATGCGGCTTTCGTCGCGCAAGAGCGCCACACCAAGATCCGCTTCGGCGATCGCTGGGTGCACTACCCGTTCGAGACTGGTCTCGGCGACCTGCCGCAATCGGCGAACTTCGACTGCCTCAGGGGCTACATCGAGGCTTGGCACCGCCGCCAAGTCGACGGTTCTCAAGCGCCGGCACAGTTCGGCGCCTGGGTGCGCTGGCGCTTCGGCGACGGCATCGCGCGCCACTTCATGGACCCGTACAACGCGAAGGTCTGGAAGCGCGAGCTCGACTTCCTCTCGAGCGACTGGGTCGCGGGCCGCGTGCCTGATGCGCCGGTCGACGACGTGCTGCGTTCCTCGATCGGCATCCGCACCGAGGGCTACACGCACCAGGCGATGTTTTTTTACCCACGCAAGGGCGGATTTCAGGCGATCACCGATGGCATTGCGAGCACGGTGCTCGACCGCGTGAGACTCGCCACGCCCGTGCGAGAGGTCGAGCGCACGCGCGCGGTGTGGAAGGTCAACGGCGAGGAGTTCGATGCGGTGGTGAGCACGCTGGCGCTCACGGACCTCCCCGCACTGGTGCGGGAGGTGCCGCGCGACGCGGCGGATGCCATGCGGACCCTCGAGTACAACTCGATCACCTGTCTGCTGGTCGCCCTCGCGCGGCCCGATCACCCCAAGCTCTCGTGGATCTACCTGCCGCACCACGAGCAAGGCCCGACCAACCGCGTCACCTACATGTCGAACTACGCCCCCGGCATGGCTCCGGCAGGCAAGAGCTCGCTCCTGTGCGAGGTCACGCATCCCGGCGGCACGCCCTACCCCGGCCCCGAGCTCGAGCGCGAGGTCCTCGAAGGCCTCGAGCGAGCGGCCCTCCTGCGCCGGGAGGAGGTACTGTTCACCGACCGCGCTTCGACGCGCCACGCCTACGTGGTGTTCGACGCGAACTACCATGCGCGCCGCAAGGCCATCTTCGACTGGATGGACCAAGTCGGACTGGTGCCGCTCGGGCGCTTCGGGCGCTTCGAGTACGACAATTCGGACCAGTGCGTGATCAAGGCCCGCGAGTTGGCGAGCCGGCTCCTCGGCCAGCGGCAGCGGATGTAGGTCGCTCGGAAGACCCTCTGGTGGCCATGAGCGCTGCTTTTTTCGCCCTGAGCGTCCCTTCCGGCTCGAGGCGAGCGGGATTTGATCTAGACTCCGTCATCGGCGCTCGAACCCGCCCGTCGAACTCCGCGGCGCCGACCTGTCTCGCCGGCTTCGGCTACTCCAAAACGACCGCTCCCGAACCCCGATCATGAACTCGACCCTCCAATCGCGACTGCAGCTATGTCTGCTCGGTGCGCTGGCGCTCGCGGGCTGCGGCGGCGGCGGCAACTCACCGCCCGCGGCTCCGGACGCCCTGAGCTACCCGTCGAGCTTCGAGCTCGCGGTCAAGGGCGTGGACCTCGCGCCCCTCGCGGCCACGGTGCGCGGAGGAGCAGTGTCGAGCTGGGGCGTGACCCCGGCGCTGCCCGCTGGTCTGACGCTCGATGCGCAATCCGGATCGATCTCGGGCGCAGCCACCGAGCTCGCCGTTCCAAGCACCTACGTGGTGCGCGCGTCCAACGCCGCGGGCTTCAGCGAGGCGAGCATCGAGATCGGCGTAGTCGCCCCGCTGCATCTCGTGGCGGTGGCCAACGCGGCAGACAGCTCGCTGAGCACGTACCGACTCGATCCGAGCTCCGGCCTGCTCGCGCCGACCGGCATCACGGCACCGACGGTCGTCGAGACCGGCGCGCGCTGTCTCGTCGCCCACCCCAGCGGTCGCTACCTGTACCTCGTGCAGCGCGACTCGAGCACGATCCGCATTTTCGATGTCGACTCGGTCAGCGGCCGCTTGCTTGAGCGCGGCGCGCTCGCGTGCGCAGGACTCAACCCCAACGAGCTCCTGCTCTCTCCAGACGGGCAGCGGCTGTATGCGATCGCGCAGACAGACGTGCACGTCGAGACCTTCACGGTCGGCGCAGATGGGTCCCTCTCGTCCCTCGGAAGTCTGACGCTCGACGACGGAGCGAGCCCGGTCGACGGCGCTTGGGACGCCGAACTCTCGGCCGATGGTCGCTTCATGTGGCTCTCCAACGTCACGGCGAAGTCGATCCAGACCTTGACGATGGATCCAATCACGGGCCTGCCGACGCCCGCCGGCCTCCCGCATGTCTCGGCCTTCGCGCCTTTCTGGCTGGTAGGGTCCCGCGACGGTCGCTTCCTCTACACCAACTGCCGCACGAACAGCCGCTTGCAGGTGTTCGCGGTCGACGCGCAGACCGGGGTACTCACGCTGGTCGAGAACGAGATCACCGCGGCGCAGCCGTCGCGAGTCGTGCTCTCCCATTCGGGCCGATTCTTGTACGCCACGATCGCCAGCGATGACACGATCCGCACCTTCGCCATCGACCCGCAGACGGGCGCGCTCACGCAGGTCGCGGCGACGCCCGCGGGGGACCGCCCTGAGTGCCTCAGCTTCGACTTCACCGGTCGCCAGCTGTACGTCACGGTCGGTCAGGGCGCCGAAGTCGAGATCTTCCGAGTCGAACCGACGACCGGTGCGCTGCTGCGCGAAGACTCGCTGCGCACGCGGGCTTCTCCCCTCAGCATCGCGACAGTGCCCGGCGAGACCCCGCTCGAGCCGCGCGCCGTCTACGCCTACGTCGCGATGGCTCAGTCCTCCGCACCGGCCGTGTTCCAACTCGATGCGAAGAACGGAGCCCTCGAGCCCGTGTCGGCCCCGAATCCGTCCGCGAGCCAGCCGCAGTCCTTAGTGCTGCACCCCTCCGCGCGCTGGCTCCTGTCCGCCCGGGCCAGCGACAACCAAGTCGCGGTGCTCGCCATCGACGTGCAGACCGGCCTGCCCTCCGCGGCCGAGTCGCTCAGCCCGGTGGGCAACGAGCCGATCGCGCTCGCGTTCGAGCCCTCGGGCCAGCGCCTGCTAGTGCTGCACCGATCCCAGGGCGAAGTGCGCTCGTTCGCCTTCGACGAGGACTCCGGAGTCCTCGTGCACGTCGGCTCGCTGCCCGTGAGCAACGGCTCGCGCTCGATCGCCGTCGATCCCAGCGGTCGCTTCGCGTACATCGCCAATCCGCTGACGAATGAGGTGCTCACGGTCGGGATCGACCTTGATACGGGCGCCCTGACCCAGTCGCTGACACCGAAGTCGCTCGATGGCCAGCCGACGGCGATCGCGGTGACGCCCAACGGTCGCTACCTGCTGGCCACCGCGGCCTCGAAGGGGCGCATCGCGCTGTACGGCATCAGCGCCGCGGACGGTGCGCTCAGTCTCATCAACTCGCGCCTCGCCGGGACCAACACCGTCGCGATCGCGAGCGATCCGATCGGGCGCTTCATCTACGCGTGCAATCGCGACACGAACGGTGTCGGAGATGTGGCGGTTTTCCGGGTCGAGCCCAATGCCCTGCTGTCGGGCTTCCTGACTCGCATCGGGGAAGTCACGGCGGGCAACCAGCCGGTGGCGGTCGCGATGCATCCCTCGGGCAGCCATCTCTACGTGGCCAACGAGGGCTCCAACTCGCTCTCGCGACTCACCGTCGACCGCGGCACCGGCATGCTGCAGATGGCCCAGACCAACGTCTTGGCCTCGTCCCCCCAGAGCATCATCCTGAACTTGCGTCTCGTTCCCTAGTCCTCTTCGCGCTGCGCGAGCGCGAGCGAGCGGGGAGAGCCGATTTCGATCAGGGCGAGCCGCGCTCGCTCGCGCACGTTCTCGCAACCTGCGCTCACGTGCAGTTCCGAGATGGGCTGGACCAGCTCGTCGCGAGCGTCGCCCCGTGTGAGCAGTTCTTCGAGCGCCTCCATGGCGTCGACGCATGCCGCACCCTGTGCGCGCGCAAGAGCCTGTGCAGACGTCACCTCCAGCCACGCGCGTCGCTCCAGAATCCAGCCGCGCCAGCCCTCCGAGTCACCGCCGAGGTCCTTGCCCGTGATCGAGCGCAGCGCGTCGCGGGCGCCCGCGCGCACCAGCGCGTCAACATCTTCGAGCGACTCGACCAGCGGATCGACGGCCAGCGTGTCCCGAGCGTTGCCGAGCACGGCGACGGCACAGCGGCGCAATTTTGGATCATCGTGACGAAGCGACTGTCGCACGAGCGAGAGCGCGCGCGCTCCCAGTGCTGCGCGCGCTGGGCACGAGGGCTGCGCGAGGGCGGCGAGGATCTCAAGGTCCAGCGAGGCGTCGGAGCCGAGGGCCCGCGCAGCGATGGCCGGGCCACGCGCGTCCCCTGCTTGCGCCCATCCACGCACCAGCGTGGGCGCGAGCTCTCGCGGCACTCCCGCGAACATCGACTCGAGGTTGCGCTCGCTCGCCCTCGACGACAAGAGAGCCAGCGCCAGCGCGCGCTCGACGGGCTCGGCGACGAAGCTGCGCGCAAGTTCCGAGGCCTCGAAGCCCCGGGCCAGCCGAACCACCGTCGGCAATGCCAGCTCGCCACCGAGCTCCCCGGCCAGCTCGACGAGCACGCGGCGCTCGTCGCGCGTCGGTGCCGCGCACTCGACGAGCGCCTGCGCACGCAACGTCGGGGCGTAACGTCCCCATGCATCGCGCAGCCCGAGCACCCGCAAGTCCCCCGTCGCGGCGTCCTCGCCCTCGGGCCACTCGCCGCGGCCGAGGATGGCGTCGAGCAGGCTCGGCACGAGCTCGGGCCCGAGTCCCACAGCGACATCGGCCAGAGCGAGCGGCGTGAGGCCCCGAGCGCCTTCCAGCAGCTTCGCCAGCGCTGCGCGCGTATCCGGAACGCTCGAGACGACAGCGGGAGCCCGACGCGCGAGAGAAACCTGCACGGGTGCAGCTTCGCGCTCGACCGAAGGCGCCAGCATGGCGCTGTCGAAGACAGGAACCTGCTGAGCGGATTCGCTGGTCTGCTCCTCGGCCAGTTCAGAATTCGAGCGCTCAGCCGGCGTGGGAGGACGAGTGCCCACGCCATTCCGCGGCACGGCCACCACCGCGAGCACCGTGAAGACGCTTGCGCCGACCAGTGCTGCCCACGCCACCGTGAGTCGCTGCGCGCTCATCGCACCGCCGCCGTGCGCCACGACACGACGTTCCAGTCAACCTCTCCGGGCGCCGCGGAGGGAAGGCCCGGCAGGGTGATCGCTCCGCTGACGATGCGGCCGTCGAAGTTGACCGTCAGCTTGGAGTGCTGCGCTCCGAAGTCGCGGTTGATGCGCACCTGGTTGCCGGCAGTCATGTTGCCGTTGACCGTGACCTTGGCCGAACCACTGGCGGAGAGGTTGTTGTCGAAGAAGTTGTTCTCGGCGTACATGAACGAATCCATGCGCTCGAGCGTGCCGAAGCTCGGGTCACCGAAGTAGATGTTGCCCGAGTTGGCGACGGCCGAGTCCTTCATCGCGATCATCGCCAGCGCGCCCGTGCTCGCGTTCTGGTAGAGGATGTTGTCGGATATGTAGATGTTTCCGCATACCACGAAGGTCGCGCGCACCGAATCGCTGCCGCTGTTGAAGAGCGTGAACGAGAAGATGTTGTTGTTGTGGATCCAGAGGTTGCCATCGATGTAGTAGACCTTGTTGCTCGCGTTGGACCCGGGGTTGCCGTCGTGGCCCGCGAGCGTGATGCGCGTACCGTTGGCCGGGGCCACCGTCGAACTCGTGCTGACGGACTCGTAGGGATCCTCCAAGAAGTAGTCGTCCTTCACCGTCGATGACGTGGCCGAGGTGCGGTCGTTGGGGTTCTTGCGGAAGATGTGAGCGGGGCTCGACTCCGATAGCTGCCATGCGCGTCCCCCGAGCGTGCTGTGAGACTTGTACGTCGCGGAGGAGAACAGCGCGTTGACGTTGTAGTGCGCGGTGGTCGCGTAGCTCATCCCGACGATATCGGGAATCGACAAGGTCTTGCCGGTGTCGCCGCTGCCCCCGCTGATCGCGCCCGTCGCGCGGATTTGACCGTTGATCTGGGCCTCGCCCGTGATGAGCACGTTGCGGCCGCTGTAGATGTTCCCGTTGATCTTGTCGGCCTGGATGCCCGTGCCGCCGAACTTCATGTCGTACAGCGGGTCTCCCGAGACGTTCCCGGCGAAGAGCGCGCTGTGATAGACGCCGTCGTCGCTGGACTCGAGCACCGCCTGCGTGGCCTGTCGCACGCCCCCGACCTCCGCCGTCGACGTCACCGTGACCGTGCCGTCGTGCCCGTTCTGGACCCGGTACCAGTAGCCGCCGCCCGAAAACGGCACCGGCGCGGCGTCGCTGCCGACCGCAAGCTCGTCAACCTGCTCGTCCACTGCGCCAGCGCGCACGGAGTCGATCGCGAGCGAAAGCCCGGCCTCCGCCACGTACAGCGCCCGCGCGGCCTGCTCGTCGCTCTCATTCTCGCGCTTCACGGAGCCGCTGTAGCTCGAGAGTCCCGCCGCCAGCGCCGCCAGCACCATCACCGCGATCAACGCCACCAGCAGCGCCGAACCCCGTCGACTGCGAACCTTGACCCTCATCCGTTGCATGTCCATGTCGTTCTCCCCTAGTTTCTCAAATGCACTGTGGTCGTGACCGTGCGCAGCTGCACGCCGCCGCCCGGGGCGCGCGACCCGAGAGTCACGCGAATCACCACGCTGGCGCCGCCGTTCTGCCACTGCAGGCTGAGGCCGCCCTCGTCGACGAGACCGTTTCCGTTGTCATCGGCGTTGTTGCCGGCGATCTCGCCCTCGAGCGTCTCCACCACGCTCGCCGCCAGCACGAGCTGGCGCACCGGTGTCGCCGCCGTATCGAGCACGAGGACGACATCGCCCCCGTCCACGAGGCCGTCGCCGTCGTTGTCGATTCCGTCGTTGGGATCATCCGGGCTCGCCACGCGCGCGATGCGACGCTGCGGTCCTTCTTCGATGACTCCCGCTCCCACGTCGAAGCCTTCGACCGTACGGTATTCCACCAGCGTTGCCGCGCGCCCGGCCGCGGGCGAAAGCGGCAGGCTGTGGGCCGTCGCGTTCATGAGTTCGGCGGCGATGCGGTCGACGAGGCGTTGGGCCTTCGCAGCGAGGGCCGACGAGCTCACGCCCGCCTCAGCGGCGGAGCGGCCGCGCTCGGCCACGGTCCCGATGGCGCCAAGCAAGAGCGCGAGGCACCCGGTTGCGATGACGATCTCGAGCAAGGTCATGCCACGCCGAGCGCGGCGCGCGTTCAGCGGCGTCGGCACAGGATCGTCTCCAGGTCGAAGGTCTCGTCCCCACGGGCGCTGCGCCACTCCACGCGCACGCGCACCGGAAGCAGCTCGTAGTCCGCGGCCCGGTTCTGGCCGTCGATGACACCGTCGGCATTGAGATCTCGCGGCATTCCGAGCGCCGAGTCGATGACGTCCTCGCGCAGCCACTCGACGCCGCCGGCGACGAGCGTCGGAAAGATCACGCGCCCGCACTGGCCATCCGTGTCACCGGAGCGCGCCCGCAAGCCAGCGACTGCGAAGTTGCAGCCCTGCGCGACGAGTGAGAGTCCGACGTCGTCCTGCGTGCTCTCGTTGTAGAGCGCAAAGGCCTCGCGGAAGTCGGATGCATAGAGTTCCTCGAGCACGCGCCGCGCGGCCACGCGTGCCTGTGCAGCGTCGCTCTCGCAGCGCTGCAGCGTGAGTGACGAGAGCATCGCCCCCGCCATTCCAACGGCACCGAGCGTGAGTACGACGCCACCTACGAGCACTTCGAGCAGCGTGAAACCGCCGCGCTTTCCCCGATGAATTTTGTTCCCCATGCCTGCATCGCCCCGCGCAGCCTGCGAACCACGCGCACGACGACCTCTCCTGAAGTGGTCTTCGACCAACCAAGAGCCGGGCCCCGAACAGGAAGTTGCAATTACGGATCGCTGTCTGGGTTGCATCCGTAAAGACTTTCCAGCTCGCCCCACTGCGATTCAGGCCTGAAACGCGGCCGGCCGCGCGCCCCGAAAGGGCTGCGCGGCCGGAGCATGAGCGCGGCTGGGTCGCCTACTGGGTCGGACGCTTCCAGCTGCGCATCGCCGTGCGCAGGTAGGCCTCGAGGTCCGCGATCTTGACGCTTTCCTGCGTCATCGGGTCGCGGTGGCGCACGGTCACGACATCGTGCTTCAGCGTCTCGCCATCGATCGTGACGCAGAACGGTGTGCCGACCTCGTCCTGGCGGCGGTAGCGCCGGCCGATGGCCGCGCTCTCGTCGTAGAACGTGGTGAAACGCGCCTGGCGCAGCATGCGGTCGATCTCGCTCGCCTTCTCGGGCATGCCTTCCTTCTTCACGAGCGGCAGCACAGCCACGGTGATCGGCGCGATCTCCGGGTGGAAGTGCAGCACCGTGCGGACGTCGCCGTCGGGAAGCGCCTGCTCCTCGTAGGCGTCGATCAGGAAGGTAAGCGCCGTGCGGTCGACGCCCGCGGCGGGCTCGACGACCCACGGGACGTAGCGCGCCTTCGACTCTGGGTCGAAGTACGACAGATCCTTGCCTGAGGCCGCGGAGTGGCTCTTAAGGTCAAAGTCCGAGCGGCAGGCGATGCCCTCGAGCTCGCCCCAGCCGAACGGGTACTCGTACTCGACGTCCGTGCAGGCCTTGCAGTAGTGCGCGAGCTTTTCCTGCGGGTGCTGGTACTTGCGCAGCTTGGCAGGGTCGATGCCGTAGTCGACATACCAGCTGAAGCGCTCGTTGACCCAGTACTCGTACCACTGGTCGTTTTGATCGGGCGGGATGAAGAACTCCATCTCGGCCTGCTCGAATTCGCGCGTGCGGAACACGAAG
>SXKQ01000093.1 GCA_005778045.1 Planctomycetia bacterium
GAAATCCGCGCGGAATGGGCCGCCCAGCGCATCCAGAACCTGAGCCTCGCCAAGGCCGTGCTCAACGCCGCGTCGATCCAGCGGCGCTCGACGAAGATCAAGAGCCTGATCAACGAGTTCCAATACCCGCGGCTCGGCCCGGGGCAGATGTGGGAGACCTGCGCGGAAAAGCTCGCCGGTCTCGGCGGTGAGGTGCTCATGCACCACAAGGTGCGCGCGATCGAGCTGCGCGACGGCCGCGCGGTCGCCGTGCGCTGCCAGACCCCCGAGGGCGAGCGTCGCTTCGAGGGTGAGCACGTGATCTCGACCATGTCAGTGCGCGGCCTCGTGCGCGCGCTCGGCGACGCGGCGCCCGCGGAGACGCGCACGGCCGCGGAAGGGCTGCGCTACCGCGACTTCCTCGTGGTCGCGCTGATCCTCGAGGCCGAAAACCTCTTCACGGACAACTGGATCTACATCCACACGCCGGGCGTCAAGGTCGGCCGTATCCAGAACTTCAACAACTGGTCGCCCGCGATGGTGCCCGAGGAAGGCCGCACCTGCCTCGGCATGGAGTACTTCTGCTTCGAGGGTGACGGACTGTGGACGGCAAGCGATGCGGAGCTCGTCGCGCTCGCCACCAAGGAGCTCGGCGAGCTCGGCCTCGGAGACCCAACGAAGGTCGTCGACGGCACCGTGGTGCGCATGCCCAAGGCCTATCCGATCTACGACTCCGAGTACCGCGGGCACCTCGACCGCGTGCGCGACTTCATCGACGGGATCGACAACCTGCACCCCGTCGGCCGCAACGGGATGCACAAATACAACAATCAGGACCACTCGATGCTGACTGCCATGATGGTGGCCTGGAACATGCAGGGCGCCGCCCACGACGTGTGGGAGGTGAACACCGACTTCGAGTACCACGAGGAGCAGCGTCTCGAGCCTCAGCGGTTCGCGGCGCAGTCGGCGGGCTAGCGCCATGCCTGCTCACGAACTCCCGCAGGGCGCGTACGTCCGCGACTTCAACCGCTTCGAGCAGAAGTACCTCGTGCGCGTCGACGACGCGCAGGCGCTCATCGCGGACCTCGCCGGTTTCGCAGATCCGGACCCGCACTCGGGACTCGATGGCTACTCGATCCACTCGCAGTACTGGGACTCGCCGGAGCTGCGCTTCTTTTGGGAGAAGCTCGACGGGCAGAAGTTCCGCCGCAAGCTGCGGCTGCGGCGCTACGCGCTGCGCGACGAGGCCTTCGTCGAGATCAAGCAGCGCATCGACCGCACGGTGCAGAAGCGTCGGGCACGGCGCACGGTCGCGGAGCTCGTCGCTCTGTTCGGCCGGGGCGAGCTCGACGCGGACCTCGAGCGCGCGGAGACGGACCCCGTCGTGCGCGAGGCGCTCGTGCTCTGCCGCGAGCACCGGCTCGTGCCAAAGGTCGCTGTCAGCTACCGCCGCCGTGCGTGGTTCGCGCGCTTCGAGGCGGACCTGCGCATCACCATCGACACGCGCCTGATGTACGACGCGAGCACGCTGGACCTCGCGCGTCCCTTCGAGATCGGCAGCTGGATCCTGCCGCCCGAGCTCGCGGTGCTCGAACTCAAGTACAACCAGCGCGTGCCCCTGTGGCTTGTCGCGCTCGTCAAGAAGCACAGCCTCGAGCTGGTGCGCTTCTCGAAGTACTGCGCGGCTGTGGACCTCGCCTTCCACGACGGTCTCCACGCCCTCGCTCCCCGTCCCCTCTGAACCCGGAGTCCACCGTGAACGAAGCCCTCGACCAGCTCACCCGCAATACGGCCGCGGTCGGCGGCGGCGCGGCCTTCTGGCACGTCCTGTACGCGCTCGGCCTGAGCTTCTTCCTCTCGCTCGTGCTGGCGTGGGTCTACCGCCAGACGCACCGCGGCATCAGCTACTCGGTGTCGCTCGTGCACACCATGATCCTGATGGCGATCACGACCGCGCTGGTGATGGAGATCATCGGCTCGAATATCGCGCGCGCCTTCAGCCTCGTCGGCGCGCTCTCGATCATCCGCTTCCGCACCGCGATCAAGGAGCCGCGCGACGTCGGCTTCCTGTTCGCCTCGATGGCCGTAGGCATGGCCTGCGGCACGGGCTTCTTCGACCTCGCGGTCCTGTTCACGCTGTTCCTGTCGCCGGTGATCTACTTCCTGCACCGCTTCCAGATCGGTGCCCAGCCCACGAGCGAGATGCTGCTCAAGGTGCAGCTCGCCGACGGCGTGGATCACAGGATCGCATTTCAGGAACCCTTCTTTCGTCATCTGCAGGATCACTCGCTGCTGTCCGTAGAGACAATTCAGGGCGGCAGCGCGCTCGAGCTCGTGTACTCCGTGCACCTGAAGAAGGGTACGCGCGAAGCCGAGTTCATGGACGCCGTGCGGACTGTGAACGGCAATCGCAAGGTCGTGCTGCTCACGGGCGCCCAGAACATCGACATCTGACCTGCGTCGCGCCATGACGCCGCACTCCCCCACGAGCGAGTCGACCGCGCGCTTCGTCGCCCGCCACGAGCGAGCGCTGATCGCGGCGTGGCTCGCGGGTTGCGCGGCACTCGCGGGAACGCTCGCGATCTGGGGCATCCTGCTCAATGGCGCCGAGCGCGCCGTGGACGCCGCGAGCGAAGACTGGATCGAGGAGCTCGACGAGGCCGAGGGGCTTCTGCGCGTCGGGAGCACGACCAGCGCGCTGGCCCTGCTCGAGCGCCTCGAACGCGACTGCCCCGCCACGTTCGTCAAGCATCGCCACGACCGCGAGCGCGAGCGCCTGCTCGCGTCGCTGGCCGAGGCGTACCGCGTCGATGGTCGCAAGAAGCGCGCGCTCGAGACGCTGGAGCGCGCCGTCGCGTTCGATCCGAAGAACTACGGCAATCACTTTCGGCTGGCCGAGCTCGCCCGCGACGTGGGCGAGGACGCGCGTGCTCGCAGCGCCTATGAAGCGGTACTCGCCATCCATCCCACCCACCAGCCGAGCGCAGCGGCCCTGATGGATATGGACTTCTCCGCGGGTCGCTACGCATCCGTGGTGGAGTCCTTCGAGCGCTACGTCGACGCATGGCAGCTCGCGACCGTGCACGTGCAGCTCGGCACGACGCGCGTCGCGCTCGACATTCCCGTCGACGGTCGCTTACATTCCATCGAGGTCCGTTGCACGGTCGAGGCGAGCTGGAGCGGGCCGATCATGCTGCAGACCCACGGCTACAGCGCGCGCCTCGAGTCCATCGAAGCCGGCGCGGCGTTGCGTGCAGGCGAGCTCCCGCGAGTTCCCCTGCGACTCGACGCAACTGCGACATGGACCGCGTCCGGCGGCACCAGCCCCGCGGGCGGCGAGTTGCTCGCGCGCGAGACGAGCTCCAGCTTGACCAGCAAGCCGGTCGAGGCTGCCGATGGCATCGCCCGCATCCAGTTCGAACTTGCGCTGTTCCGCTCGGTGTCGGACACGATGTGGAAACAGGCCGAGAAGAGCTTCGCCAACTGCCTGCTCGCGTCGCGCTGGCGCGAGCGGCTCCAGCACCTGCGCCGCGGCGGCGCCCCGGCAGCCGGCTCGGTGTTCGAGGACTGAGCCGTGGATCCGCGCACCTCGAAGCTCGAACGCGCTGCCGCGACCGCCCTGCTCGGGCTGCTGCTCGCCTACGTGGTCACGGAGCACACTTCGAAGCCGTGGATTCTGGGCTGGAGCAAGCCTTGGGTCGCGCTGCTGCTCGCCTGCACCGCCCTCGCCGTGGTCACGCTCGGATCCTTCCGCCGCGAGGTTGGCCCGCGCGTCGCATCGGTGCGCCGAACCGCGATCGCCAGCGCGGCTTTCGTGACGCTGCTGCTCGTCGTCACCGAGACCTTGCTGCGAGCGACGGACAAGCCCGCTTACGAGGAGCTCGACAACTCCGGTCGTTACGCGGCCGACCCCGACGTGGGGCTTGCGTACGTGCCGAACCACCGGCAGGTGCTCCAAACGCGGGAGTACCGGGTCGAGTGGGCCAGCAACGCCCAAGGCGTGCGCTCCGACCGTGACTTCGGGCCGAAGGCGGCCGGGGTGACGCGCATCCTGTGCGTCGGCGACTCGTTCACCGCCTGCGACCAGGTGCCCGGCGCGCAGACCTGGCCGGCGGCGCTCGAGGCAAACCTCGCGCGCAGGCTCGCGGAATCGGGCAGCACGCGCCGCATCGAGGTCGTCAACGCGGGCTTCCCGGGCTTCTCCACGGCCAACGAGGCCGCGTGGATCGCGAAGTTCGGCGCACGCTTCGAGCCGGACCTCGTGCTCGTCGCCACGACTCCCAACGATCTCTCCGAGAACCCGTTCCCGCTGCAATACACCGCCCGCGGCGGCCGGATGGTGTCCGCGCGGGCCACGGAAGCCGACGAAGCTCGCTACGAGCATCGGCGGCGCTGGTGGTGCCTCGGCGGGGCGATCGAGCGCAGCCGGCTCGCGCAGCGCATCGCGGCTTCCGCGGCGTGGGCCAGACTGCGCGGCCGTCCGCCGTTCCACCACGTCGAGGCCTACGAATCGCAGCCCGGTCCGAAGGCCAAGCGGCTCTACGAACTCGCGGATCGCTGCATGCTCGACGCGCGCGCCGCGTCCGAAGCCCTCGGCGCCCGCTTTGGCATCGTCGTGAACCCGTATGCGCGCCAGCTGCGCGAGTTCCAAGCTGGTCTCGACGGCGGCGCCTATGGCGCGCACTGGCAAGATTTTGCTGCTCGCAACGGAACCGCGTGTGTGGACGCGCGCGAGCGCTTCCTCGCACACGCCGACCCAGCGTCGCTGTATTGGCGCGAAGACAACCACTGCACGGCCGCGGGCTACGCGCTCATCGCCGAAGCCGCGGCCGAGCTGGTCTGGTCGCGCCGTGCCGAGCTGGGGTGGATGCCGTGAGCTCCTCCACCCCCAAGAAGGCGCCGTGGTGGAGCCGCGTCACACTGCGCGACGTGCTGTTCCTCACGCTGCCGCCGTTGCTGATCGGCACATGGCTGTTCCTCGCTGCCGTCCGCGACTACTCCAACGCACGTCGGTACGACGACTGGTGGTCCGCGCAGACGAGCGTGCGCAAGTTCGGCTGGAATCGTGCGCGAACGGCGCTCGACACGCCAGCGCTCACCGAGCTCGAGGCGCGCATGGATCCCGAGCGCGACGACGTGCCGCAGCTGAGGCTCTACGTCGATCGTCACGAGTTCGACCGCATCGACGGCGAAGTCGGCGAGCACTGGGGCGAGTGGGTCGACGTCCGGATCGATGACCACGGCGAGCTCGTCGACGCCGAGCTGCGCTTCCGCGGCGACGGCAGCGCGCACTGGACCACGGAGAAGAAGTCCTTCACGCTGAAGACGAAGTCGGGCTCGCTCTACAAGGGCTTCCGAACCATGGCCTTCAGCGTCAAGGATGTGCTGCCGCAGTACCTCGCGGCGACGCTCGCGAAGGACTTCGGCCTGCTCGCCCCGGAGCAGCAGATCGTGCCGGTGTACCTCAACGACCGCTTCTATGGTTTGCACCGCTTCGTCGAGCCGATCGACGAGAGCTTCCTGCGCCGTAACTTGCGCATGCCGGGCAACGTGTTCCGCGCCGACACAGCGGAGCGCGGCGACTACTTCAAGGACCTGCCGCGCGAGGTGTTCCGCAACCCCTACATCTGGGACCGCGCTGCGAATAACGACCGGCCCGGCGCCTTCGGCACCCAGCTGCTTGGGGACTTCCTCGCCGACTTGAACGACCCTTCGCCGACCGCGCGCGAGCGCCTCGACGGCTGGCTCGACGAGGACGAGCTCTCGCGCCTGCTCGCGTACCTGCTCGTCGTCGGCGACCCGTACCACATGAGCGGCGTGCACAACCAGTTCTGGTACGAGGACCCGGCGTCGGGCACGTTGCACCCGATTCCCTGGGACGTGCGCCTGCTCGACCTCGAGAAGCCACCGCGCGGCTCGAACATCCACCGCTTCTGGCGCATCGTGCTCGAGGATCCCCGCATCTGGGCCGGCACGATGAGGGTGCTGGCGGAGAAGCTGGAGGACGACTCGCTCCTGAAGGCGGCGGAGGTGCGACTCGCGCTCGTTCAAGCGCGCTATGCCGACGCGCTCGAATACGACCGCATCCGCAGCGGCATCATCCCGCCCATCGGCGACGCCGCGGTCGCTCTCGCAACGCTGCGCCGGAACATCGAGGTCCTGCGCGGATGGAGCCGGGATGCAACCGCGAGCGCGCTGGTGATGCCCGGCACCGGAGACGCTGCATGGACGATCGATCTGGTCGTCGAGGGACGTGCCCTCCTTGCTCTGCAAGGGTTCGAGCTCGCCCGCGGCGCGCCCAGCCGCGAGGGAATCTGGCTCGACAGCGACGGCAGCGGAGCGCTCGATCGGAGCGACGAACCCTTGTCGACCGTCCTCGAGCTCGGTGGCGACATCGGCGGGACAGGCGCGGAGCTGCGGCCCATGCCCCGCCACGTGCGGCTCTTCTGGAAGCCCGCGGCCGACGCTGCGCCGCAAGGCGACCTCGTTCCGAGCCTGCTGCTCTGCGCCACGGGCGAGCGCCTCAAGATCGCGACGCTCGAGCGCGGAACGGCCCTGCCGACGCGCCGCCGCGCGCCTCGCGACTCCGCTTCCGTGAAATCTCCGGCGTCGAATTCGACCGAGCTCGAAGAGCTCGTCTTGCTCGGAAACGTGCGACTCACCGAGGACTTGCTGGTGCACGCCGGACAGCGACTCGTGCTCAGACCCGGCACGACGCTCACGCTGGAGCCCGACGTGTCGATCGAGTGTCGCGGCCAGCTGATGGCGCTCGGCACGGCGGAGCTGCCGATCACGATCGAGCGCGCGAACCCCGAGCTGCCGTGGGGCGTATTCGCGCTACAGGGTGCCGGCGCGAACGGCTCCCGACTCGAATACGTGAAGTTCGTCGGGGGCGGTGCTCGTCAAGTGGGGCGCGTCGAATACAAGGGCGCGGTCTGCGTGCACTACTCCACGGGCGTCGAGTTCGACCACTGCGAGTTTGCCCACAACCAGCGCTGCGATGACCTCATCAACGTCGTGAAGGGCGAGGCCGCGATCACGAACTCGCACTTCCACCACGCCAACGCGGACTCGATCGACTACGACATGTCCGGCGGGCTCGTCGCGTGGAATCTGATCGAGGGTTCCGGCAATGACGGGCTCGACCTGATGACCTGTTGGCCGCGCGTGGTCGGCAATCGCATCCTCGACTCGGGCGACAAGGGCATCTCCGTCGGCGAGGATAGCTCGCCGCTCGTGTTCGCGAACCTGATCTCGGGCTGCGTGCGCGGCATCGAGGCCAAGGACCGCTCGGAGCCCTTCGTATTTCACTCAACGCTGGAGAGGAACCAGCTCGGCGTCTACGCGCACATCAAGAACTGGCGCTATGGCGAGGCCGGGTGGCCCAAGTTCGTGCGCGCTGTGGTCGCGGGCAACGACCACGACTACAGGAGCGCTGATGATGCCTGTCGCACGATCGCGGACGCGCGCGTGGCGAGCGAAGGCGCGCTTCACGCCGGCGACGTCGAATGGGCTTATCGGCTACACGGCGTGCGGGGCGTCTCGGCCGCACCCGGGCTCTACGACGGCTGGAAGCTCGCCGAGCCCTTGGTACCGCGCCACGAAGGCACGTTCGCCGCGAGCTTCGCGGACACGCTGGCCGGTTGGAAGGCATCGGGGCTCGTGAGGCGCCTGTGCCTGCGCGAGCTCGAGCTTGAGGCGACGCTCCGCGCAGGCGACGGACGCATCGAGACGGAGGTGGACTGGCGGCTCGACGAGCCCGACCGCGTGCACGAGCTCGTCGTCGAGCTCGCGAGCGAAGGGCTGCCCGAGGTGGCCCTGTTCGCCCGCGGGCCCAGCGGCATCGCGAAAAGGACCGTGCCGCTCGCCGCAAACCGCCACGAATACAGCTTCGCGACGCTGCGCTTGCCTCCGGGTTGCTACACGGCCTTCGGGATCGACGCCCGGGCGGCCGCGAGCGGCGCGCGCATTCGCGTCCACTCTTGGCGCGTGCTCTCATGGGCCCCGGAGTCGCGCTGATGCTCGCCCTCGCCCTGCAGGAGTTCACCTTTGCCGTGCTCGGCCACACGCGCGGCGGACCGGACGATGGCATGTTTCCCACGCGGGGCTACGCCGAAATGGTGCGCGCTGTCCAGAGCGAGCGACCGGACTTCGTCGTGCTCGCGGGCGATCTCGTCTACGGCGACTTCCACTCCGCCAACGTCGACCGCGAAGCCGTCCGTCGTGACTGGGATGCGGTCGACGCGGTGTTCGCGCAGTTTGGCTGTCCGGTGCACCGCGTGCCCGGCAATCACGACGTCTGGGAGAGCACCACGCGCGACCTGTGGATCGAGCGCTATGGCGCGCTGCAGCAGAGCTTCGAGCACGACGGCGCGCTGTTCCTGCTGCTGAACTCCTGCTGGACGCCCACGCCGGGTGCGACCGAGCAGTGTCCGCCGCGCTTCATTCGCGGAGTGCAGCTCGATGCGCAACGGCGCGCGTTCGTCGCCAACGAGCTCGCGTCGCATCCCGATGCGACGCACGTGTTCGCCTTCCTCGGACACATGCTCTGGTGGGAGCCGGAGGCGGAGTGGTGGAACGAGGTTCACCCGCTGCTTTCGAAGTCCCCCACGCGCGCGGTCTTCGCGGGCGACCTCGGTCCGTGGAAGTACTCGCACCTCGGACGCGACGGCATCGAGTACGTGCAAGTGGCTGCCGATTTCGTGTCGGCGCCGCTCGAGATGCAACGCAATCGCGAGTCGATCCGCGCCCTCTCCGAGCAACTCGACACCTGGGCGCTCGTCACCGTGCGCGGCGCCGAGGTGGACATCGACATCCGCACGCTGGGAGCGCTCGATCCCGCGCGCCACACGCCCTCGAACTACCTCTCCGTGCATGAGTTCGACGCCGGCTCGCTCGAGCGCAAGCTCTTCAGCCGCATGGACAACCCGATGAAGCTCGTCGACTGGCTGTGGAAGCTCGGGCTCGCCGCGGCGGCGGGCGGAGCCTTGATCGGCGGCGCGGCTGTCTGGATCCTGCGTCGACGCAGATGAGATTCGGTATCGACGCAACCTGCTGGGCCAACGTGCGCGGCTACGGGCGCTTCACACGCGAGCTGTGTGCAGCGATGGTCTCGCTCGCCCCCGAGCACGAGTTCGTCTTCTTCGCCGACGACGCCGCTGCACGCGTCTTCGAGCTCCGTGCACCCAACGTCCGGCTGGTCACCGTTGACCAGAAGGTCGCGCCGACGAAGGCCGCGGCGGCGGGTGGCTCACGCTCGCCCTTCGACATGCTGCGACTGACGCGCGCAGTGAGCCGCCACCAGCTCGACGCCTTCTTTTCGCCCTCCGTCTACACCTACTTCCCGCTCCCTCCGCGGCTGCGCGCGCTCGTCTGCATCCATGACTGCATCGCCGAACGTTTCCCGGAGCTCACACTCCCGTCGAGACGAGCGCGAGTCTTCTGGAGCGCGAAAGTGAAGCTCGCCCTCTGGCAGGCGCGCCTCGTGTTGACGGTCTCCGAGTACTCGGCCCGCGATCTCGCGCGCATCCTGCATGTACCGCCGGGCGAGATCCGGGTGAGCACGGAGGCTCCGGCAGCGGCCTATCGCCCGAGCGAATCGATGGCGGATGTCGCGCGTGCCGCCGCCGCCATCGGATTGCCCGACGGTGTGCGCTGGTTCACCTATGTCGGTGGCTTCAACCCGCACAAGAACGTCGAGACGATCGTGCGCGCGCTCCACGCGCTCTCGCGCGGAGACGCGCGTGATCCGCACCTCGTGCTGGTGGGGCCGACATCGACGGACGTCTTTCATGGCGAGCAGGGCCGCATCCACGCGACGATCGCAGAGCTCGGCCTGCAGCGCCGCGTGCACTGGGCAGGCTACGTTCCCGATGAAGAGCTGCGCCACTTGCACTCGGGCGCGCTCGGTCTGTTGATTCCATCGCAGTGCGAGGGCTTTGGCCTTCCGGCCGTCGAGGCGGCGGCCTGCGGAGCGCCCGTGATCGCCACGATCGAGAGTCCGCTGCCCGAGTTGCTGTCCGGTGGTGGGCTGTTCGTCGAGCCCGGAAGGCTCGAGCCGCTCGCGGCCGCGATGCGCACGCTGGCCGAGGACGAAGGAGCGCGCGGACGCATGGCGAAGGAGGCCCTCCAGCGAGCACGTACCATGACCTGGCCGAAGGGTGCCAAGGCTGCGCTCGAAGCACTGCTGGAGTGCGCACGATGAGCCTGCGCGTGGCCCACGTCACGACATTCTACCCGCCGCACAACTTTGGCGGCGACGGCATCGGCATCCAGCGGCTCGTGCGCGCGCTCGCGCGCCGTGGCATCCACAACACGGTGATCCTCGACACCGACGCGTACACGCAGCTCTCGAGCCGCGCGCCGGATCCCGCGCCGACGGAGGACAACGTCGAGGTCGTCCACCTCTCCAGCTCACTACCCCGCCTGTCGCTGCTGGCCGTGCAGCAGCTTGGACGCCCCGTCGCCCACTCCGCTCGCCTGCGCGAGCTGCTGGCTCCGGGCCGCTTCGATATCGTCCACTTTCACAACGTCAGCCTGATCGGCGGTCCGGCGGTGTGGAGCTACGGTGACGCGCTCAAGCTCGATTTCGCGCACGAGCATTGGCTCGTCTGCCCCAGTCACGTCCTGTGGCGCCACGGTCGCGAGCTCTGCACGGGTCGCGAGTGCCTGCGCTGCCAGCTGAACCACCGCCGTCCGCCCCAGCTCTGGCGCCACACCGCGCTGCTCGAGCGCCACGGACGCGCGGTCGACGCCTTCGTCGCGATGAGCGAGTTCAGCCGCGCCAAGCACCGCGAGTTTGGCTTTCCGTTCGAGATGGATGTGCTGCCCTACTTCCTGCCGGAAGAACTCGCTGCGCCCTCGCCGCCGCGTCCGCAGGAGCGGCCCTACTTCCTGTTTGTCGGCCGACTCGAGCGCATCAAGGGGCTCGACGACGTGATTCCGCTGCTGCGCGAGTTCCCGGAGGCCGACCTGCTGGTGGCCGGCACGGGCGAGCACGAGAGCGCCCTGCGCGAGCTCGGGCGCGACCTCCCCAACGTGCGCTTCCTCGGCCGCGTGAGCGAGGAAGCGCTGCGCGGACTGTACGCGCACTGCGCGGCGCTAGTGGTGCCCTCGATCTGCTTCGAGACCTTCGGGATCATCCTGATCGAGGCCTTCCGCGCCGGGGCGCCAGTCATCGCGAGGCGCCTAGGCCCCTTCCCAGAGATTGTCGAGGCTTCCGGGGCGGGCGAGCTGTTCGGCACGGCCGACGAGCTGGGCGCCTCACTGCGGCGAGCCCTGTCGCAGTCGGATCGACGCGCGCGACTTTCGGCTGCCGGCCGCGCGGCGTTCGCGGAGCGCTGGAGTGAGCGAGCCGTCCTGCCGCGCTACTTCGAGCTCGCCGCACGCACCGCCCGCAGGCGCGGGAAGCCCGAGCTCGCCGCGCGCATCGAGACCGCTGCGCACGGGACGCCGCGAGGCTAGAGTCGAGTCGTGCTGCGCATCCTTCCGACCTGGACTTGCTGGACGCTCGCAGCCCTCGGCGTCGCCGCGGCGCTCTGGCATGCGACGCGCGCGCCTTCGGCTCGCGAGATGGCAGCGCTCGCACGCACCCAGCGCGCCAGCGCCTCGGCCGCCCATCCGCTCGCGCTGCGCGACGTGAGCGCCGAGTCTGGCGTGGACTTCACGCACGATGCCGACGCCCACGGTCGCTTCTGGCTGCCCGAGGAGATGGGCCCCGGCGTCGCGCTGTTCGATGCGGATGGGGACGCCGACCTCGACCTGTTCGTCGCCGGTGGCGGCTCGATCGACGGCAGCGGGCCCCCGCAGGCCTGTCGGCTGTGGCGCAACGAAGGCGGTCGCTTCACCGACAGCACCGAAGAGCGCGGCTGCGGAATCAACGGCCCGGCCTACGGGGTCGCCAGCGCCGACTTTGATCGCGATGGAGACGTCGATGTCTTCGTCGCGCGCCTCGGGCCCAATGCACTCCTACGCAACGATGGAGCGCGCTTCACGGAAGTCGCGCGCGAGCTCGGGGTAGCCGACGAGGGCTTCGGAACGGCAGCCGTGTGGTTCGACATGGACCGCGACGGCTGGCTCGACCTGTACGTGTGCAACTACGTCGACTGGTCCCCTTCGATCGAGAGGCGCTGCTACGCCAGCGGCGTGCCCGACTACTGCGATCCCGGCGCTTACGAGAGACCGGGGCAGGACCGGCTCTATCGCAACGTGGACGGAGTGCGCTTCGAGGACGTGACGGAGCGCGCTGGAATGCTCGGCGCGCGCGGGCAGGGTCTCGGCGTTGTCGCAGAGGACTTCGATGGTGACGGCCACTGCGACCTGTACGTGGCCAACGACTCGACACCTGCCTTCCTGTGGCGCAATCGCGGCGACGGCACTTTTGCCGAGGACGCCCTCAAGGCCGGCTGCGCCTACAACTCGCTCGGCGTGGCGATCGCAGGCATGGGAATCGCGTGCGAGGACCTCGACGGCGACCTGCGTGCGGACCTGCTGGTCACGAACATCCGCAACCAGAGCCACCTCGCGCTGCTCGCGCGCGGTCCGCGCTTCGAGGACGCGAGCGCTAGGCTCGCGCTGCCGTCGTGGTCGATGCCATGGACCGGATTCGGCGTGGTGCTCTTCGATCAGGATCACGACGGCGCACTCGAGGGCTACTTCGCGAATGGCGCCGTGAATCTCCTGCCGAGTCGCGTCGGCGATCCGCGTCCCTATGTCGAGCCTGACCAGCTCGTGCGCTTCGAGCATGGCCGCACGCGCGACGTCAGCGAGGGCTCGGGCGCCGTCGCCGACGAGTCTTCGCGCGCGCTTGCCAGCGGCGACCTCGATGGCGACGGAGATCTCGATCTCGTCGTCAGCGCCTTCAACGGGCGCCTGCGCGTTCTGCGGAACGAGCAGCAGGGCAGCGGCCATTGGCTCATCGTGGACGTGCGCGATGAGCGCGGCGGCGCGGCCCTCGGCGCGCGCGTGGAGATCGAGTCTGGCGGGCGCCGTCAAGCGCGCTTCGTGCGCGCGCAGTCGAGCTACCTCTCGAGCAGCGATCCCCGCGTCCACTTCGGAGCGGGACCGGCCTCGAAGCTCGACGCGCTCGTCGTGCGCTGGTCCGATGGCAGCGAGCGCCGCTTCGAGGGCATCGCGTGCGACCGCGTGCTCGTCGTGCGCAAGGAGGAGCGGCGGTGAGCGTCCTCAAGCTCGCGGCACTCGGGCTCGGCGCGGCCGGTCTGGGCTACGCGCTCCTCGCACCCGCCGGCGCGCTCGCGCCGCGGCCAGCGGACCTGCCGGAGCCCCCGAGGTCGACAGGTTCCCTCGGCGCTCCCGTCGCGCGACTCGAGCGCGCTCCGTGGCTGGCGGCGTGCCTCGCCGCAGATCTGCCGGACGTCGAGCTTGCGGCGGAGATCGAGCACGAGCCCATGCGGCGCATGGTTGCCGAGTCGCGGGCCTGGACGCAGGGTCGAGACGCGGATGCCCTTGGACGCATGGGCGAGATCGCGCTTGCGCTCGATCTCGGTGAGCCGGCCGTCGATCTGTTCACGGCGGCGGCAGGCTTGGGCAAGGAGCGCGCGCGCTGGCTCTACCTGCTCGGCGCAGCGCTCCAGCAGCAGGGTCGGCTGGCGCTCGCGGTGACGGCGCTGCGCGAGGCGCAGTCCTTGGACCCCAAGCTTGGCGTCGCGCGCGCGCGCATCGGCCGCGCCCTGTTCGAGCTTGGCGAGAGCGACGCCGCACGCGTGGAATTCGACGCCTGCCTTCTCGCGGACCCCACGCGCGCGCTCGGTCACATCGGCCTCGCGCGACTGGCGCTCGCTCGCGGCGACGCGAAGACCGCGCTGTCGTCGCTGGACGCGGCAGGCGCGCTCACTCCGGGGGACTACGTGATCTGGACCCTGCGAGCGCAGGCGCTCGTCGCCTTGGGACGCGCGGACGAGTCGCGTCGCGACAGCGAGCGCGCGGCGAGGCTCCCGCGCTACCGTGGCTGGCTGTCGTTCGACCCGCCGATCCAGCAGTGCAACGAGCGAGCGCGCGCGTTCGCCCACGTCGAGGCGAAGTTCGGCGCGGCCCAGTCGCTCGGCGACGTGACGCGGATGGCGACTCTCGCCGATGAGCTCGCGGCTCGCGTGCCCCTCGACGCGGAGGCATGGCGTCGCGCGGCCGCATCGCAGGTCGCGGCTCGAAACATGCCGGCTGCACGCGAGCGCATCGAGCGCGCGGTCGAGCTGGCGCCGCTGTCGGTTCCCGTGCTGTGCACGGCCTCCGAGATCGCGATGGCGTCGGAGGATCGGGTCCGGGCTCTCGAGCTCGCCCGGCGCGCCGTCGCCGCGGATCCCGCCTCGGCCTTCGCGCACGAGGTTCTCGGCCGCGCGAGCTACCTGAACGGTGACCGCCTTGCCGCCCTGACGCATGCTCGTCGCGCCGTGGAGCTCGCACCCGCGGAGCACGACAAGCGCCAGGTGCTGGTGGAGATCCTGCTGGGGCTGCAGCGCCTCGACGAGGCCGAGCTCGAGCTCGAGACCTTCCTCGCGGTCGCACCCGATCACCCGTGGGCCAAGGCGCAGCTGGATGGGCTGCGCAAGCGCCGCTGAGCACCACCATGCGCGCCATCCTCACCTACCACTCGATCGATCCTTCGGGCTCGCCGGTCTCGATCGACGAGGGCACGCTGCGGCGTCACATCGCGTTCCTGCGCGCTGGCAAGGTCGCGGTCGTGCGACTGGAAGAGATCCTCGCCGTTCCCGAGCACCGCGATGCCGTCGCGCTCACCTTCGACGACGGCTTCACCAACTTCGAGAGCGTCGCGTGGCCGCTGCTGCGCTATCAGGACTTCCCCGTGACGCTGTTCGTCGCCACGCAGAGGGTTGGCCGCGACAACGCCTGGGGCGGGGCGAGTGCGCGCGGCATCCCCACGCTGCCGCTGCTCGGCTGGGATGCGCTGCGGCGCATGCAGAAGCAGGGCCTCACGCTCGGCTCGCACAGCCGGACGCATCCGCGTCTCACGCAGCTCGACGACGCCCGACTCGCCGACGAGCTCGACGGCTCGCTCTCCGACATGGAGCGCGAGCTGGACACGCGGCCCGGCTCGTTCTGCTACCCCTATGGCGACGTCGATGAGCGCGTCGCGAATGCCGTGCGCTCGCGCTTCGCACGCGCCTGCACGACGGATCTCGCCACGCTGCCGGCGAGCCCAGACGCCCACCTGCTTCCTCGGCTCGACGCCTTCTACTATCGCTCTGCGGGGCGTCTCGAGAGCTTCGGGAGCCGCGCCTTCCGCGCGCACCTGTGGCTGCGGGCGGCCGCGCGCGGGCTGCGCGGTCGCTGACTTCCCGTTTCAGGTCCCGAAGGCGCGCTTTCGCGGCCCAAGCCCATGGAAGCGGTGCTCCCGGCCGATCTATGCTCACTACGGTGCTGCGATGACATCCGCTTCCCATCCGACCCTCCAGAGCGACCCGGAGCTCGAGAGCCAGTTCGAGCTCGCCTTCGCGCCGCTGCACAAGCGCTGCCTCGGCATGGCCGTGGGCGTCGTGGTGGCTCTCACCGTCGCCTTGGCGACCGCGCTCTCGCTGCTCCGCGCGCCGGACAAGCCCTATCCGCTCGAGCTGCTCGGGAACTTCTTCCTCGGCTACGAGGTCGCGTGGGGCGGGTTGGCCATCGGGGCCTTCTGGGGCTTCTGGCTCGGCTTCGTGGTCGGCTGGAGCTTCGCCTTCGCGCGCAACCTCGTGCTGGCCATCACATGCTTCGTGTTCCGGACCCGCGCGGAGCTCGAGGAGAGCCGCGGCTTCCTCGATCACATCTGAGCGATGAGCCCCAAGTACGAGACGCTCCGCGCGACGATCTACCGCGCCAGCGCGCGTGCCTGGGGCATCGCCATCGGGCTCGTGCTGGGCCTCGGCCTGCTCGTCGCCACGTGGTGGCTGCTCCTGCGCGGCGGCGAGAACGCGGGCGCTCACCTCGGCCGCATCTCGCACATCTTCCCGGGCTACGACTTGTCGTGGACCGGCGGCCTGATCGGCTTCCTGTACGCCTTCGTGGCCGGCTACGCGCTCGGCCGCCTGCTCGCCCCGCGCGCCCCGATCTCGCGCGCGGAGCGCAGGGCGGAGCTCGAAAAGCACGTGCGCCTGAATGCTCGCAGCTGGAGTCTTGCACTCGGCAGCCTGCTCGGCCTCGGCCTGTTCACCGTCACCGCCGCGCTGCTGCTGCGCGGAGGCGAGCGTCCCGGCGACCTGCTCGAGCACATCGACACCTTCTTCCCCGGCTACGCGATCTCGTGGACCGGCGCGCTCGTCGGAGCGGCGTGGGGCTTCGCAACCGGCTGGATGGCGGGACAGCTGCTCGCGCTGGTCTACAACCGCGTCGTGGCGAGCGCCGAGGCCAAGGTCGCCCACAGCTGAGCGGCTTCGACGTCCGGCGCTACGGCGCGGGCGCGAGCAGAAAGATCGCGAGGTAGTCGTCGACCTTGCGCTCCGCGACGATCGAGCGCCCCTCGAGCAGCTGTACCCAGCGCTCGTCGTCGAGCTGGATCCGTCCGCGGCGCAGCACGATGAGCGGGCGTTCGAAGCCCGGAGCACCGGGGCGCGGCGCGGCGTCGGGCTCGATCCGCGGCAGGTCACGCGCATAGGCGTCGTACGCGAGCGTGTGGGAGAACAGCGAAGGCTGCACCATCAATCCGGTGTAGAGCGCCTCGCCGCGACCGGCGCCGAGCTCGCGCGCGGCGGCGACGGCGCCGCGCATGTCCTCCATGTTCCCTCCGCCCGCCTGCGCGACGCCCAGCGCCAGCGCCGAGAACGCGATGAGCCCGACGAACTGCGTGCGCGAACGCTCGGGCCAGCGCTCGGCGAGCACCGCGACGCCCACGGGCAGGGCCCAGGCCACGGGTGCGAAGTACTGCAAGGGCAGGCGATCCCAGCGATAGAAGGACAGCACGAAGACCAGCGCGAAGCAGGCCAGCGTCGCACCGGCGAGCGCGCGCAGCGGTGCGGGCAACGGACTGGCGCTCGCTCGGCGACGCCACGCCCCCACGATGCCACCGACGCCGACGAGGAAGAACACGCTCGCGCCGACCTTGGCGAGCAGCGCCCAGCCGCCACCGAGTGCGCCGAGGAACGGCGTGAACAAGCGCGACGGCAGGGCGAGAGCCTCCTTGACCAGCGCAGGTCGCAGCACGAAACCGCCGACGTCCGTTTGGTAGTCGAGCCGGTCGGAGGTGGCCTTCTGGGCATAGGCGAGCAACCACGGGACCTCGGGGAGCAGCGCGAGGGCGCCCGCGCCGATGAGCCACCCGAGCGGCACCATGTCCCGACTGCGCACCACGAGCCGGGCCGCACCGATGGAGAGGACGACCACCTCCATGATCCGGTGGGTCAGCACGCCCGCCGCGACGCACAGCGCGAACAGCGCGAGCCGTCCGAAGCGCGAGCCGTGCTCGCTGAACGCCGCCCACATCGCTCCCGCGCTGAACACCGCCAGCCACGCGTACGGGCGAAGCTCCGTCGCATAGTGAACCTGATACGGCAGGCAGGCAAGCAGCCACGCCGCGAGCGCGACTCCGCGCGCACTCAACCCCGCCGCACGCGCGAACGCGACCACCGGCAGGAACAGGAGCAGGCTGGAGAGCACTGGCAGGAAGCGCAGCAAGGCGCCCTCTTCCCACCCACCGAAGACGTGCACGACGCCAAAGAACAGCGGCTGGTGGACCACCTCCGCGCGCACGTGCTCCACCACGGCCCGAAGCGTCGGCAGGCTCGCGTGCGACAGCGTGTGCAGCTCATCGAGCCAGAGGCTCGATTCCAGCGCCTCCCATACGCGCAGGACGACGGCCACGGCCACCGCGAGAGCCACCCACCGCCCCGCCCGCTCCCCCGCCCGCGCCTGCATCACCTTCGTACGCTAGGCACGCCGCTCCCCGCTGGGAAGCCCACACCCCGAGCCCCCTCTCGCCACGGGCCCCGCCCAGCCATCCCCAGCACCGCTCCCGCACGGCCCGTGTGACTCCCGCGACCAGAAAAAGCTCGGAAGACGCAACGGCGTCTCCCGAGAAGGATCCCCCGCGCACTGCCGAAGGCCGTGCGCGGGCCAAAAGAGGTTCGTCGTCTCGGCGCCGGGCGGATTGCGGAACCACGCCTGCGCATCAAAGTGCTGGCCCGGGGGCAATCGGCTGGCCGAGCGCGCTGGGGTTGGCGGCCATGGAGGCGAAGAAGTCCAGCGACAGCGAGCGCGATCAAGTTCGAGCGCAGACCCGTCGCGGGCACGCCCGAGCGCTGGCTGAGCATCTAATGCTGCCGCTTGAGCTGCGACGCGAGCGCATGGTTTCCGGTGGCCGAGGCCGCGCTGGCCTGCTGCTCGAGGCTGGCGATCTGCTGCGCGATGGCAGCCTGTTTCTGGGCGAGGGCGCCGGTGGCGAGCCAGTCGGCGGCGAGGAGAACCTGCGTGGTGCGGATCATCACGGAGGGTTGGGGGTGCAAGTTCCTGAGAGGTGACCGAGGGGCAGCCACAGAGCGACCGTCCGCCGGGGAGAGCCTTGGCGGAGGCGAATGCCTCCCCGCGCGGGTTTGCCCCGGAAGGCGTTATCCGTGGAACTCGACCGAGGCTCTCCGTTCGCTCAGGTGACGGACAGCGCGGGGGAAGAAAGTTCCAGACTGCGCGCAGCCGGTGCGAGCGCGCGCCGGCCGCGCGGCACCGCTATCGTCCGTTGCGTCGATCTAGGTCGGCCATGGCGGACTCGGGCACAGGCAGGATCGCGCGGGGGTTCGCCGCGCTGGCGTCGGGCGACGCCGTTGGGCGCGTGTTGGCCTTCCTCGCGGGCGTATGGGTCGCTCGCGAGCTCGGAGCCGAGCTCTTCGGCGTGATGGCCTTCGGTCAGGCCGTGGTGCTGTACTTCACGCACCTCTCCACCTGCGGCCTCGAGCTCACCGGCGCGCGCGAAATCGCCGCAGACGCGGGCAAGGTGCGCTCGCTCCTCCCGTCCATCCTCGCCGCCCGCACGCTGGTTTCGGCCGCGCTGGCGGCGCTCCTGTCCGCGGCCGCGATCGCCTTCCTTCCCCCGCTCGACGCCGCCGTCGTGAGCCTCTACTCGCTGACGCTCTTCGGCCACGGGCCGAGCCCGAAGTTCGCGCTCGTCGGGCTCTCGCGTCCGGTGCCCGTCGCGCTCGCCCGCACCGCGGGCGAGGCGATTTATGCGTTGCTCCTGCTCGCGCTCGTGCGCACCGGCGATGACCTCGTCTTCGTGCCATGGGCACAGGCGCTCGGGGACGTGCTCGCCGTGCTGCTGATGCTGCTCGCGCTGCGCCGGCTCGGGCACGCTCTCCCGCTCGAGCTCGACTGGCCCGCGGTGCGACCGCTCTTCGCGCGCTCGTTTCCGCTGGTGCTCAACATCCTGCTCGGATTACTGATCTTCAACTCGGACCTGCTCGTGCTGCGCGCGTACCGCGGCGCCGAGACGGTGGGATGGTATTCGGCCTCGTACCAGCTGATCAGCTTCCTGATCAACATGGCGGGCGCCTACAGCCTGAGCCTGATGCCGGCGCTGACGCAGGCGCGCACGGACAACGGCGAGCGGCGGGCTCTGTATCTCGACTCGCTCGCGCAGGCCCTGTGCGTGGGCATCCCGCTCGCGGTCGGAGGAGCCCTGTGCGCGAGAGGGCTGATCGCGCTCGTGTTTGGCTCCCAGTACGAACCCTCCGGCCTGCCGCTCGCGGTGCTGGTCGTGTCGATTCCCCTGATGCTCTACAAGGACGTCGCGATGGTGGCGATGGTCGTCGCCGGGCGCGAGAAGGCCGTGCTGCGCATCACGATCGCGGCGGTGCTGTTCAACCTCGTCGCGAACCTGCTCGTGATTCCGCGCTACGGAATGGTCGGTGCGGCGTCGACGACGCTGGCCACGGAGGCGCTGCGCATGGCGCTCGGGGCCTGGTACGTGCGCGATCTCGGGTTGCCGTTGCTGCCGCTCGCGCGCCTGTGGCGCAGTGCGTTCGCGGCCCTCGCCATGGGAGCGGCGGTCGCGCTCGTCCCGCTCTCGCGCGTGCCGCTCCCCTCGAGCCAGCTCGAGCTGCCCGCCGTGCTCGTGACGGTCGCGTTCGGGGCCATCGTCTACGCGCTCGCGCTCGCGGCCACCGGCGGCCTGCGCCTGCGCCGCGGAAGGCTCCCCACGCTCGAAGTCTGAAGGCGAGGCGGCTAGTAGCGCAGCTCGAGCAGACGCGCGTCGCGGCCCGGCCCCCATTGCGTGACGACCAACACGCGGTCGTACTCGCTGTCCGCGATCTTCAGCTTCGACTGTCCGCCCGTGAGCTTCTCGACGAGCACGGGCACCGTGTTGGAGTGCCCCGCCACGACGGCCACTGCGCCGCGCGGCAGCGAGTCGAGCGCCGAGAGCAGCGCGTCCGGCGTGCGGGCGGGCACGACCTGCACGTTGACTCCCACTGCGACGGAGAGCAACGCCACGGTCTGCTGCGTGCGCTGGTATTCGCTCGAGAAGACGTGCGTGACGCCGCTCTTGCCGAGCATGTCGCACAGGCGCTTGGCGCGCGCGGCGCCTTCGTCCGTCAGGCTCGGGTCCTCCTTGGGCTCGGCGGCCTTTTCCGCGTGGCGCACGAGCACGATCGTGCGCGGGAAGGAGAGCTTGTGCAGGGCGTCGGGCTCCTCCGTGCCCGATTGAGGCGCGATCGCGCCGACGAGCAGGGCACACAGGGCCAGCGAGACCGCGGCCAGCGCGCCGCGACGAGTGATCCAGTCATTGTTCACAGGTATCCGAGCTCCTTCAGCTTGCGCAGTTCCTCGGCGTCGACCTCGACCTTGCGAGACGCGCCACGGTTCTTCTGTTCCTCGGTCCACGCCTCGAGCGTGGCCTTCATGGCCGCGGTGCGCTCGGGCTCGCTGGCCGCGAGGTCGCGCTGCTCGCGCGGGTCGGCCTCGAGGTCGAACAGCATCGTGCGCTCCCACGTGTAGTGCCGCACGAGCTTCCAGCGCCCTTCGCGAATGGACGAGATGCACATGCGCTTGCCCCACGCGACCTCCGCGTCCGGGAGCCACGTGATCGCGAACGCCTTGGCCTGCGGGTCGGGCAGCTCGGTGCCGTCGGCGGACACCTTGCGCAGGAGGCTGCGCGCGCGCGCCTGGTCCGCGAAGTCGAGTCCGAGCGCGTCGAGCACCGTGCCGAACACCGTGCGCGTCTCGACGACGCCGTCGATGCGCGTCGAGCGCCTCGAGCCGGGCGGCACGACGAGCAACGGCACGTGCAGCTGCTCCTGCCACAGGGTCGAGGTGTGACCGTAGGAGCCGTGGTCGAGGAATTCCTCGCCGTGATCGGCGACCACGACGATCAGCGTGCGATCCATGCGGCCCGACTGCTCGAGCGCCTCGATCAGGCGTCCGAGCTCGCGGTCGATGTGCGCGATCTCCTCCTCGTAGAGGTCGACGAGCCAGCGGTTCTCCTCGGCGCTGACCATCTGGCGGTTCTTGAGCAGGTTCTCGTAGTCGTTCTCGTGGCGCAGCCAACCTTGATACGCATCCCCGAAGTCCGACTCGGATTGGTCCATGTACTCGTAGTGCGCGTCGAAGTAGTGCGCGAACAGGAACAGCGGCCGCTCGTCGCGAGCCTTGAGCATCCCGAGCGCGATGTCGGTGACATCCTTGCTCGTGATCGCACGGTGGCCGAGCGCGTTGGACGCGTCGTAGCGCTCGAATCCCTGCGCAAAGCCGCGCTGCGGTCCGACGTAGGTGTGACTCACCACGGCGCGCGTCGCGTAACCGGCCTCGGCGAGCGCTTCGGCGAGCAGCACTTCGCTGTCGCGCAGCGCGCCGCTGAGCGAAAAGCCGCCGTGCTCGTGCGGATAGCGCCCGGTGTGGATCGCGCCGAACGCCGGCATGGTCCAGGGAGCCTGCGAGACCGCGTTACGGAACAGCACGCCGCGCTCGGCGAGCTTGCGCAGGTTCGGCGTCGTGTCGCGGCCGTGCAGCGACGGTCCGTAGAGCGAGGTCGCGTCCGCGCGCAGGGTGTCGATGCCGATCAGGACGACGTCGTAGGGCTGCGCGGCCGTCAGCGTCGGTCGCCCGAGCATTCCGCCGGATCCAGCGAACAGCGCGGTAGCAGCGAGCAGGACGGCGCCCGCGCCGCCGGAGATCGCGAGCGGACGCGCGAGCGCAGGGACATCGCGCGCGGCGAGCTCACGCAGCGCGTTGCGTCGCACGAGCGCGAACAGCGCGGCCGAGACGGCCAGCGTGAGCGCGACCTCGATCCACGGCAGCTTGCCGATGCCCAGCGTGATGGCATTGCGGCCGAACCACAGCAGCGCGGGGTAGCAGGCGAGCAGAGCCGCGAGCGACGCGACGATACTGGCGCGCGCTCCATCTCCGCTCGCGGAGCGCGCATACCGGCCGAGGCACTCGAGCGTGGCCGCGAGCGCGAGCGCGGCGCCGAGCACGAAGGCGATGTGACCGGCCGCGACCCACTCGCGCTCTCGCTCGACGAGCAGCAGCAGCGCGGTGGCGACGAGCGCGCCCGCCATGCTCGCCCAGCTCGTCCACGCGCGCGACGCCGGCCAGCTCGCGACGCGCCGTGCCGAGAGGTCCGCTCCAGTTGCGAGGAGGGCCAGAACAACGGCCGCGGCCGCGGCGGCACCCCACAGGAGTCCGCCCCGGGCACCTTCGAGCAGGTCGGCGCGCTGCAGCAAGTACGCGAGATGCTCGAACCCCAGCGTGGAGTAGCCCTGCTCGGCGAGCCCCTCGCGCGCGCGCAGCCAGCCGGCGAGCACGCCGACGCCGCCGCAGGTCGTCGCCACGAGGGCCGCCGGCACCACGGCCAAGATCCAGAGGGAGCGCATCGCGGTTCGAGGGTAGCGCATGGACTCGGGGCGGTCGAACGAGCCGTCGCGGCGCGCGGCGAGCCCTGCTACGAAATCGGAGCGCGAGCCGCGACGGCTCGCGGGCCGGAGCGGCTCCCCGTTCGCGCGAGCCGCGTCGGGAGCGCGCCAGCGAGGGGTGCCGTCCGACGAGTCGGCCCGCGCGCGGCTGGCACGCGAGTTGAACACTTCGCGGTACGATCCCCGCTGGCGATCGCCCAACATGCCCCGCACCCAGCCCCTGCTCGCGCTGCTCGCACCCTTCGCCCTGCTGCTCGCGCTCGCCTGCGTCGGCACGCCGGAGCCCGCGCAGCCGCGCCCCCAGACGCTCCCGCGCCCGGCGGTCAGCGCTACGGCGGCGGCCGACCTGCCCGGCCTCCTCAACGTGGTCGCCTACACGGACGCGCTCTACAGCGGCTCCCAGCCCGAGGGACCGGGTCTCGAGACCCTGGCCGACTTGGGCTTCCGCACGATCATCTCGGTCGACGGCGCCCAGCCCGCGGTCGAGTCCGCGGAAGCGTTCGGCCTGCGCTACGTGCACCTCCCCATCGGCTACGACGGCATCGACGCGACCCGCAAGCTCGAGCTGGCCCGCGCCGTGCGCGACCTGCCCGGTCCGATCTACGTGCACTGCCACCACGGTAAGCACCGCAGCGCGGGCGCCGCGGCCGCGATCACTCTCGCTTTGGGCGAGCTCGACGAGGCGGGCGCCAAGGCGCGCATGAAGGTCTCGGGCACCGCCGCCGACTACAAGGGCCTGTGGGCCTGCGCGAGCGAGACGCCGCTCGCCGACAAAGCCAAGCTCGACACCGCCTCGAACGCCTTCCCCAGCCGTTCGAAGTCCACCGGCCTCGTGCAGCTCATGGTCGACATCGACTACGCGCTCGACAACGTCAAGAGCGTCGAGAAGGCTGCTTGGAGCGTGCCGGCCGAGCATCCCGACCTCGTGCCGCCCGCAGAAGTCGGTCGCATCGCGCACTACTTGCGCGAGCTCGAGGACGACGGAGAAGTGAAGGCCAAGGGCACCGAGTTCCTCGCCACCCTGCGCGCCTCGCGCGAGGCCGCGGAGAAGCTCGAGAAGTCGCTGCTCGACAGGGCGGCTCCAGATACGCTCGCCGCGGACATGAGGGCGCTCGTGAGCTCCTGCAAGAGCTGCCACGCCAAGTTCCGCGACTAGGCCAGGCTGTCGAGGCGTTCGAGCGCGAGCTCCGGCGCGTGCGCGTCGGACATGGCGGTGGCCCAGTCCATCGTGAAGCGTGCGTTGATCTCGCTCAGGGGGTTCAGCACGCTGCGGCCCGAGCCATCGAGTGCGCGGTGGTGGTACGCGTCGATGCCGAACGGGCCGAAGTAGGCCGCGGACGCGAGCGCGCGCCCCGCGCTCTCGAAGGCCGCTGCGAGCGCCGCGTCGTCCGCGCGCGAGAGCTGCCCGCGTCCGGCGCGCTCCGTCGCGAGCCATGCGCCGTGCTCGGCGACCTGCTGGAAGCACGGCCGCGAGATCGAGACCACGCCGTCGCGCCCCACCCAGCCCGAGCGCGTGTGCTCGAGCGTCACCTCGACCCAGGGTTCGAGGACGAGCGGACCGATCCGCAGGCTGGCCTCGATCCATGCGAGCTCGTCCGCGCGCGGTTGCCCCGACGCGATGCGCCTTCGCCCGCGCCCCGCCGCACCGAACGTGCGGCGCACCAGCCAACCATGCGGAGCGGGGCGCGCGAGCAGCGCGAGCGTCTCTTCCAGCGTCGCCGCGACCGCCTTCTCGAAGCTCGCGTCGGCGAGTGGCGCGCGCACGGCGGCCGCGACGGGCCGCGCGTTGACGGTGCGCAGCACCTCGAGCCCCGGGGCCGCTTCGACGCGCGCACCCGAGCGTCGCAGCAACGCGAGCGCCGTCGGCGTCGGGCTCCACGCGAGGCCCGCGAGGCCCGCGGCGAGCTGGGGATCGCGCGCGAGTGCCGCCTCGGTCACGAGCACGTCGCCCGGGCGCAGGAGAGTGCCGAGCAGTCGGGTGCGCTCGCGCTCGACGATCGCCCGCAGGTGCGCGGTCGGCGCATAGCGGCGTACGGCGGCGAGCTCGCTCTCCGCATCGAGGTTGAGCACCCAGGCGCGCGGCTCGTGCTCGCTCACCGTCGCGCTCCCGGGCCCGCGACCCCGCGCTCGCGCGGCTCGGACTCGAGGCGCGCGAGGAAGCGCTCGTCGAGCCCCGCGCTGCGCCGCGCGACGCGATTGAGCGGACGTCCCTGCAGCACCGCCGGCGTGAGCGGCGCCGGGAGGGCCGCCCGCCAGATGTCGTAGTCGAGCGGAGCGCCGGTAAAGTGCTCGAACCAGTGGGCGGCGAAGGCGACATGGCCGATCTCGTCGCGCTCGACCCGCTCGAGCACGCGCGCACCCTCCTCGTCGCCCGCGGCGCGGAAGGCCGCCGCGTAGCGAGCCGAGTGCTCGAGGTTGGCGCCCTCGAAGCCGAGCCCCTGCAGGGCCACGAAGGCCGCCGGCGTCGCGCAGGTCGGCACGCGCTGCCAGAACCAGTCGCGGATGGGCTCGTCCCCGAAGTCGCGCCCCTCGCGGCGGAGCAGCGCACGGTAGAGGCCCAAGTGCTCGAGTTCCTCCCCGCACAGGCGCACCAGCCCGGCCCGGAAGTCGCGCGGGGTCTCGGGAAAGGCCAGCACAGCCCAAGCGAAAAGCTCCGCCGCCTGCAGCTCGTGGTGCACGAACGTGTGCAGGATGCGGGATCGCGCGCCCCGGTCGCGCAGGCCCTCGGGGCGCGGGGCGGACGGGCTGCGGGAAGCGACGCGCCAGCGGGGCGGGCGGCCGGGACGCTCGAGGCGCACCGCCGTGGGCGTGACCGTCCAGCTTTCCTCGTGTCGCGTGTCCGGAGCCGATCTGGGCGAGAGCTTCGCCTCGACGGTCGTGGCGAGCACCAGCTCCGCGCACCAGCGCTCGACGGAGCGCTCCCCAAAAACGTTCATTTCGCGGCAGGAAGCGGGAGAACTCATCGGCGGGCGGGAGGCAAGGTAGCACGCGGGCAGCAAGCCCGGCGCGGGCCGGTGGCCGCAACTGCGCGCAGAATCTCGCGGTTCCCTCGTGCGTGGCTCGAGCCTATGATGCCGCGATGCGAATGGCGGCAAGCTCCACCGCGGTACCCCACCCCGACCACCGCCGGGGCGACCGAGCGGGCTCGGCCGGCTCGAAATCCATCGCTGCAGACTCGACCGAGGCGGAGGCCCTGCGCGCGGGTCGCGACCTGTTGCGCGCCACCGAGCGCTACGCCTTCGACTCGCGCGGCCGCAGCTGGGTGCACCTGCTATCCACCGTGTTGCTGCTCGTCGGCGCGCTCGTGGTCGCGGGTGCGGCGCCTTGGTGGCCGGTGCAGCTCGCGGGCTCGATCCTCGCCACCTTGATCTTCGTGCGTGCGTTCATCCTGTTCCACGACTTCATGCACGGCTCGATCCTGAAGGGCTCGAAGGTCGCCGAAGGCATCTTCTTCGTGCTCGGGATGATCCTGATGACGCCGCCCAACGCGTGGCGCTACGGGCATAACTACCATCACAAGCACGTGGGCAAGCGCTCTGAGGCGAGCACGGGCTCTTTCCCGCTGCTGACGACCGAGATGTGGCGCAAGGCCTCGAAGAGCGATCGCCGCTTCTATCGAGTGGCGCGCCACCCGCTGACCATCGTGTTCGCGGTCCTGACGGTGTTCGCCTACTCGATCTGCGTCACGAACTTCCTCAAGGACCCGCGCAAGTACTGGGACTCGGCCGCGGCGCTGCTGTGCCACATCGTCGGAGCGCCCTTGCTCGCGATCTACGGCGGCTTCGAGCCGCTCCTGTTCCTGTACCTGATCCCCGTGGTGAGCGCGGGAGCGCTCGGTGCCTACCTGTTCTACTCGCAGCACAACTTCGTCGGCATGCAAGTGCCCGACGAGGCCGAGTGGGACTACCACTCGGCCTCGGTAGCGACCTCGAGCTACCTAGAAACTGGCCCGCTGATGCGCTTCTTCACCGGCAACATCGGCTACCACCACGTGCACCACCTGAACGCGCAGATCCCGTTCTACCGGCTGCCGCAGGTGATGGCCGAGATGCCGGAGCTGCAGCACCCGATCCGCACGACCCTGTGGCCGCGCGACGTGCTCGGCAACCTGCGGCTCAAGCTGTGGGACGAATCGCGGCGCGAGATGGTCACGTTCCGCGACGTCGGCTGAGACGGGCGAGGACCGCGCCCCCAAGCCTCCGCGCGCGGGCGCAGTCCGCGCTTGACGGCTGGGCTCACGTGTGCGCGCAGGCCAGCGCGGAAGCTCGGCGCCCCAAGGAAGGTCCAGCGTGGCCGAGCGGTGGAAGCTGCGCCGCGGGGCGTCCGCGATGCGGTGTGAGACGTGCACCCCGGTGGTCTCGACGTACAGACCGTCGCGTCACTTTCGAACCACGATCAGCCGCTCGAGCGGATGCTGGCCGCACTCGCGTTCCTCGGCGTTGCGCACGATGCCGGTCAGCTCCTCGCGCCGCTTCCCGAGCTCGCCCTCGAGCTTCGGGATGCCCGCCGGAGAGCGCTCGCGGATGCGCTCGCACGCTGGGCACTCCCCGGCGCGCGCCGCGTAGGGCCGTGTGCACCCGGTCCAGCGCCCGCGCAGGTACACCGCGCCGCAGCCGCTGCAGCAGCCCGGCCCCGCCCGCTTTCCGTCGCGACGGTACGGGTGGTGGCGTTCGCCGCCTTCGCCGCGGCCCCTGCGGAAACACCTCGAAACGCTGCGCCTCGCGCTGGTCATGGCGACCTCCTTCGCTCGGCGTGGATCCTCGGCCCAGCACGGAGCGGCGGCTCCCCGCCCGACCTCGAACACGGCGTGGTGCGCTGTGCGACGCGCCGCCGGGCTTTCAGCGTCGCAGCGAGAGCGCGCTCGCCTCGAGCTCGACCGCGAGCGGCGCGAACAGCTCGCGCGGCCCCCAGGCCTCGAAGGTGTAGACGTCGTCCTTGGTGCGCGCGACCACAAGCAGGTAGTCGTGGAGTGCTCCGGCGACCTCGCGCGAGCCCGCGACCAGCGCCCGGTCCTCGCCGAGATCGCGCTCGGACGACACGACCAGCGAGCGCGAGCGCACGAGCTCGGCGCGCGCGAGCTTCGCCCAAAACGCGAGCGCGCCCCTGTCGTAGTTCGACTCGCGCCGGACCTTGATGCGCACACCGTCTGCGTTCATGGCCTCGACCGTGTCGCGGTCGCTGTAGTAGCGGATGAACTGCGCGGGCGGCTCGAAGCGCGGGCCGCTGGCGAGCAGGCCGGGCCGACGCGGCCGCCCCTCGACGGCACCCGCGACGAGCCCGTCGCCGAGGCGCGCGATCCAGTCGAAAGGTAGCAGCGTGCCATCCTCGCCGCGCGGAGCGGACTGCGCGCGATTGAACGTCACGCGGATGGTGCTCATCGCGACCTGGGAACGCAGGAAGCGCGCGCGACCCTCGAGTGCCTCCAGCTCGACCGTCACGCGCGCCAGCTCGGCCTCGATGCGCAGCGTGTCCTCCATCTTCTCGCTCTTCTCGAGGTGCGCCAGCAGGCGCTCGCGAGCGCGGCGCGCGTTGTCGATGCGGATGTCGAGCTCGACCAGCGTCTCGGTGATGTCCTCGGCGCGCACGCTGCGTTCGACGACTTCTCCGAGCTGCCCGATGCGCTCGAGCAGGGCCTCGAACTGGGCCGCGGGCACGCGCACCGCGATCGTGCGCGCATCGCTCTCCGACATCCAGCCGCCGGCCGCCTCCGCGAAGGACTTGACCGAGGTCTGCGCCGCCGAAGGCGAGAGCACGACGACCGAGAGCGCCGCGCTGTAGATCACCTGCCGCGCCTCCTTGGGCGCCGCTTCGAGCGCGTCGCTCGGGCCTTGCACAGACATGCCCCCAGAGTCCGCGGAGCGGGTCACGTCCTTGTAGGCGGCGAAGCCCGGCTCCGCCGCGGCTCCCTCGGAGTCCCAAGTCTCGAGCGCGGCCGGGACTGAAGCGGGCGCAGCCATGTTCATGCAACCGGCGAGCAGCAGGCAGGCGGACAGCGAGACGGCGAGCAACTTCATCGAGCGGACATCCCTTTTTTCGCGTAGAACGCGCACGCAGGCACGCTACGGCGGCCACGCCCGCCCTGCGAGCGCCGAAATGCCACTTGCCAGCGTCCGCGCGACAGTTCTTACAATCCTAGTCACCATGCGACTCGCCGCCGCGCTGCTGCCCCTCCTCGCGCTCGCTTCCTGCGCTTCCACCGGCCAGCCCGCGCCCGTCGCGGGCGCCGCGGAGCAGTTCGAGCGTCTCAAGCGCCTCGAGGGCGAGTGGGTCGCGCTCGCGGGCGTGGGCGATGCACCCGCGGGCACGCTCGTGCGCTACCACGTGACCAGCGGGGGCACGGCGCTGGTCGAGACCGTCTTCTGCGGCACGCCGGACGAGATGTCGACTGTCTACTACCTCGACAACGGCGCCCTCGCGCTCGTGCACTACTGCCTCGGCAACCAGCCGCGCATGCTCGCTCGCGCGAGCGACGAACCCGACGTCGTGCGCTTCGAGTTCGCCGGCGGCGCCAACATCGGAAGCTCGACGTCGCACATGCACGCCGCGGAACTCCGCTTCACGAGCGACGCGCGCCTCGACACGCGCTGGACGCAGTGGAAGGACGGCCGCGCGGCCGGAGACGTCCGCCTCGCGCTCGTGCGCTCTTGGAAATGAGCGGCTAGTCCTCGCGCGCGAGGTCGTAGCCGAGAGACAGCACGACGGGCACGAGGAACAGCGTGAAGACCGTCGATGCCACGAGTCCACCGGTGATGACGGCTGCGAGGCCCTGGTAGAGCTCCGCGCCCGAGCCCTGCCCGAGAGCGAGCGGCAGCATGCCGGCCACCGTGGTGATGACCGTCATCAGGATCGGGCGCAAGCGCGTCTTGCAGGAGCGCGCCAGTGCCGAGCGGGGATCGAGCCCTTCGGCGCGGAAGTTGCCGGCCTGATGCACGATCAGGATCGCGTTGTTGACGACGAGACCGGCGAGGATGATGAATCCGAGCATCGAGATCACGTCGAGGTTGGCCTGCCCGCCGGAATAGTCGTGCGCGAGGCGCACGCCGAGCAGGCCGCCGGAGAGCGCGAGAGGTACGCTGGTGAGGATCACGAGCGGTGCGCTCCAGCTGGAGAACAGCGCGACCATGAGCAAGTAGATGATCAGCACGGATAGCCCGAAACCCTGCGTGAGCGCCGCGATCGTCGTGCGCAGCTTGTCGGCCGATCCGCCGGTTCGCAGCGTGTAGGCCGCGCCGAGGTCGAGCGCGAGCGGCGGGAAGATCTCGCGTTCGACGGCCTCGACGACGCTCGAGAGCGGCGCGTCGGGAGCGATGTTCACCGTCAGCAGCACGTTGCGCTCGCGCTCGAGACGCCGCACGGACTGAGGGCCCGTGACGGACTCGATCTTGGCGACGGAGTCGAGCGAGACGACCTTGCCCGACGGCGTCGCGAAGCGCAGCGCCTCGAGTTCCTCCGGAGAGCCGATGCGTTCCTGCGCCACGAGCACGTTGACGTCGACGTCGCGACCACCCTCGATCAGCGCGGTGAAGCGCCGTCCCGCGATCGCGGTCTCCACCACCGCCCCGACGTCCGCGACCGAGAGCCCGAGGTCCTTGGCGCGGGACTCGTCGACCGTCACGCGCAGCTCCGGTCGACCGGTGACGAGCGAGCTGCGGACGAACTGCACGCCATCGAGCGCGCGCAGCCGCGCCTGCAACTCCTCGCTGGCGCGATCGAGCGTGTCGAAGTCCGGGCCCGAGAGCTCGATCTCGAACTGCTTGCCCGGGTCCTCGAACAGGCTCGAGCGCACCGGCACGACGAACTGGAAGCCCGGCAGGGTCATCGCGGGCCCGTACAAGCGCTGGTGGAAGTCCGCGATCGTGGCGCCATCGGCGCACTCGTCCTTGAGCACGACTCCCCCGCCGTTGAAGCGCGGTCCGACCACGGCGAAGGTGTGGCGCGTCTCGGGCTGCGAGAGGATGAACTGCTCGAGCGGCTTGAAGTTGTCGCGTGCCGCCTCGGGTCGCGTGCCCGGGATCGGCGACGCGAAGAAGAACACGAGGTTGCGGCTGCCCGTGGGCAGGTACTCCGTGGGCGGCACCACGACGAGCGCCGCGAGCGAGCCAGCGACCACGAGCAGCACGAATCCGAGCTTGCCGAGTCGCGCGCCGGGAGCGACGAGCGCGTCGATCGCGCGGCCGTACCAGCGCCCGAGCGCGCCCAGCGGCAGCTCCTCGCTGGTGAGCTCGTCGCCGCGCGCCGAGCCGAGCCACAGCGCGGACAGCACGGGCACGACCGTCAGGCCGACCACGAGAGAAAGCAGCACGGCCGCGGAGATCGCCAGCGCGATGTCGCCGAAGAGCTGGCTCGCCTCGTCGCCCTGCAGCAGGATCGGCACGAACACCGCGACGGTCGTGAGCGTCGAGGCCAGCACCCCGCCCCACACCTCGCGCCCGCCGTCGATGGCGGCATCGACCGGCCCCTTGCCCATCTGTCGGTGCCGGAACACGTTCTCGAGCACCACGATCGCGTTGTCCACGACCATGCCGCTCGCAAAGGCCAGCCCCGCGAGCGAGATCACGTTGAGCGTGCGATCGAGCCCCTTGAGGACGAGGAACACCGCCACCAGCGAGATCGGGATGGAGACCGAGATGATCAGCACGCTGCGTACGCTGCGCAGGAACAGCGCGAGCACGACGATCGACAGCAGCGAGCCCATCCACAGGTTGCCATAGACGAAGTCGATCGCGTCGTCGATGTAGCTCGACTCGCGGTAGACGGCCTCGAGCGCAACGTCGATGCCACGGTTGGCGAAGATGCGGTTGAGCTCCTCGCAGGTCGCGTCCACCTGCTCGATCAGCTCGACCACGTTCGAGCCGCTCTTGCGGCTGATCCCGATCGCCACGCCCGGCACGCCGCTGATGCTCACGAAGCTGGACGTCTCGCGGTAGGTGTCGACCACGGTCGCGACGTCGCGCACGTGCACGCTGCCAGCGGGCGTCTCCTTGATCACGATCTCGCCGAGCTCGCCGGGCAGTTCGGCAAGACCGACCGTGCGTACGACGAACTGGCGCGTGCTGCTCTCGATCGTGCCTCCGCGCACGTTGACGTTGCCGCGCGCGAGCGCCGTGCCGAAGTCGGCGAGCGAGACGCCGTGACCGACGAGGCGCTCGGGGTCGACGCGCACCTGCACCTCATTTTCCTCGCCACCGACCACCAGCAGGTCGGAGACGCCCGGCACACGCTGCAAGCGCGACTCGACCTCGTCCTTGACGAGCCTCCGTACGCGATTGGCGTCGTAGCGCGAGCGCAGCGTGATCCACATCACCTGACTCGAGTCGCTCGGCGCGACCTCGACCACCGGCTCGTCGGCCTCGACCGGCAGGCTGGGCACCTGCCCGAGCTTGTTGACCACGTCGATCACGGCGAGCTGCGTGTCCGTGCCGAGTTCGTACTCGAGCGTGATCGAGCTCAGGCCCTCCGCGGAATCGGAGGTCATCTCGACCACGCCCTCGACGGCCGCCAGCACGTCCTCGAGCTCGCGCGTCACCTGCTGCTCAACCTCGACCGCCGAGGCGCCGCGGTAGGCCGTCGTGACCGAGATCAGCGGCCGGTCGACAGTCGGCTTGAGCTGGATCGGGATCGTGCGGTACGCGAGCGCCGAGAACAGTACGGTCAGGATTATCCCGACCGCGATCATGTAGGGGTTCCGGACGGACCAGCGGATCGGGTTCACGGCTGCGTGGTCCCTGGCTGGTCACCGCGCGGCAGGAGCGGCGCTCCGGGGAAGGCCATAGCGGCGCCACTCGCAACGACTCGCTCGCCGGCCACGAGGCCGCCTTCGAGCGCCTCGACCGCGCTCTCCCCGCCGACAGAGCCCAGCACGCGCACGGGCACGAACTCCGCGGACAGCGACGGTGCTCCATCCGCCCCGACGCTGGACTTCGCGCGCACGAGCAACGTGCCCTGCCCCATCACGCGCAGCGCGTCGGACGGCACGAGCAACACGCCAGGCAGCACCGCCAGCTCGAGCCGTGCCCGCACGAACATGCCCGGCTTGAGCACACCGGCGGTGTCTTCGCCGGCGTCGAGGCGCGCGACGCCGCGGAACACGCGGCTCTGCTCGTCCGCGACAGGAACGAACGCGTCGAGCGGTGTTTCCAGCTCGAAGGCGCGCACTTCGTCGAGCGTGAGCAGCACGCGCGGCGAGGCCCCGAGGCGCGCGGCCGCGCTGGCGGGAATCTCGATCTCGACCTGACGCCGCGAGCGATCGACGATCTCAAGTACGGGCGCGCCGGGCGCGAGCGAGTCCCCCACTGCGGCGAGACGGCGCACCACGGTCGCGGGGAACGGCGCGCGCAGCTCGCACTTGTCGAGCTCACGCTGGGCGAGCGCGACTTCCGCACGCGCCAGCTCGACCTGCGCACGCTGCACGGCGATGTCCTCCGCCCGCGAGCCGGCTTGCGCCTGCCCCAGCGCCTCGCGCGCGGCTTGGACGCGCGAATCCGCCGTCGTGCGCTCCGCCCGCAACGCGTCGAGCGCACTTTCGGAGATGACCTGCGTGCGCACGAGTTCCTCGCCGCGCGCCAGCTCGCGCCGCGCGAGCTCCGCCTCGGCCTCGCGCACCGCGAGCTCCGCCTCGAGGCGCCGCTTCACTTCCGCGCGCTCGCCGGACAGCACGCGCTCGAGCTCGCGTTCCGCGAGTGCCTGTGCCGCTCGCGCGCGGGCGAGCGAGGCCTCGGCGTCGCGCGCATCGAGCGACGCGAGCAGCGCCTCCGCCTCGACCGCGGCCCCCTCGAGGACCTCGATCGTCGACAGGCGCCCCGCCCGCTCGAAGCCGAGTCGCGAGCGAGCCTCTGGGAGCACCGAGCCCGTGAGCTCGACCGCGGGGCGCAGCTCGCCCACACGGATCTCGGCCAGCGTGACCGGCAGCACGAAGGGCGGCCGTCCCTGCGGCGCGCCCGCGCCCTCGTCGCCGGAGCGGAGCTTCCAGACCACCGCCGCGAGGGCGGCCAGTCCGAGCAGGAACAGAATCGTGGAGGTGCGTGCGCTCATGTTCGACCGGGCATGGTCGCGTCCTGCGCGCGGGACCGCAATCAGCGCCACGCGCATCGCGAAGGTGCATTTGGCAAGATCCCCAGCGATGATTCCCGCATCAGCAGCCCCGCTTGCGGCCCGCGCCTTCGGGGGCGAGGTCCGCCACCACGTCCACGTCCTGCGCAACGGCCTGCGGCTCGTCGTGCATCCCGACTCGAGTGCGCCGGTCGCCGCGGTCTACGTCGGCTACCACGTCGGCAGCGCGCGTGAGGAGCCCGGTCGCACGGGCTTCGCTCACCTGTTCGAGCACCTGCTGTTCGAGGGCTCCGCGAACGTCGCCTCCGACGGCCACTTCCGCCACGTGACGCAGGCCGGCGGCACGCTCAACGGCAACACGAGCTTCGATCGCACGCTGTACTTCGAGACCGTGCCGGCGAACCAGCTCGAGCTCGCGCTGTGGCTCGAGAGCGACCGCATGGGATTCCTGCTCGACGCGATGACTCAGGCGAAGCTCGATAACCAGCGCGATGTGGTGCGCAACGAGAAGCGCCAGAACTACGAGCAGCGCCCCTATGCGAAGGCGCACGAGGCGCTCGCGGCCGCATTGTTCCCCGCGGGCCATCCCTACGCGCACCTGCCGATCGGTTCCCACGAGGACCTGATCGCGGCGACGCTCGACGACGTGTCGGGCTTCTTCCGGCGCTGGTACGGTCCGAACAACGCCACGCTCGGCATCGGCGGCGATGTCTCGCTCGAGCGCGCGATCGAGACTGCGGAGCGCTGGTTCGGTGCACTTCCGCGCGGACCCGAGTCGCCGCCCATGGTTCCGCAGCCCGTGCGCCTCGAGCGCGCGGTCGCCGTCACCGTCGAGGACAAGGTCGCCCTGCCCCAGCTGACGCTCGCGTGGCCCACGCCGGAGTCCGGCTCGCGTGACGAGGCCGCGCTCGAAATGCTGGCGATGGTGCTCTCCGCAAGCCGCGCCTCGGTGCTCGACCGCGCCTTCATGATCGACGAGCTGCTCGCCAAGAGCGTCACCTGCGGCTCGTTCTGCGGCGAGGTCGCGGGTCGTTTCACGATCACGCTCACCGCGACGGCGGGCGTTACCCTGGAGCGCCTGTGCGCGCGCACGTTCGAGCTGCTCGGGGAGGTGCGGCGCAAGGGTGTCGATCCGGCACTGTTGCAGCGCATGCGTCACCGGCACGCGGCGGACTTCGTGCGCGGACTCGACTCGATCTCGAACCGCACGCAGGCACTCGTGCTCTCCGACGTCCTGCGCGGCGAGCCGGCGGCGTTCGCGACGCACGCGGAACGCGTCGTCGCGGCCAGCGCCGACGAGGTCTGCGACGTGCTCGCTCGCCACCTGCTCGAAAGCCCGCCCGTGCTGCTGTCGGTGGTCCCTGAAGGCCGGGCGGCCGACGCCGTGCGCGGGAGGCCCGCATGAAGCTCGACCGCAGCCAAGCGCCCCGGCGCTCCGGCCCGCTCGAGGCGCGCCTGCCGCGGATCGAGCGCCGCACGCTCGACAACGGCGTCGCACTCGCCACGTGCCGCGCCAGCGCGACGCCCGAGACCCTGATCGAGGTCCGCTTGCCCGGCGGCCGTGCGCGCGAGCGACTCGACGAGCTCGGCCTCGCCTCGCTGGTCGCCAAGCTGCTGCAGGAGGGCACGCGCAGGCGCACGACCGTCGAGTTCGTCGACGCACTCGACTACCTCGGCGCCGACCTGCGGGCCGGAGTCGACGAGGACACGCTGGTGCTCTCCCTGCGCGTGCTCGACCGACACCTCGCCCCGGCCCTCGAGCTCCTGTGCGAGTCCCTGTTCGAGCCGCGCTTCGACCCGCTCGACTTCGAGCGCGTGCGAACCCTGCGGCTCGCGGCCCTGCGCAGCCGCGGCGAGGAAGCCGCGCGCGTCGCCGACACGGCGTGGGATCGCCTGCTCGAAGGGCCGCTCACGAGCCTTGGCTATTCCGCGCTCGGTACGGAGGCCACGATCGGCGCAGCCAGCGTCGCCGCTGCACGCGCCTTCCACGAGCGCTCGCTCGATCCTCGTCGCAGTCGGGTGGCCCTCGTCGGCAACTGGACGGCGGACGAGGCCGCCGAACTGCTCGCGCCGCTCGTGCGGCACTGGCCCGCGGACGTCCCAGCGTGGGCGACGAGCGACTCGAGTCCCTCCACGGCGGCGGCCGCGGGCCTGTACTGCGTCGATCGGCCCAACGCACCTCAGGCCGAGCTCCGCATCGGCCATCGCAGCGTGGCGGCCAGCCACCCCGACTGGCTGCTGCTCGCGGCCGTGAATTACCCTCTCGGCGGCCAGTTCTCGAGTCGCCTCAACCTCAACCTGCGCGAGAAGCGCGGCTTCACCTACGGCGTGCGCTCGGGCTTCGAGCCCCGCTGGGGTTCGGGCTCGTTCTCGGTGGCCCTCGCGGTGCAGTCGCGTCACGTCGCCGAGTCGATCCGCGAGGTGCGGCGCGAGCTCGAGGAGTATCTGGCCGGCCCCACCGAAGCGGAGCTCAACTTCACGCGCGAATCGCTCGAGCAAGGGCTCGCGCGCCAGTTCGAGACCGCCGCCGCCCGGCTGGCCTTCGTCCACACGGTGGAGCGCTTCGGCTGGCCCGACGACTACCCGCTCGAGCGCCTGCGCCGGCTGGCGGCTCTGGCCCCGTCCGACCTCGCCCAGCTGGCCCGCGCCCACCTGCGGCCCGCAGACTTGCGCGTGCTCGCCGTCGGGCCGCGAAGCGAGCTCTCGGCCCTCGAGGAGGGCGCGCAGTCGCTCGACGTCGACGGCGCAGCGCTGGAAACTCCCAGCGCGAGCTGACGGCGGCCCTGCGGCGGGCGCTGGCGAGGGCTCGACCGGCTGGGACCGTACGGACCGGAAGCGGCGGCCACGGGGCCCGCGCTGGCCCGTCGAATCCGTCCCTTTCCGGAGCCACACGGCCCCCGCCGCGACCCTGCCTTCGGGGGGCCCGGTTCGGTATCCTCCTTCCCTTCGGAACTTGGTTCGCCGCGGCCCAGATCGTTCCCCACGGCCCCGAACTCCGCCCCATGGATTCCAACCTGCAGAGCAGCCTGAACTTGGCCTTCGTGGAGGGCCTCTACAGCGAGTACCTCCGCGATCCCAACGGGGTCTCGGCCGACTGGCGCGCATACTTCGACTCGCAGAGCGGAAAGTCCCTTGGCGAAGCGAGCGAGCCGGCGGTGCCGGCCCCGCTGCCACTGCACCAGCAGGGCGGAACTCCCCGCGAGCGCGCCGAGGCCAGCGTGGCCGACATTCAAGACCGGGCCGACCAGCTGATACGCGGCTTCCGCGTGCGCGGTCACCTGATCGCCAAGATCGACCCGCTGGGCCTGCCCCGCCCGCCGCACCCCGAGCTCGAGCCGGCCTACTACGGCTTCGGCCCCGATGACCTCGACCGCAAGGTCAGCGCCCGCACCTTCCACGGCAAGGGCATCGAGACCTTGCGCTCGGTGCTCGACCGCATGCGCAACACCTACTGCCGCTCGGTCGGCGTGCAATACATGCACATCGACGACCTCGGCGTGAAGCGCTGGCTCGAGGAGCGCATGGAAGGCAGCGAGAACCGCCTCGAGGTCTCGCGCGAGCGTCAGGTGCGCATTCTCGCCAAGCTGCAGGACGCGGTGCTGTTCGAGGAGTTCGTGCAGAAGAAGTTCCTCGGCGCCAAGAGCTTCTCGCTCGAAGGCTGCGAGAGCATCATCCCGCTGCTCGACCTCGCGCTCGAGCACTGTGGCGAGCAGAAGATCGACGAGGTCGTGATCGGCATGGC
>SXKQ01000094.1 GCA_005778045.1 Planctomycetia bacterium
AGACGCCAAGGCGTCTACAGCGCCGCAGCGCGCAAGCGCGCAGCGGCCGGGCTTACCCCTGTCGAACGCGATCGACATGACCTACGTCCCGTAGTTCTCGACCTCGCGGAACCACCTCAGCCGCGCCGCGCCGAGCGGCGCGGCTTGGGGGCTCCTTCTCGGGGGACGCCTATGCGTCCCCCGAGCTTTTTCTGGCCGCAGGAGAAACAAGGCAGCGGCCCGCCTGAAATCGAAGGCGAGGTTGCGGCGAGCTTCAGCCAGCGGATTCGCTGCGCTCGTCCTCGGGGGATCCCCTACCGGAGAGCCCACTGGGCTCTCCAGTTTCGTTGCGGCGGCGCCGCAACGGACCGGGGCTTACCTCGCGGAACCACCGGCGCGAGCCTGTGAGGTCCCCATCGCGGCGGGCGGTCCACATGGGCCGCCCGCTGCGCCCTTGCTTGGAGTCAACGGTCAGGCAGAGAGAGAGCGAGTAGGGTCGGCGACATGCGGTGGTGGATGGGTGCGGTTCTGGCCGTCGTGACGAGCTGCACGAGCGTGGCGACACGCGACGTGGCGGAGCCGAGGCCGTTGCGGGGTGAGGCGCTCGAGTGGGCGCGGGCGGCGCTCGAGAAGCACCGCAGGGAGACGCGCAGCTCAGGGAGCGTGACCGGCAGCTATGGCGAGCAGGTGGCTTACGACGACTACTGTCACGTCGGCTTCGAGTTCGGCACGGACCGTGCGACCGCGTTCCACGAGTTCGCGCAGGGGCTGCTCGCGCGCGGCTGCGAGTACCGGGCGCTCGAGGTGAACGCGCGCGGCGATGTCACGAAGCTGCTCGTCGTCGTCGATGGCCAGCGGATCGTGTTCAGCTACCTGCGCTGGTGAGCGCTCAGCGTCCATCGAGCTCGGTACGTGCGGCGTCGACCGGTAAGGCGAGCGAGCGGAAGAACGGGAAGAGATCGGCTTCGACGGCGCGGCTCCACACGGCGACGCAGTCGTCCATCGTGTAGCGCGGGCGCTCCTTTGCGACGAGCGCGCGCTTGGTGCGGAAGTACTTCGCGAGTGCGCCGGGTCCGTGCAGGCGCTCGAGCTCCTCGAACACGAAGTAGGACTTGCCCCACACGAGATCGCGCGGAGCGTCGTCGGCAAGCGGGTCGACGCGCGTGAAGTCGGGGTCGTGGCGACGACCGGCCGCAAGCTGGTCCGCGAGCGTGCGCTCGGCCTCCGGCATCTCGAGCCGGCGACCGACGCGGATGCCGAGGTAGGTCGCGATGGGCTCGTTCCACAGCGGCTCAGGATGGGGCAGCACCCAAGAGTGGCCCGCCTCGTGCGAGATCAGCTCGACCATCGGATAGCGCTCGTGCGGATAGTTCCCCCACCACGCCGCGATCGCGATGCGCTCGCCGCTGGAGAACCCGCCGCCGCCCGTCGGCAGCACGAGCAGGCTCTTGATCATGCCCTCCGCCGGCTCGACGCCCGTGAGCGCGACCAGGTGCGGGCGCACGAGTGCGTACTCGGAAGCGATCGATTCCGCGTACGGCTGGGTGCCGTCCGTGAACTCGAGACGCAGCGGCCCCAGCTCGCGCACGTGCTCGGCGAAAGAACCGCGATGCGGCCGCGTGGGATCAACCGCCTTGGCGCTCGCGAGCTCGACGAGCAGCGGCGTCACCCAGCTCGCGTTGATCGGGTCCTTGGCATCCGGCTGATGTCCGAAGAGTCCACGCGAACCGACGAGCGCCCAGCCCTTTTCGATGCGGCGCTTGGCGAGCAACGGACGTGTCTGCGCGTCCTCGACGAGCACGGTCCAGTCGCTCCCCAGCTCGAGCGCGCGGCCACCGCGATACTCCACGGCGAGTTGCGTTCCGCCTGAGGCGCGCACGGGCCTCGCCGCAACGTGCGTCGTGAGCTTCGCGCCGAGCCGCTCGGCGAGGACAGCTCCAGGCGGCATCGGGTCCGTCCCGTCCGCCATCAGCAGCACCGTCCCGCCGTCGCGCACGAAGCGCTCCACATGGTCGATCGACGCCTGCGTGTACGGCACGTGCGTATCACCCTCGACCAGCACGAGCAGGTTCGCGTTCTCGAGGTCAAGCCGGTGCAGCGAGCCCCAGTTGCGCACGTCGCGCCCGACGCCCTTGAGGTACTGCGTGTGGAAACGCCCGTCCATGTAGAACGAGAACTCCTGGCTCAGGTCGCTCACCGAATGGACGCGGGGCGTATCGCTCGCCTGAGCGAGGATCAGTGCGGCGAAGGCGTGCAGCAGCATCGCCGCAGTCTAGCGCAAGCGAGCGAGGCGACCCGCTCGCGGAGGAGCGGGTCGCCTCGCGTGAACTCGTTCGCTCGCCCTACTGCGCCTGCAGCGAGAGCGTCCAGTTGACCAAGCTCCCGGTGTCGGAAGCGGACAGGTCGCGCACGCGCAGCTTCCACGCGCCGTTGATCGACTTGCCAGTGAACGCCGAGAGAGCCTGCGCCGGCGCCGTGAGATCCGGGAAGACGGTGTTGACGTTGTCCGTGGCAGCGCCCGTTCGATTGTGGAGCAGCACGGTCGTGTTGTCGGGCGCGATCAGGGCGATCTCAAGGTCGCCCTTGAAGGTGTGCGTGACATTGCAGCGGATCTTCACCGCCGCGACGGTGCCCGTCTGGGTGAAGGTCTGCGTGCTCGTGATGCCGGTGGTGTTGTTGTCCGGGATCGCCGTGTTCGCGGTGAGCGCGCGCTCGCCGTTGAACGTGATGCTCCACGAGCTGAGCGTCCCGACATCACCCGCCGCGTTGTCCGTGACTTTGAGCCTCCACGCGCCGAGCGTGTTCTTGCCGTTGAAGAACGTCAGGGCCTGGTTCGCGGCCGTGACGATCGAGAACGTGGTGGTCACGTTGTCGGTCGCCGCTCCCGTGCGGTTGTGCAAGATGCGGCTCGTATTGTCCGGGGCGGTGAGCGTGACGATCAGGTCGCCCTTGTGGGTGTGCGGGATCACGGTCGACACCGAGACGGATGTCACGGTGAGCCCGAGCGGCACGTTGATCGTGCTCGTGACGCCCGTGGTGTTGTTGTCGGGGATCGCGAGCGCGGCGGCGGCCGTGTAGGTCTTCACCGGGTTCGTGCCCGCAGGCGGCGCAATCACCAGCGTGACCGTCGTCGTGCGCGTGAGCGTTCCGCTAGTGCCGGTCAGCGTGATCGTGTACGTTCCCGCGACAGCGGTCGAGGCGGTCGCGCACGTGAACGTGCTCGAGCCCGTGGCAGCGACCGGGTTGGTGCCGAACGAATACGTGACGCCGGCAATCGCGGGCGAGGCCGCGAGAGTCACGTTGCCCGTGAAGCCGCCCGTCGCCGTGCTCGTCACCGTGTACGTCGCGGAGCCGCCGACCGTGACCGTGTTGCTCGCGGGCGTGGCGGCGAGCGTGAAGCTCGGCACCGGCGGGGCGTTGATGACGAGCTGCATCGTGGTCGTGCGAGAGAGCGTTCCGCTCGTGCCCGTGACCGTCACCGTGTAGGTGCCCGGGGTTGCAGCGGCGGTCGTGGCGACGTTGAGCACGCTCGAGGCGCCGGCCGTGACCGGGTTCGTCGCGAACGTGTACGTCACGCCGCTGATCGCAGGCGTCGCGGCGAGCGAGACGGAGCCGGTGAAGCCATTGAGCGCGCTGCTCGCGATCGTGTACGAGGTCGAGGCTCCCGCGGTGATCGTGCTCGTCGCCGGCGCCGCCGAGAGCGAGAAGTTGGGCGTCGGAGCGCTGGCCGAGCCGTTGTAGACGAGCAGAGCGAAGTCCTGATCGGTCGTGTCCGCGTTGCCCGGGACGCCATCGCCCGCGATGTTCGTCGCGCGCACGGTGATCGAGAATGAGCCAGTCGTGCCCGCGGGCAGGAACACGCACTCGGTGTTGTTGCGCGTGTCAGCGACGCCGCCCGAGGTCGAGCTGCCGCCGGTGAAGACGTTGCCGCGGTACAGCGTTCCGTTGAGCGTGACCTCGAGGTCGAGGTTGTTCACGAACGCGTTGCCCGTCGTCGGGCCGGGCGCGTCGGTCCACACCAGCGCGACGCGGAGCGGCGCGGTGGTGCTCGAGATCGTGCCCGTCGCCACGTAGGTCGCACCCGTCGCGCCGAGCACCTGCGTCTGGTCGACGCGCATGCGCGCGGCCGCGTCAAAGGAGCGGGCCATGTTGGTGAGGCCGAAGCCTTGGTTGTTGGAGAACAACGCGTCGTTGGCGCCGACGCCCGTCATGTACTTCGCACCCGCGACGATCTCGGCCTTGACGAGCGCAGGGCTCGGGACCGCGAGGCCGTTGTTCAGGTAGTCCTGCCGCACGAGCGCGGCGAAGCCGGCGACCGCCGGCGTCGAGTGGCTCGTGCCGCTCGACCACGCGTACAGGGTCTGGCCCGCGGGCCAGTACTGGTTGCACACTCCCGAGCCGTTGTAGCCCGTGGCGCGGCTCGCTGCGCCCTGCACGTGCGTGCCCGGCGCCATGATCTCGGGCTTCTTGCGCGAGTCGCCCGTCGGACCACGGCTCGAGAAGGCGATGATGTCGAGCGCGTTGTTGGCGCCCGTGTTGGCGATACCGCAGCCATCCGTGCCGGTCTGGCGGAAGTTCTCGCTCGCGCCGACGGTGAGAACGTTCTTCGCCGTGCCCGGCGGGTTCACCGAGCCGGCGATCGAGCCACCGTTGCCGGCGGCGAAGATGATCGAGAGCTCTTGGTTGCCCGCAGTGCCGCTCACCGCGTCGCGCACGGCTGCATCGTGAGCCTGCGAGTCGCTGTTGTAGGCGTTGCCCGTCGTGTAGCCCCACGAGTTGGAGCTGATGCGCGCGCCGGCGTTGTAGGCATTGGCCATGCGCGTCAGCGTCGGCTGGTTGAACTGGCCCGCGCCCGAGTTCGCGAAGACCTTTGAGTTGCCGATGCGCACCCACGGTGCGATGCCGAGGCCGTAGTTGTAGCCGCTCGCGTCCTCGAAGGCCGCGCCCGTGAGCACGTTGTAGCCGCCGATGATCGAGGCGTTGATGTTGCCGTGGCCACCGACGCCATCGCCCGTCGCGTCGGTCGTGTAGTTGTTGTTGAACGCCACGCGGCTCGCGCCCGCGGCAAGGCCGTCGACCTTGAACTCGGTGTTCACGTCCGTGGTCGAGCCGCGGTCGACCCCGTCGTCGTGCACGTCGACGCTGAACGAGAACGGATTCGCGCCCGGGAAGCCCTGCGACTGCAGCCACGCGAGGTAGCCCGCGCCACTGGGCTGCGTGCCGGCGGCATTGACGTTGCCCGCCATGATCTGGCCCTGCGCCTCGTCGAACAGGCGCGCCTCGAGCTTGGGCTCGATCGCGAACACACCGCTGTCGCGCGCGGCGTCGAGCACGTTCGCGCCATCCATGGTGAGCTCGACGTTGATGTAGTTGAGGACCGGTGCGAGGTCGCCGTGCTCCTCGACAGCGCGCAGGCGCAGGGCTGCGACCGTGTCCATGCCGCGCTTGTCCGCGACGGCCTGCACGATCACGCGGTAGAACGCCGACGGGTCGATCGCGCCGGGCTGCAGCTCGCGGCGGAGCTTGAACACCGGCTCGTACTCGGCGAGGGACAGCACCCACGGCTTGGCGCGCAGGGCCTCGAGCGCAGCGTTGGCCTGCGCGTCGACGGTCACGACGTAAGCGTTGTTCGGCGCATAGCTGACGACGAACGCGCCCGTCTGCTCGACGCTCGTGAGCCACTCGTCGCGCACAGGGCCGTCGAACTGCACCAGCCGCATGCGGCGCTCGCCCTCGACGAACGGACCGCTCGGAGCACGCAGCTCGACCGGGATCGTGGCGAGCACGCGCTCGGTCGCGCGCGCGTCCGAACCGTCGAGCAGAAAGCCGTTGAAGCCGACGAGCACGTGCTCATCGACGACCTGCGCACCACGGGCGACGAACGCATCGAGCTCGCGCGGAGTGCGTGTGGCGATGTGCACGATCGAGAAGGTGCCGTAGTCCTCCACCTTGCGGGTGCCGCCCGAGAGCAGCAGCTCGCCGAGCAGCGGGTTGCCCGCGTCGACGCGCACGCGATGCCACGCGCTGTCCGAGATGTAGCCCTCAGGAATGGCGTCGGATGCGGGCGCGGCACGGTCCGTCGGCTCGGGAGCGCGGGCTCCCTGCGCCGCCGCGACAGCCGAGAGGGACAGCGACAGAAACGCACTTGCGAACAGGCCGAGGGTCTTCAAACGCAAGCTCCGCAGCAATGGGTTGGTGGACGTGTTAGGTGCAAGAAAGAGGGTAGCTTGTGGCCGCTGGAGCGCAAGCGAGCTGGGGCAGGCCTCAGACGCGGTGCGCGCATTTGAAACACGGCGAATCCACTGGCGGGAGCTGCGATGTGAGTTTTTGAGGTCAGCCGAGGGCACTGGCCGTCCGAGGTATCAGAAAAGAAACTAAATACGTATCGGTTCTGAAACACGCTCCTGTGCTTGAGACGCGCGGGGTTTCTTGCGGCGGCGGGGAGGCCGACGGGAGTGCAGCGCCCCACGTCCCACCTGACCCAGGAGACCTCGATGGTCCACTCAGTCCGCGCCGCTGGGCTCGCCGTCACCGCTCTCTTCACCGGGATCCTGCTCCCCGCAGCGAACGGGCAATGCGTCGGCCCAGGCCCCGGCGAGATGATCCCGACGTCGAATGGCTCGGCCGGCTACTGGCCCGTGCCGCTCCCGAGCTCGCCCTGTCCTAGCGGCCAGTGGATCGATGTCCCGGTCGGCGCGACACACCTCACCGGGGTGATCCTCTACGACCTGTTCCACACCGCCTTGGGCGAGGTGCAGATCTTGCTGCACAGCCCCTCGGTTTAGGCCTACACCGTGTTCCAGCCCACCGACGAGCTCGGGACCTCCGGCTGCCGTGACGACTTCACGGGCACGCTCGAGTTCGTCGACGCCGAGCGCTGCGACCCCTGCGGCAATGGACTCGTAGTCCCCCGCGTGCGCTGCGGCCTCGGCCCCTTCCTCGGACCGATGGCCCCGTCGTTCGGAATCTGGCCCGATGGCGCTTCCGGCATCCGCAATGTGCGTCTCGAGGAGATCCCGGCCGAGAGTGGTGGCTGGATGGTGTCCATCTACGACTGGTCGCCGCAGTCCGAGCCCGGGAGCTTCGGGAGCTGGGACCTGTGCTTCGGGGCGCCGAGCGCGCCGATTCCGGGCTACGCGCCGTACCAGCGTGTGCGCGTGAACTGCGGTCAGGCCTTTCTGGGGCCGGGTGGCGGCGGGTCGTGGCCCTCGTGTCTGCCGGGCGGCGCACTGGTGTCGAGCGCGCAGGTCTCGGTCCCGACGGGAACCTCGCGCCTGCGCGGTGTCCGGCTCCTCGGCCTCAACCATGACGTCACATCTCAGTGCCAGATCGTGCTGACGGTCCCGACAGGCGAGCGCATCAACCTGTTCCAGTCGTTCAATCGCTCGGCCCTGACCGGCTCCGCGAGCCGCTTCGCAGGTGACTACACCTTCGTCGATCCGAGTACCGGCCACGACGAGTGCAGCCAGCTCGCGTGGACCTTCGGCAGCGCCAACTTCGGAGTCGAGCTGCCCGAGAATTACCAGCAGGATGCGGACATCTGGCCCGACGGCGCCTGTGGCATCACCAATCGCGCGCTGTCGAGCGTGCCAGCCGTCACCGGCTCGTACACACTCACGATCTTCGACTCGGATCCGCTCCGCGACGGCGTGAGCCTCGCCGCGTGGGAGCTGTACTTCGATCGCGAGTTCGGCCCCGTCACCTACTGTCCGCAGCCGCCGGCAGGATCGACCTTCGGCTGCGTCGGCACCATCACTGCCAGCGGCCAGCCTGACGTAGATCACGCTGGATCTTGTGCGCTCTCGGTCATGGGCGCCGACGGCGGCCGCGCGGGCGTGCTCTTCTTCGGTCGGAACGGTCGCGGAGGACAGCCGTGGTGCGGCAGCGCACCGAGCTACCTGTGCGTGCGCCAGCCGCTTGCGCGCCCGCTGCAGTCGAGCACCGGCGGCGCCGTTGGAAGCTGCAATGGAATGCTCCAGCTCGACTGGAACGCGCGCATGGGCAGCGTGGGTCCGTCGCTCGGCGTGCCGTTCAGCGCCAGCAAGATCGCGCACGTGCAAGGCTGGTTCCGCGACCCGCCGGCGTGCAACAAGTCACGCCTGACGGTCGCGCTCGAGCTCACCCACACGCCCCGAGCGCATCTCAGCCGTTGCGCCGCCGCGGACGACGCTCGGCGGGCGCGTTCCAAGGGTCATCGGGCCACGAGTGGCGCGGGTAGCGGCGCTTGAGCTCCGCGGCGACCAGCGGGTACGTGTTGTTCCAGAAGCTGCGCAGATCCTCGGTGATCTGCTGCGGGCGATGATTCGGCGCGAGCAGGTGCATGAGCACGCCGACGCGACCCGCGGCCACCTTCGGAGTCTCGGCCAGCCCGAACAGCTCTTGGATGCGCGCGGCGAGCACCGGCGCCTTGCCGAGCTCGTAGACGAGCCGGATCTCGCTACCGCTCGGGACCTGCAGCCGCTCGGGTGCCTCGCGCTCGATCACCTGCAACGTGCGATGGTCGAAGCGCGCGCGCACGAAGTCGAGCCACGGCGCGCGGCGCAACTCCTCGAACGACCGGCGGCCCTCGCACAGGTCGGGCAGCACGTCCTTCAGCGACTCGCGCGCGAGCTCCGGCAGCGCAAGCTCGGGCATCCACGCCCGCAGGCACTGCACGCGGCGCAGGAAACTCCACAGCTCGTCGTCGTCGGACGGCAGCGCGCGCTCGAGGCGCTCGGCAGCGGCGGCGGCAAGCGTGCGAGCCGTCTCCGTGGGATCCGGGACGCCCGCGAGAGCCTCCTCGAGCAAGAGGTCGTCGAACAGCGTGCGCTTCATCGCCACGACGCGCTCGCGCTCCTCGTCGAACACGCCCTCAGTGGTCGTGCGCACGCGCGCGGGATCGAGCCACTGCGGGTCGACCGCGGACGCGATGCGCACGAGCGCCTCCGCGCGCTCCCCGCGCGCACCCGCGTCGAGGTCGAGGCACAGGAAGAGCGGCGCATCGGCGACGGAGCTCTCTTCCGCGAGAGCCACGCCGCGACCGCCGGCCATCACGCCGCGCCGGCCCTTGGGCTCGCGTCGGCGCGCGAGGCGGTCGGGGAAGGCCGCGAGCAGCGCGCGGGCGAGCGACTTCGCGCTGCCCTCGCGATCGTTGGTGTCGACGAGGCGCGCGATCTGGTCGCGCGCACGCAGCACGAAGTGCGCGCCACCGCGATCGAGCTCGCCCATGTCCGTCGACATCGAGCCCGAGTCCTCGAAGCTCTCGAGAGCCTGCACGCGGTCGAGCAGGTCCGAGTCGCCGACGTGACGCGCCATGCGCCGGCCGTGGCCGCGCAGGAACGGATCGCGCTCGGACAGCAGCGCGGCCGCGAGCGCCGCGCGCGAGGTGCAGCCGAGATGCTCGGCTTCGAGCATCAGGCGTGCGAGGCGCGGGTGCACCGGAATGTCCGACATGCGCTGTCCGAGGTGCGTGAGGCCGCTGTCGGAGAGCGCGCCGATTCGCCGCAGGAGCGAGAGCGCGCGCGCGAGCGCCGCGCTCGCAGGCGGCTCGAACCAGCCGAACTGCGCGAGGTCGCGCTCGCCCCACGCGAGCAGCTCGAGCGTCGCGCCCGCGAGATCGACGCGCCGGATCTCCGGATCGTCCTCGGCGGCGAGCGAGCGCTGCTCGCCTTCGCTCCACAGTCGCAGGCACACGCCCGGCGCCGTGCGGCCTGCGCGGCCCGCGCGCTGGTCGGCCGAGGCGCGCGAGATACGCTCTAGCACGAGTCGGTCGAGGCCAACGGACGGATCGAAGCGCATCACGCGCGCGAGACCGCTGTCGACGACGGCCGTGACACCGTCGATCGTCACCGAGGTCTGCGCGACGTTGGTCGAGAGCACGATCTTGCGCGAGGAGCGGCGCTGCAGCACCGCGTCCTGCTGCTCGGGCGGCAGGTCGCCGTAGAGCTCGTGCAGCTCGACTCCACGCCGACCCGCGATATCGCGCAGCTCGTCCTTCGTGCGACGGATCTCCCCCACTCCCGGGAAGAACGCGAGCACGTCGCCGCTCGTCGAATCGAGGGCGCGCGCGACGCCGGCCGCCATCTGGCGCTGCAGCGGCACGCGTTCCTCGTAGCCGAGGTAGCGCACATCGACCGGAAACAGGCGTCCTTCGCTCTCGATGAGCGGAGCGTCGCCGAGAAACCGCATCAGCCCGTCGGGTACGAGCGTCGCGGACATCGCCACGAGCCGCAGGTCCGGGCGAGCATCGCGCTGCAGCTTGCGAGTCATCGCGAGCGAGAGGTCGGTGTCGAGGCTGCGCTCGTGGATCTCGTCGAAGATCACGCACCCGACGTCCTCGAGGAATGGATCCTCCTGCAGGCGTCGCACGAGGATGCCCTCGGTCACGACGAGGATGCGCGTTGCGCGCGAGGCACGGCGATCGAAGCGCACATTCCAGCCGACCTCGCCACCGAGCTCGACACCGCGCTCGTGGGCGATGCGTCGGGCGGCGGCGCGCGCGGCGAGGCGCCGCGGCTCGAGCATCACGACCTGCTTGCCACCCGCGAGGCCCGCGTCGAGGATCGCGCCCGGCACGCGCGTGGTCTTGCCCGCGCCGGTCGGTGCACGCAGCACGACGTTGGACGAGCGCCGCAGCGCCGCCACGAGCTCGGGCAGCACCACGTCCATCGGAAGCGGGCTCAGCGAGGGCATCTCTGCGCATCTTCGCGCCGGGCCGCCGTTCCTCAAGCGAAACCTGCGCCGGCGACGCGTCGCACGCGGCTCGTCCGTGGTGTAGGGTCTCCCACCGTGTCGCAGAGAACGCCGCTCGTCCTGCTGGTTGTCGTGCTCGCCATCGCGGCCGTGCTGCGCCTGCGCGGCCTCGACCGCGAGCTACCCCACGCGCCGGAGCCCGACTCATACCTCGTGCTGCAGACCGAGATCCTGCGCGAGGGGCGCGGGCCGGACATGAAGCAGTCGGAGAAGGGCTTCTATGCCTATCCGCTCCCTCTCGCGCGCGGCCTCGCATTGCTGCCCGAGGCGCAGGCCGCCGCGGACGCGTCGCTCGAAGAGCACCTCGCCGTCGCGGGATCTGACGCGTTCCGCGGACGCGCACTGGTCGCGCTGCTCTCGCTGCTGCTCGTGCCCGGCACGTGGTTCCTCGCGCAGCGGTTCACGTCGCCGCTGGGGGCGTTGGTTGCATCCGCGCTCGTCGCGTTGTCGCTGCTGCACCTCGAGTTCAGCCAGCAGGCGCGGCACCACGCGCCGCATGCGAGCTTCGCGCTGCTCACGGTGCTGTCCGCGCTGCAGCTGAGAGCGCGACCCGACTGGGTGCGCTATCTCGTGTCGGCGGCGCTCGCGCTGCTCGCACTCGGCATGCTGCACAGTGGCTGGTTCGCGCTGCTGCCGATCGTGGCAGCGCACGTGCTGCGGTCGCGGGAATGCCAGCGCGCCCCGCAGTGGGCCGTCGCGGCGCCGGTCCTCGCCTGCGCCTTCGCATGGTTCGCGCTGTATCCGCGCATCGACGGCAAGCTCGACCAAGCGGCGTCGGTGTCCGAAGGCGGACACACGCTGTACTGGCGCGACCTCGACTTCAGCGGCTTCGCGAAGAGCGCGCGCCTGCTGTTCGATTACGACCCGGGCCTCGCCGTGCTGGCCGCGCTCGGACTCTTGATGCTGCTCATCCACGCGCGCGGGCTGTGGCGGGCCGCGAGCCGCGAGCGACGCGGTGACGCGCTCGTCGTGCTCGCGTACGCGCTGCCCTACGCCCTCGCGCTCGGCATCTACAAGGAGACCGTCGATCGCATGCTCCTGCCGCTCGTGCCCTTCCTCGCCACGCTGGCAGCACTAGCTGCGGTGGGCATGGCGAACATGCTCCCTGCCCGCGTGCGCGTGCTCGTGGTCGCGATCACGCTGGCGGTGCCGACCCTCGGCGCGGTGCGCTACGCGAGCGTTCGCGACGAGCGCGACACGTTTGAGCAGTGCGCGGAATGGCTCGTGGTCAACGCAGGCGAGGAACGGGTCGTCGTCTCTGGACGCTTCAACCTGCCGCTCGCGGGCGACGCCCATGCTCTCGAGCGCGTGAAGGACGACCACTCGTCGCGCCAGCGGCGCTGGATGCGCTACCAGCTCGAGCACGGACCGCTGCCGCAGGCGCGCAACGTGCTCGCCATGCCGGGCCGCTTGTTCGCAGGCGCGGATCCGGCGAAGTCCAAGGCCCGTCTCGAGCGCTTCCTCGACGAAGAGCGGCCCGCGTGGGTCGTCGTGGACGTTTCAAAGTACATGCGCGTGAATGAGCTCATGCTGGAGCTTCGCGACTGGGCTGTGCGCCACGGCACGCTGGCCGCGACGTTCGCGGGCGAGCCCGAAGAGCGCGCGATGGAGCCCGCGCTGGACTATCAGGACGTGCCGCACTTGTTCGCGCGCCTGCTCGACGCTCAGGCCTTCGGGCCGACGCTCGAGGTCTACCGCATCGCGCGCTGAACGCGCACAATCAGGTCCATGCTGGCGCTGATCCTGATCGCGCTTTCCGCGTCGCTGCAGGAGAGTGAGGACACCCCTGCCGTGCCGCGCTTGGGCATGCCTGCGAGCACCATCGCGAACACCTTGTCCGTGACGGGCATCGCATTCGACGCGCAGGGCGGACTATGGGTCTGCGATCCCGAGCGAGGCGCGCTCGTCCTGCATGCGACCGGAGCCGTGCAAGTGAACAGGCCGGGCGCGCTCGATCGACTCTCGGATGTCGAGGTCAGCGCCACAAGCCTGTTCGCGGCGGGCTTCGATGCGGTGGTCGAGCTGTCTCGAGAGGGCGAAAAACGGCGGCGCTTCGGCTCGTGGGGTCGGGCGCTGGGAGAGCTCCGCGAACCCGGCGGCATCGTGGTTGCTGACGGCTTCCTCTATGTCGCCGACACGGGCAACGACCGCGTGCAGCGCTTCACGCTCGCCGATGGGAGCGTGCGCGCGTGGGGAGCGCATGGCCATGCCGAGGGTCAGCTGCTGCGACCCGGTGACGTTGCCGTGGATGACTCCGGCTGCGTGTACGTCAGCGATACGGGCAACCACCGCATCGTGAAACTCGACCGCGACCTGAACTTCGTGAAGGCGTGGGGCGATTTCGGCCCTCACCCGGGCTTCTTCGCCGAGCCGGACGGTCTGGCGTGGCACGCCGGCGAGCTGTACGTCGTCGACACCGATAACCACCGTGTGCAGGTTTTCGATGCCGAGGGCAGGCGCAGTCACGAGTGGGGCCTGCACGCCCTTCTTCCGCGCGAAGGTGATGGAAAACTGCACTATCCGAGCAAGATCGCGCTGCGCGACGGCGTCGCGGCCGTGTCCGAGCCGTACGAAGATCGCGTGCAGTTCTTCCGACGCACAGAGCCCGGCGAGGAACTTCCGCAGCCGCTGCGCTTCGAGCGCATCGTGGCGGCGCACTTCGGCGGACACATCTCAGTCGCTGGAGACCTCGCGGGGCTGTGCGAACCGACGGCGCCCAGCTTCGCGCTCTACGACGTGAAGAATCAGCTGACTCCGTGGGAGCCGGTACTCGTCGCGCGCGCAAGCTCGTGGGGACGACGTGCGGGCCAGATGCTCGTACCGACGGACATCGAGGTGGACTGGGAACATCGGCGACTCTGGCTCGCGGACTCGGACGCGCGCACGCTGTCGTTGTGGAGCTTTGACCACGACGAGTCGAAGCCGCTCGAGTTCGACTTCTTCAAGTCGCGCATGATGCGCTCGCTGGACCTCGCGAAGCTGCACGAGCTCGGGCTCGATGGCGCGGGGGAGCCCATCCGCCCTGCTGCACTGGAACTCGGACCCGATGGCTCGCTGCTCGTCCTCGACCAGCTCGCGCGCGCCCTGTTCGTCGTCGCGGGAGATCTCTCTAGCGTGACGTCGGTGCGCGCCGCGATCGGCCAGCGGCCCGTCGATGTCGCGTGGAGCGCGGCGCAGCGCTGCGCTTGGGTCCTCGACGAACAACTCGGCCGCGCGCTGCCGCTCGGTCTGGACGGAGCCAGCCCCGATCGGACTGCGACGGTCGGCACGCGCGGGCGCGGCGATGGCGAGCTGCTCCGAGCGAGCGGAATCGCGGTCGCGGCGGACGGCTCGCTGCTCATTGTCGACGAGGCGCTGCACCGCGTGACGCGCTTCGACGCGCAGGGTCGACACTTGGGCTCGTTTGGAAGCCGCGGTACGGGCGGGAGAGAGTTTCACAAGCCGCGCGGAATCGACCTCGACGAGCAGGACCGCGCGTGGATCGTCGACTGGGGCAACCATCGCGTCGAGATCCTCACGCTCTCGGGCGATTTTCGCGCTTCGTTCGGCTCGCGAGCGTTCGTGCGCGAGGCACTGAGGAGCCGCTGATGCGCTGGTCGTCTCTCTCCGTCGCGCTCGGCCTTGCGGCCTGCACGACTCCAGCGACGGAGCCCATTCCCGCGGACGAGCACGAGGTGCAGGAGCCCTCGACGAGCGACGCGCGGCCCTTCGTCGGACCCGGTGCGTTCTGCAGCAACGGAGGCTCCTGGATGCTCGAGCTCACGCCCGGGCCCGCGTCGATGCCCGACAACGAGAGCTTCCGCTTCGAGGTACGCGTCGCCGATGCGACGAGCGGCGCAGCCGCCGCCGATGTCGCGCTCGCCGTCGACGCGGCGATGCCGGAGCATGGACACGGCATGAACCGCGTCCCGCGCGTGTCTCGGCTCGGCGATGGTCACTTTCTCGTGGAAGGCATGTACTTTCACATGACAGGCCGCTGGGAGCTGTACGTCGACATCCGGCGCGGCGCCCTGACGGAGCGAGCGCAGTGCCGTGTAGAGTTGTTGGACGAATGAAGCTCGCGCTGCTACTCCTGCTCGGGTCGCAAGCGTCCGTGCCGCAGCAGGCGTCGTGGACGGAGCGGGAGTGGACGAAGGCGCGCACGCACACGCCCCTGCCCGATCCACGGCCGAATCCCACGAATCGGCTCGCCGACAACCCGCACGCAGCACGGCTCGGACAACGCCTATTCTTCGATGCGCGTTTCTCCGCGAACGGCTCCGTGTCCTGCGCGAGCTGTCACGTTCCCGACCTCGGCTTCGCCGACGGCAAGTCGCTCTCGATGGGGCTCGGTCGCACCACGCGCCACAGTCCGAGCCTGTGGAACGTGGCGCAGCAGCGCTGGTTCTTCTGGGACGGCCGCGCGGACTCGCTCTGGGCGCAGGCGGTGCAGCCGCTCGAGAACCCCAAGGAGATGGGCTTCGATCGCGTCTCTCTCGCGCGCGCCTTGCGCGGGGACGCGACCCTGCGCGCCGAGTACGAGCAGCTCTTCGGCGCGTTGCCCGATGTCTCGCGCTGGCCTGAGCGCGCGGCCCCGGGCGACGAGGGCTCGGAGCTCGCGGCGGCGTGGAAGCGCATGAGCGCGGAGGAGCAGCGCGCCGCAAGTCGCGTGGCCGCGAACTTCGGCAAGGCGCTCGAAGCCTTCGAGCGCAGGCTCGTGAGCGGCGACGCGCCGTTCGATCGCTTCGTCGCGGGCGATGCGAAGGCACTCTCGGAGAGCGCGCGCCGCGGCTGGACGCTCTTCGCCGGTCGCGGAAACTGCCGCTCGTGCCACTCAGGCCCCGCCTTCACCGACGGCGAGTTCCACAATATCGGCATCCCACCGCTCACGGGCGGCAAGCCCGAGGATCCGGCACGCTACGCGGGCATCGATCACGTGCACCTCGACCCCTTCAACGCGCAGGGCGAGTTCAGCGATGCGCCCGGGGGCGAGGAAGCGCTCGAGCTCGAGACGCTGGAGCGCACGCCCCAGGCTTTCGGCGAGTACCGCACGCCCTCGCTGCGCAACGTGGCGCTCACGGCACCCTACATGCATGAAGGCCAGCTGAAGTCGCTCGCGGACGTCGTGCGCTTCTACTCGACGCTCGAGGGCGCGACGCAGGTCGGCCATCATCAGGAGCAGGTGCTCCAGCCTCTCCACCTCTCCAGCGAGGAAGCTGTGGATCTCGTCGCGTTTCTGGAGAGCCTCACGGGCACGCCAGCGCCCAACGCGCCGCTTGCGCCGCCGTCGCCGGAGCGCTGACGCTCGGGCTCAGGGCGCCAGTGCGAATGGCAGCGCATTCGACCTGAGAGCGGCACCCGGCGCAGCAACGCAGCCGCTCCCGCTCCCGGCCGGAAGCGAGACGCGCCCAGTTCCCATGACGAACGAGGCGGTGCGCCGCTCTGGCAAGCCGAGCGCCGAGAGCCGTACGCCCTGCGCCAGCGAGCACCCCTCGAGCCTCAGCTCGGCCACGCAACCCTCCGATGGTGGCGGTGCGACGCACGTGACGAGCGGAAGAGGCGGGATCGTGAGATCGAACGGGAAAGCCCCCACTTCGATGCGCGAGCCATCAGAGTCGGCTCTCCCAGGGTGGCCGCTGTCGATGCAAGGCGAGCCAGGAAGCAGCTGGAAGTAGCCAGGCTTGCTCGGACCGGCGTTGAGCTCGATCAAGGTGTCGCACACCCGACCCTGCGCGAACAGCGCGCCGATCCTCTCGCCCTCGCTCGCGTAGTTGCCGCGCACGATGCACCGCCGGACCACACCGTGAACGGTGTCGTCGAACAGCACACCGCCACCGCGCGTCTTTCAAGTACCCGGCACGACATTGCCCGAGCCATTCTCGAACGTGAAAACCTGGAGGACCGGATAGCCGCCCTTCAGCCGCACGACGGAGTCGTCGTCATTGCCGCGAAGGGTCGTGAACGCCGCGCCACCGATGCTCGCGACGCGAATCGAGCGCAGCGCGTAGCCGAGGCGCTCGTGGTTGATCCCGGGCGCCACGAGAATCGTGTCCCGGTCGTGCGAGCGGTAGATCGCGGTCTGGATCGAGCGCGGAGGCGCTAGCTGCGATTCGCTGCCGCCGGGTACGGCCGCCACGACGACCCACCACGTCGTCGCGGACTGTGCAGGGCCTGCGAGCATCAGCGCAGAGATGACGAACTGAACGCGAGCGACATGACAACCCTGCTCGTCATGGCTTGGGCGAGCGCCGCGGGCTCGGCAAGCTGCACGGAATTCGCGGTCGCGCTCGAACGCGTGCCGAGCGAACGCTCAGCTCGCCTCGAGCGCCGCGAACAGTTCCTGCGGCAGCTTCTGCTCGGTGATGCGCGCGCACAGGCGCTGCCAGCGCTTGGCCACGGTCTCGCGCGGCAGCTGCAGGCGCTCGGCGACCTCGGCCTGCGTGAGGCCCTCGATGCCGTAGTGGATCAGCAGCATGCGGTCCTCCTCGTCCAGCGACTGCACCCACTTCGCCACGAGCTTGAGCGACTCGTCCTTCGAGATGCGACGACTGACGGCCGTCGCGCTGTCGGGCACGTCGAGCAATTCGAGCGCCTTGGATCCGCCGTCGCGCGAGCGCGCCTTGAAGGCCGGATTGTCGAGCTTGCGGAACGCCTCCAGCAGCACGTTCTTCGCGATCCGGAAGACCCAGAAACGAAAGCTGACCGTCGCGGGGTCGAACGTATCGAAGACACGCCATGCGCGACACCACACTTCCTGCACCACGTCCCCGGGATCGACCCACTGGCGCAGCTCGGGCCGGATGCGGAGCTCGGCCCAGGTGTACAGCGACGGCGCGATGCGCTCGTAGAGCTCGGCGAAGCGTGCGGAGTCGCCCGAATGCGCCTGCCGCGCGAGCTCGCGCGTGTCCATGCGCTCGGGATCGTCGGGGCTGCGGCGCTCGGGGGCCATGTGGGACGAGATGCTACCACGCTGCCGTTCGAGCCCCCTGCGCGACTAGAATCGAGGTGTGAGCGGCACCCACGACTTCGAAGATGCGGACCTGTTCGACTTTGTCGACGAGTTCCATCGTGATCGGGAGAAGGGTCGCCGCCTGCCGCTCGAGCACTACCGCGCGCGCTATCCCGGTCGCGATGCGGCGCTCACGCGCGAGTACGAGAGTCTCGTCCAAGGTCCGAGGCCGGAGGCGGAGTGCGCGGCCGTGGACGAGCGTCGCATCGGACCTTACCGGCTCCTGAAGGAACTCGGCAGCGGTGGGCAGGGCGCGGTGTGGCTTGCCGAGGACACGCGCATCGCGCGCCAGGTCGCACTGAAGTTCATGCCGTCGAGCTTCGCGCTGCTCTCCGCCGATCGCCGCCGCCGCTTCCAGCGCGAGGCGGAAGTCGTCTCGAGACTCGAGCATCCGTCGATCTGCCCGGTGTTCGAGGCGCAGGTCGACCATGAGCCTCCGTACATCGCGATGCGTGCCGTCGACGGTGAGACGCTCGCGAGCGTGATCGCGCGCGCACGCGCGGGTGCGCGGGGCGCGGACGAGCCCCTGCCGCTGCCCCCGCGCACTCCGGTCGAGCTGCGTCGCGTGCTCGCATTCTTCGAGCGTGCCGCGCGCGGTCTCCACGCCGCGCATGAGGCCGGCGTCGTGCACCGCGACATCAAGCCGGGCAACGTCATGGTGACTCGTTCCGGCGAGCCCGTGCTGCTCGACTTCGGACAGGCTCGCGACGAGCACGCGGAGCTGCATGAGCGCACGCTCTCGGGTGAGGTCTTCGGCACGCCGGCGTACATGTCGCCCGAGCAGATCGAAGGCTCCTCTCACGGCGTCGATCGCCGCAGCGACGTCTGGTCGCTCGGCGCGAGCTTGTATGAGGCGCTCACGCTGCATCGGCCATTTTTCGGCGAGACTGTTGCGGCGCTTCTGCATGCGATCCGCACGGAACCGCTGCCGAATCCGCGCGGCAGGCTCGGCGTCCACGGCGAGGACACCGCCGTCGTGCTGGAGACGGCACTCGAGAAGGACGTGCAGCGACGCTACGCAAGCGCGCTGGAGTTGGCGGAAGACCTGCGGCGGATTCGCGATTACGAGCCGATCCGTGCCCGTCCCGCCAGCGCACTGCTCAAGCTGCGGCGTTGGGCGCAGCGCCATCCGGCGCTGGCGGTGGCGCTCGGCGGCGTCGTGCTCGCTCTCGGCGGAGTGACCTACCTCGGTCAGCGCGAGCGGGCCGCGCTCGAACGCGAAGGTCAAGCCCAGCGGGAGCGCAGCGACGCGCTGCAGCGCGAGCTCGGGGCTCGCCAGCGCGAGGACGCGGCACTCGACAACGTGCTCGGTCGCTATCTCGCCATGCGCTCGGCGGACTTGCTCACGGACGATCCCGCAGCGGCGCTCGCGCTCGGGCTGCGGGCTGTCGATCGCTCTCCCGGCTACGCGACGCGCTCGACGCTGTTCGCCGCACTCGAGCAGTGCTGGCTCGACCTCCTGCTCACGACTCCCAACACCCAGATCGTCGCCGATCTCGATCCAGCGCCGGATGGACAGCGCGTGGTGGGCGCGCTCGTCGACGGCACCGCTTGCGTGTGGAACGTCGAGGAGCGCAAGCGCGTGCTCGACTTCGTGGTCTCCCGCTCGCCGCTCGAGTTCGTGCGCTGCAGCATCGAGAGCGACACGGCGTTGTTCGCATCGTCGGAGCCCGCGCTGACGCTGCACTCGCTCGTCGATGGCGCCGCGCGCTCACGGATCGATGGACTGGGAGCGAGCTGGGCCGCGCTCGAGGTAGTTCCAAGCCAGCGCACTGCCGTGGCGCTGGCACGCAACGGGCGGGGCGTGTTCGTGGATCTCGAGAGTGGAGCCGTGCGCGCCACGATCGAGCTCCCGCCGGAGCGCTTCAACCGGGTGTGCGGGGACGCGCAAGGCCGCTGGCTGCTCGCGAGCAGCGCCCAGCTCGCGCGTGCGAGCGCGCTGCGCTCGAACGTGGCGCTGCTCCTCGACGCGCGCGATGGCAAGCTGCTGGCCACACTCGAAGGCCACGCCGACGCCATCGCCGACAGCGACGTATCACCCGATGGCATGCTCGCCGCCACGGCATCGCTCGACGGCACCGTGCGACTCTGGCGCCTGCCCTCGGGCGAACCTGCGGGTGCGCCGCTCGAACACGACTCGCCGCTGTCGTGCGTGCGCTTCTCGCTCGACGGCCTCTCCCTCGTGGTAGGCACCGACACACCCGGCGGCGCGGCGCGCACGCTGCGCTGGGAGCTCTCGACGCGCACCGCGAGCGTGCTGGCGACCTCGCTCGGCGACCGTGTGCAGTCGCTCGACATCTCGCGAGTCGACGGTGCGATTCTCGCGGCCTCTCGCGACCCGGGTCTCGCGATCTGGAGTCCGCAAGGTACAGCACGTCGCACTCTGAGCGAGCGCGTGCGCCCCGTGACCTCGCGCTGGATGCGCGATGGTCGCCGCGTGATCACGCACAGCCTCGCGCCGTTCGCGCTCGTGTGGTGGAGCGAGAACCGGCCGGACATCTTCACGCTCGAAGGTCACGAGGACGCGATCACGCATGCCGAACTCTCGCCGACGGGGCAGCAGGCGCTGACCGTCTCGCTCGACGGAACCGCGCGCCTGTGGCATGCACCGCGTCGCTCGGACGGCCGCGGCGCGCATCCCTACGGCACTGAACTCGCTCGGGTGGGCGAGGTCGGGGCAGAGGCTGCGGTGGCGCGCTTCGCGCCCGATGGACGCGCGCTCGCGATCCTGCGGGACGGTCGCGTCGGCTGGCTCGCCGCCGACAGCGGCTTTCAATCCTTCGCCGACGCCGGTCCCGACGCGAGCGAGCTCATGTTCGAGCCCCACGCGCGTACAGGACGCTTCCTCGTGCGACGCGAGGACGGCGCGGCTCTGCTGTGGAACGGAGCGAAGCTCGAGCCGCTCGCCACGGGCGTGCGCGCGCTGGGCTGGGTCGGCCCCGGCCGTTGCGCGCTCGCCCATGACGGGCAGGAGCTTTCGTGGATCGAGCTCGGGGTGGTCACGCAGCTTCCGCGCAGCTCATGGAAGGCGGCGCGTAACGGCGCCGAGGCGCTCGAGCTCGCCTCGCGGCCCGATGGCTCCGAGCTCGCCCTCGCCTGCGCCGACGGGCACCTGCTGTTCTTCGGTTTCGGCGGGAGCGAGCCGCTGCGGCCCGCGAAGGATCTGTTCCTCGCGCGCGAGCTGCACTTCGACAGCGGCGGCGGCTTGCTGCTCGCCATCGGCGCGGTCGGACGCGGGGTCGTGCGCACGCTCGACCTCGCGAGCGGCAGGCCGATCGTCGACCGGGTGATCCACACTGCGCCGGTGACCGGGGGCGACTTCCACCCATTCGCGGACCTCGCGCTCACCTGCTCGCAGGACCGCAGCGTGTATGTGCGCGAGTCCGTGACCGGCGAGCCCGTCGCGCGGCGCACGGACTTCCCCGCTGCGGTGACCTGCTCGTCCTTCAGCCGCGACGACGGTGAGCCGCGCGTCATCTCGGGCTGCGCCGATGGCAGCGCGCACATCTGGCCGGTCGACCCGACTTCCGCCGCTCGCGCGCGCGCCCCGCGCGAACTGTTCCCATGGGAGCAGGAGCGCGAGCGGCGCTTTGCGGCTCCGCTGCCCTTCCGCTGAGCGCCTGCCGAGAAGAAGCGAGAGCGCGGTCCAGTTCGCGTCGCTGGCGCCACTTGCATGGCAGGGGGCCCGTCATGCACATCCTTCTAGTGCGCTGCCTGCCGCTGTGGATCGCCTGCGCGATCGTGTCGCTCTCGCTTGTGGCCCGCGCCTGCGCGCCGAGCGGCACCTACGCCGTCGCCGCCGGGCTGGACTGCAACGGCAACGGCATCGAGGACGCGATCGACATCGCCAACGGCACCTCGTCCGATCTCGATGGAGATGGCGTGCCCGACGAGTGCCAATCCGGTCGTTGAGCAGGGAGGCGCGGGGCGCTATCCCTCCAAGCGTGCACATCGACCCGCGCGATCCCGCGTTCTACGCGAACCCCTACCCGGCCTATGACGAGCTGCGGCGCGCGGGGCCCCTCGTCCACTGGGACGAGCTCGGGCTCCTGTGTGCCGCTCGCCACGAGGACGTGAACGCGCTGCTGCGGGACCGACGCTTTGGCCGCGACGTCCTGCACGTCGCCACGCGCGCGGAACTCGGCTGGCCCGATCCCGCACCCGGGCTCGCCCCGTTCCACGAATTCGAGCGCCACTCGCTGCTCGAGCTCGAACCGCCGCGCCACACGCGCCTGCGCGCGTTCGTCAGCAACGCATTCCTGCCGCGCCGCGTCGAGCCACTGCGCCCGCGCATCGCGGCCCTCGCGCACCAGCTCCTCGACCAGCTCTCGGGCGAGCGCGAGTTCGACCTGCTCGCGCGCTACGCGACGTCGATCCCCGTGCTCGTGATCGCGGATTTTCTGGGTGTTCCGCGCGCGATGGCGCCTGCCCTGCTGGCGTGGTCGCACGACATGGTCGCGATCTACCAGACGCGTCGCGACACCGAGGTCGAGCGCCGCACGGTCGCCGCGACGGTCGAGTTCAGCGCCTACATGCGCGGCCTGATCGCCGAGCGCCGTCGACAGCCGGCTGACGACTTCCTTTCGCAGCTGCTCTCCGCCCAGGACGCGCAGGGCGAGCGCATGGGCGAGGACGAGCTCGTCACGACGTCGATCCTGCTGCTCAACGCCGGCCACGAGGCCACCGTCCACGCGATCGGCAATGGCACGCTCGCGCTGCTCGAGCACGTGCCCGACACCAGGGCCGCGTTGTGCGCGAATCCGGCGGGACACTGCGAGGAGGCACTGCGCTTCGACGCGCCGCTGCACATGTTCACGCGCTACGCGCTCGGCGACATCGAGTACGCGGGGCATCGCTTCCGCAAGGGCGAGCGGATCGGACTCCTGCTGGGCGCCGCCAACCGCGACCCCGCGCGCTTCCCGCAGCCGGAGCGTTTCGACGCCACGCGCAGCCCCAACCCGCACGTGAGCTTCGGGGCCGGCATCCACGTCTGCGTGGGTGCCCCGCTCGCGCGACTCGAACTCGAGGTCGCGCTGGAGGTGCTTTTCGAGCGTCTGCCGCAGCTGCGGATCACTCGCACGCCCCGCTGGCGCGACACATGGCACTTCCACGGCCTTGAGGCGCTCTTCGTCAGCGGCTGAGTTTTTTCGGGATTGCTGTCCGCCGCCTTGGTGCGCGGTCCCTTGGGAGCACAGCGAGCGAGCGACTCGCCGTCACCCCTCGAACCGATGGAGCCCATCATGCAGCGCGCCCTCCCCTTCACGTTCCTCGCCGCCCTAGCCGTGGCCGCGAGTGCCTCCGCCCAGAGCCGCCAGCCGGTCTTCTCCATCGACTGGAAGAGCCCGACCGTCGGCACCCCGGATTCACTGTTCGGCCTGCCGATCACCGAGGGCGACCTGCTGTTCGCGCCCGCGCCGAGTACCTATCCGCAGTTTGGGCCTGCGCCGAGGCCCGCGGTCCTCGCGAAGGCCGGTCCGGCGTTCGTGCCGCTGCCGCCGCACCTCGGTCTCTTCCAGCATGCCGGCTGCATGGGCCACGCGGGCGGAACGCCGTGCGGTATCGAGGTCGACGCGCTGTGCGGCGGCCGCGCGCAGCTCCTGCAGCCCAACCTGCCGATCCGCCACCTCTACCTCTCTGTCGACCCGTTCGCGGTCGGCTTCGCGGCCCCCGTGCCGCCGAGCATCACCAGCGAGGCGCCGCTCGGCGAGAGCGCCGCGGACGTGCTGGTGAGCCTCGCCCTCGGCGCTGGTCCGCTGCCGCCCTTCGGCGGGCCGCTCCCGGGCTCGACCGCCGCACTCGACGGTGATGGCCTGCAGGGCGCGAGCGCCTTCCGCTACCGCGGCGTCGGCCTGCAAGAGCCGACCTTCCCGGGGCCCACGCTGCCGGCCTCCGGCGACGATCTCGACGCGCTCGCGAGCTGGCTGCCGATCGCGCAGGGCTGGCCGGTGATGGGCTACTTCTTCTCGCTCGATGCGGGGCTCGTCGACCCGTCGACGGGGATCCCCGGCAGCAACACGGCCGGGGCCCACGGCTTCGTCGGCGGGGACGTGCTCGTGACGCCCGTGCCGAACAATCTGCCGCTGCTGTACGCGCCGGCGAACCAGCTCGGCCTCGATTTGTTCGGCCCCAACACGGACGATCTGGACGCGCTGGTGATCTGCGAGAACAACATGCCCGGCTGGCAGCGCTCGCTCTCGCCCTACGACTGGAACATGGGGCAGGACCTGCTGCTGTTTTCCGTACGCCGTGGCTCGGCGGTCATCGGGCGCACCGACAGTATCTTCGGCATCCCGATCAGCGAGGGCGACGTGCTCGTGCCGCCGGTGCCCGGCGGTCTCTCCCTCATGCCGGGCATCTTCATCGCGGCCGAGAACCTCGGTCTGGCGACGGTGCGTCAGGGCACGGTGAACCGCAACGATGAGCTCGACGCACTCGAGCTGCCGACCTCGCCGTTCTTCGACTGCAACGGCAACAGCATCGAGGACGCGCTCGACATCCGCACGGGCGGCATGCCGGACGTCAACAACGATGGCATCCCGGACGTGTGCAACCCGCCCGCGCTGTACGGCAAGTTCTGCTTCTGCCCGGCGCCCATGGGGCCGTGCGGCAACAATGACCCGGGCGCGGGCTGCAAGAACTCGACCGGCCTCGGTGCCCAGCTCGCCCCGAGCGGCTCGACCAGCGTGGCGGCGGACGACCTCGTGCTCACCACCTCGCAGCTGCCGACCAACAAGCAGCTGTTGCTGACGATGAGCGGCACCCTCTCGGCGCCGCTGCCCTTCGCCGACGGACGGCGCTGCCTGCTCGGGCCGATCTCGCGCTTCGCGCCCAAGAGCTCCGGCGCCACCGGGACGGCGACCTACGGGCCCGGCCTCGCCGCCACCACGCTGGCGAGCTTCCCGGCGGTCAACTGGATCGTCCCGGGAGCGGTGTTCGGCTTCCAGAGCTGGTACCGCGACCCGATCGGCCCTTGCGGCAACGGTTCCAACCTCTCCAACGCGGTGCGGGCGACCTTCGTGCCCTGAGGACCGTCGGCCCTCTCGACCCCGCCGAGCGGGACTCCCGTGCCAGCGACGGGGGTCCCGCTCGCTTCGTCCGTGCGGAGCCCGCCCCGGAGGCCGATCCATTATTTGGATCGGCTCGCTGCTACATGGTCCCATCGGGCCGCGTCGATACGGCAAGATGCCGTTTTCCCGCTCCCCCGCTTTCCTTCTGTCCCTGGTGACTGGCCTCTGGTTGGCGAGCTGCGCCACGGGCGTCCAGCGCGTTACCGCGACGGTCCCGCTGGAAGTCGAGCCCTACCTGGTGCTCGAGCTCGCGCCGGACCCGCTCGCGGTGCCCGACGCCCAGATCCGGCGCGCGATCGCGGACTGCGGTCGTCCGTGGAAGGTCCGCCACCGGCGCACGGGCATCGAGTTGGTGCTGATCCCGCCCGGCAGCTTCGAGTGCGGAGCCTCTCCCGGCGACGGAGCGGCCCAGAACGACGAGCTCCCGGTGCGCACGGTCGCGATCGAGCAGGGCTTCTACCTCGGTCGCTGCGAGGTCACTCAAGGCCAGTGGGTCCGCGTCGAGCACGCCAACCCCAGCTCGTTCCGGGGCGAGGAGAACCTGCCTGTCGACGGCATCAGCTGGACCGACCTGCGGGGCCAGAAGGGCTTCCTCGCCCACGCGGGCGGTGGCCTGCGACTGCCGAGCGAGTGCGAATGGGAGTACGCGGCGCGCGCGGGCAACAAGAACCCGCGCCACGGCGCTCTCGAGCAGGTGGCGTGGCACGTGGACAACTCCGCGGCGCGCACCCACGGCGTCGGCCAGAAGGCTGCCAACGCCTTCGGCCTGTGCGACGTGCTCGGCAACGTGTCCGAGTGGTGCGAAGAGCCCTACGAGTCCGAGCCCGGTCGCAGCGGCACGCGCTCGAGAACCCAGCGCACCCTCCGCGGCGCATCCTGGGCCGCCGAGAGCGAAGGCTGCCGAGTCTCGAATCGCCTGCCCGAGTGGGAAGGCCTGCGCGCGGGCTACATCGGCGTGCGCGTGGCGGCCGACTTCGATGCGGTGCACGCCGGCGGCCTGTCGATTCCGATCGCGAGCGAGCCGCGCGCAGCCGAGCCGAAGCCCGTGCTCGTGCGGCTCGAGGACCCGCGCCTGGCGTGGGCCACCGTGCTCGAGGTGGCACCAGACCCCCTCGTGATCCTCGACCCGCGCTGGCGCGAGCGCATCGTCGAGAGCGGCTGGCCGTGGCGCGTGCGCCACGACGCCTCCGGCGTCGAGCTCCTGCTCGTGCCGCCGGGCGACTACCGCCGAGGCGCATCCCAAGGAGACGGGGCCGCCTCCGGGGACGAGAAGCCGGCGCACCGCGTGCGACTGACCCAGCCCTTTTACCTCGGTCGCTACGAAGTGACGCAGGAGGAGTGGCAGCGCGTGATGGGCGCCAACCCCGCGCGCACGACGAACCCTCGCCACCCGGTCGAGCGCATCAGCTGGCTCGATACGCGCGGTCCGGAGGGCTTCCTGTCCGTGGCGGGCGCTGGCCTGCGCCTTCCGAGCGAGGCCGAGGGGGAATATGCGGCGCGTGCGGGGAGCACCGATCCGCACCACGGGCCCATCGACGACATCGCCTGGTACGAGGGCAACTCGGAGGGCGGCACGCACCCGGTCGGCCTGCGGCGCGCCAACGCGCTCGGCTTCCACGACATGCTCGGCAACGTCTGGGAGTGGTGCGAGGACTGGTACACCGAGATCGAGTACCTGAAGCACACCACCGGCGCGAACGACCCCAAGGGCCCCGAGCGCGGCAAGCTGCGCGTCCTGCGGGGAGGCTCGTGGTACTTCATGGGCACCCACTGCCGCGCCTCGGTGCGCGTCGCCGTCCGTCCAGGCAACCGCAGCGGCGCCTTTGGCCTGCGCGTGGCACTCACGCCCTGAAGGGCCGGCCGCATCGAACCCACGGGCCTTTTTTTCCGTCTCTCCTGTCCAGCCTTCGGGGCTTCGGGCACTTGGAAGTGGCCGAAGTTCGCCGCGCACCCGGCAGCCTGAAAGGGATCCGGTAGGCTTACAAAGCCGTCGGCGAGCCCCCCGGGCCCCGAATGCGGCTCTGAGCCCCTTCCCGAGCGAAAGACGACGCCATGACACGGACCGCCAGCCAACCCCGCGATCGCGCCGCGCACCTGCGCCGCGTGGCCCTGCGCATGGCGGTCGCATCGCTGCTCGCGACCGCGGCCTCGGCCCAGACGCCGGTGCAGTACTCGATCGACTGGAAGAGCCAGAGCGTCTCGCGGCTCGACTCGTCGAGCGTGCCGCGGCCGATGACCGAAGGCGACGTGCTCTCACCGGGCAACGCGGCCATGGGCGTGATCCAAACGCCGCAGGTCGTGCTCCCGGGCAGCAGCCTCTTCCTGCAGGGCTACGCGAACTGCCTCGGCCATGTCGGCGGCACTTCGTGCCAGATCGACGTCGACGCGCTCTCCGGCGGCGACGACGCGCTCTTCCGGCTCAACCCGCCGCGACGCCCGCGCATCCTGTTCTCCGTCGACGAGTGGGCCTCGGGCCACCCGGCCACACCCCAGAACCCGCCGCACGCCAGCGTGCGCAACCAGGGCAACCCGACCGTGCCGCCGCTCGGTCCGGGCGTGTTCGAGGCCTGCGCCGACGTGTTCGGCGACGTGAACCTTCCGAGCCCGCCGCTCGGTCCCGGCTTCGCGCCGCGCAACAACACCGCGGTTTTCGATGGCAACGGCCTGCCGAGCGCCAACTCGTTCACGGGCCCGGGCCTCGGACTGCTCGAGCCGCGCAACACCAACGCCCCGTTCCCCTATGCGGGGGACAACCTCGACGCGCTCGAAATCGGCACCGAGCTCACCACAGCTCCGGTGGTGTACTTCTCGCTCGACTCGACCTTCCTCGACCGCACGAATCAGGTCTCGAATTCCGGCTCTGCCGCGGCCAATGGATTCTCGAGCGCGGACGTGCTCAAGCGCACGGTCGGCGCGAGCGCCGTGGTGCACTTCGCGACGGCCTCGCAGCTCGGTCTCGATCGCTTCGGAGTCGGCACCGACGACCTCGACGCGCTGGTGCTCGCCGACAACGGCGACGGGGTCTACCAGCGCTCGCTCGTGCCCTACGACTGGACCAACGGCTCGACGGATATGCTGGTGTTCTCGGTGCGCCGCGGCTCGGCCATCATCAACCAGCCCGACAGCCTGTTCGGCGCGCCGATCCAGCCGGGCGACCTGCTGCTGCCGCCGGTCGCGGGCGGCCTGAACCAGAATCCGGCCATCTTTTTCTCCGCCGAGTCGCTCGGCCTGCGCACGGAGCGCGGCGACAGCCTGAAGGACGGCGACGACCTCGATGCCGCCGACTTCGAGGAACTGCCCATCTTCGACTGCAACGAGAACGGGATCGAGGACTCGGCCGACATCGCCTTCGGCTCCTCGCAGGACACGAACTTCAACGGCATTCCCGACGAGTGTGAGGACAAGGTCGTCGAGTACTGCATGTGCGCGCTGGGCTCGAAGCCGAGCTGCACCAACAGCGACGCGAGCGCGGGCTGCGCCAACTCGACGGGCGTCGGCGGGCGCCTGCTCTCCAACATCCAGAGCGGCGGCTCGGTCGGCGTCGCGCTCGACAACCTCGTGCTGACCACCACGCAGCTGCCGCTCAACGTGCAGGGCATGGTCTACATGGGCCGTTCCTCGCGTCGGCCGACGACCTTCTACGACGGCCTGCGCTGCATCAACTTGCCCGTGCTGCGCCACGCGACCAAGAGCTCCGGAGCAACCGGCGGCTTCGCGCTCGGACCCGGCATCGCAGCGCTCTCGCTCGCGCGCTTCGGCGCCTCCGGCACGATCTCGGCCGGCGACACGATCTACTTCCAGACTTGGTACCGCGACTCGACGGGCCCCTGCGGTACAGGCTCCAACGTCTCCAGCGCGATCAAGGTCACTTTCCTCCCCTGAACCGCGGCGAGTGGGCTATTTTCATTCGCGGGGACCCGGCCTGCGCTTCGCGAGTCCAAGCGGGGCCCAGCCGTGCGCGGGCCCCGCTTATTGTCCGGACGTCTCGATGCTGCACCTCCCCCACGCGCTCGCACTCGTCGCACTCGCCACCGCCCAGCAGTTCCAGCACCAGGTCGGGCTCCTGCCAGGCACGCCGCGCTGGACGGAAGGCGTCGAGGCCGCGGACGTCGATCGCGACGGCGACCTCGACCTGTTCTTCGCCGACGGCGAGGGCTTCAACGTCGCGGGCACCAAGCGCCAGAACGTGCTGCTCCTCAACCAGCTCGTGCCGAGCGGCACGCTGTCGTTCACGGACGAGAGCGTGGCGCGGCTCGGCACGCGGCTCTCCAACGCCAAGGCCGTGATCACCGGCGACGTCAACGGCGACGGCTGGATCGACGCGCTCGTGTGCAACGCGTGGGACACGGACGTGCCGTTCCTCTACATCAATCGCGGCGCCGCGAATCCGGGCTTCTTCACGATGGAGAGCGCGACGCGCGGCTTCACCACGGCCGTGAGTTCCGGCGGCGGGCAGTTCGGCGACATCGACGACGACGGCGATCTCGACCTCGTGCTCAATGACGCCTACCTCGGCACGGCAGCGCGTCGGCCGCGCGTGTACTTCAACAACGGTGCGGGCGTGTTCACGTACACCGCCGCCGCGATGTCGGCTGGTCCGACGAAGTCGGCGCAGATGGAGACGCATCTCGCCGATCTCGACAACGACTGGGACCTCGACTTCATCGGCCTGACGCGCGCCGCGAACGGCGGCACGAACCACTATGTGCTGCTCAACAACGGCAGTGGCACGTTTGCGACCACGACGGCCACGATTCCCTCGAACTCGGCCTCGACGTATGCGGGCGAGGTTGGCGATCTCGACGGCGACAGCGACCTCGACCTGTTCCTCGTGAGCTCGTCCTCGTTCGCCGAGGGTGCGATCCGCAACAACCTCGCTCCGTCGGGTTCGCTCGGCTTCACGGCGCTCACCGCGCTCACCGACGGCAACGACGACAACGAGATCTGCCTCTTCGACTGGGACATCGACGGCGACTACGACGTGGTCGTCGGCTCGCTCTCGAACACGCGTGAGACGCTGTGGACCAACGGCGGCAGCGGGAACTTCACCAACGCCGGCGCGGCGATCATCACCGCGCTCAGCGACCCGACGCTCGACGCCACGGTCGCCGACCTCGACAACGATGGACGCTACGACATCGTCACCGCGCAGGGCGAGGGGAGCAGCGCGCAGTGGGCCAACAAGGTCTATCGCAACACCGGGCTCGTGGACACGCGCAAGCCAGTGATCGTCGCGACGAGGGAGCCCGCGACGGTGCTGCCTGCGGGCCCCTGGAGGGTGCATGCGAAGGTTCGCGACCAGGTGCTCGACAATGGTCTCAACTGGATCGCGGCGAGCGCGCGCTACGTCGTGCGCACGCAGACGACGGTCGAGAGCGTGCTGATCAGCACCAGCGGGCTTTCGGACGCCGCGGTGACGATCCCTGCGGGCGGGATCGTGCGCATGACGGCGATCTCGGGCACGCAAACCGTGCGCTTCACGAACGCGCCCTACGACCACACCGTGACGGTGCCGGGCGCGGGCATGGCGGACATCGTGCTCGTGACGCCGGGCACCTACGCGTACACCGTGCAGCCGGCGGACTTCGGCGGCACCATCACGGTGACCGGCAGCGCCACTACCATCGCGGGCCAGCTCTCGGGCGGTCAGCTCTATCGCTTCCGGTTCGCGGACACGTCGGGCGGCGCTGGCAAGGCGCTCGTCTACGAACTCGCCTTCACCGACGCAGCCGGCAACAGGACCGTCAGCGCGCCGCGCACGCTCTCGCTGACGGATTGCTCGCTCTCGATCTACTGCACCGCGAAGACCAACAGCCTCGGGTGCGTGCCGAGGATCCTCGCCTCCGGCACGCCGAGCACGGTCGCTGGCTCGGGCTTCTCCGTCGGCGCGATCGACGTGCTCAACCAGAAGTTGGGCCTGTTCTTCTACAGCCTCTCGGGAGCCGTCGCGCAGCCGTTCCAAGGCGGAACGATGTGCATCGCGGCGCCGCGGCAGCGCAGCGCGATCCTGAGCTCGGGCGGCGTCCTCGGCGGCAACGACTGCAGCGGCTTGTTCGGCCTCGACTTCAACGCGGAAATGCGTGCCAATCCGGCGCGTTTCGCCGTCGGCGACACTGTCACGGGCCAGTTCTGGAGCCGCGATCCCGCGGACCCCTTCCAGACGAGCCTGACCGACGCGCTGCGCTTCGGACTGTGCCAGTAGCCGCGCGGCTCGACTAGACGCGCACGAGCCAGCCGTGGCGGTCGGGCTTCGCGCCCGTCACGAGTGCGCGAAACTCGGCCTGCAGGTGCGTGGTGACCGGCCCTCGCGCGCCGGCGCCGACCTGCTTGCGGTCGAGCGAGCGCACGGGCGTGATCTCCGCGGCGGTGCCGCAGATGAAGAGCTCTTCCGCGCAGTACAGCAGCTCGCGCGGCATCGTCACCTCGCGCACCTCGAGCCCGGCTTCGCGCGCGAGCTGGGCCACGCAACCGCGCGTGATGCCCTGCAGGATCGAGCTGCCGATGTTGGGCGTGTGCAGCACGCCGTCGACGACCGCGAACACGTTCGCTCCGCTGCCTTCGCTCACGTGCCCCTGCGCGTCGAGCGCGATGCCGTCGGCGAAGCCGTTGGCGCGCGCCTCGAGGATCACGAGCTGCGAGTTGAGGTAATTCGCGGCGCTCTTGGCCATCGCGGGCAAGGTGTCCGGCGCCATGCGACGCCAGCTCGAGGTGCCCATGTCGATGCCCTTCTCCGCGGCCTCGACGCCGAAGTGCGCGCCGTGCTCGATCACGATCACGGTCATGTCGACCGGGCAGTGCGTCGGATCGACGCCGAGCTGGCCGTAGCCGCGCAGCGCGAGCGGGCGGATGTAGCACGAGGCGTAGCCGTTGGCGCGCACCGTGGCGAGCACGGCCTCGCACAGCTCATCCTCGCTCCAGCGCAGCGGCAGGTTGACGATGCGGCAGGACTGCACCATGCGGCGCATGTGCGGGCGCAGCTGCATCACGGCGGAGACGCAGCCGTGCGCCGGGTAGCCGCGCAGGCCCTCGAACACGCTGGAGCCGTAGTGCAGCGCGTGGGTCGCGACGTGGACTTGCGCCTGCTCCCAGGGGACGAGCTTGCCATTCCACCAGATGAATCCCTTGCCCGGCAGCTTCATGCCCTTGCCTCCGCTCGCAGGATAGACTCCGTCAGCATGAACATCCATGACGCCCCGCACGGCATCAACATCGTGGTCGAGACCGCGAAAGGTCGGCTCTACATCGGTCGTTTCGACAGCGCGAGCGCCTTCACGGCCCTGCTGCACGATTGCGACGTACGCGACCTTCCCGACGCCGCGGTGCGCGAGCAGCACATTCGCGAGTCCGCGACCTACGGCATCGACGTGCAGGAGCGCGATGTGCAGGTCGACGTGCTGCAGGTGACGCGCGTGCGGCTGTTGCGAGACATTCCCAAGCTCTAGGGCGCGATGAAGTCCACGCGCGTGATTTGGGCGCTCGTCGCCCTGACGCTGTGGACGCTCGCCGTGCGCGTCTACGGCGTCGGCTTCGGCGTGCCGTGCCTCAAGGAGGCCGACACGTTCATCGCCGATCACGCGCGCATGCTGCGCGAGGGCGAGGTCAAGCTCGACCGCGCGCTCAGCGCCTGCCAGTACCCATCGCTGCTCGCGCACGCCACGGCGCCGCTCTCCGACGCGACGCTCGAGCCGCCGCCCGGTCCGAGCACGCTGGAGGAGCATCTCGAGGCTGCGGCGCGTGTGTGGCTCGACCTGCGCACGCTCGTCGCCGTGCTGTCGGTGTTGATCGTGCCTGCGACGTTCTTCATCGCGCGCCGCTTCGTCGAGCCGCCATGGGCCCTTCTCGCGGCGGCATTGGTCTCGACGAGCCTGCTGCACGTGTTCTTCTCGCAGGAAGCACGCGCGCACGGCGCCGTGATCGCGTTCTCCGCCTGCGCCGTCGCGAGCGCGCTGTGGCTGCGAAGCTCGCCGGGGTGGGCACCCTATCTCGCGACCGCGCTGTGGACCGCCCTCGCCGTCGGCACGCTGCACAACGGCCTCGCGGTGCTCGCGCCGATCGCCGTCGCGCAGCTCGCGCGCAAGGACCGCCGCTGGTTCGACTGGCGCATCCTGCTAGTGGGCGGCGCGGCGCTCGCGGCGTTCCGCGTGTTCTACTGGTATTACTTCGACGAGGCCGCTCGGCAGGCGATGGCCGGCGATGATGCGACGCAGAGCGTGCTGCGGGACCTGCCTTTCGACGGCACGGGCTTCCTGCGCCTCGGTCGCACGCTGTGGTTCTACGAGCCCGTCCTCACGCTGCTGCTCGCGCTCGCGCTGCTTGTGTGGGCCTTGCGGCGCGGCTCGGGCACGATCGAACGCGGCGACCTTTGGGTCGTGCTGTCCTACGTCGCGCCCTACCTGCTGCTCGCGGGCCTTTTCAACCAGACGTACGAGCGCTTCCTCCTGCCGCTCCTGCCTTACCTCGCGACGTTCGCGGCGTGGGGCGTGGCGAGCCTCGCCGCGCGCACGCGCCTCGCCGCGGTGGCCGCCCTCGCGCTGCTCGCCGTGCCGCTCGCGGCCTCGACAAAAATGTCGTGGATGCGCGGGCAGGGCTCGACGCTCGACGACGCGGCCGAGTGGATCCGCGCGCGCGTGACCGAGCCGGCTGCGCAGCCCGTGTTCGTGCTGCCGCCGCTCGACGTGCCCCTGATGCGCACCGTCGAGAGCCTGCGCTACCCCGAGGGTCACGCGGCTTTCTTCAGCCCGTGGTCGCGCTACCAGAACCGCCTCGCCGACGAGCGCCGCAGCGCGCCGCTCTACCGTCTGTATTGGATCACCGGAAAGCCCGAGTTCGGCGCGCTCGAGAGCGACGAGAAGCTCGATCGCTTCGTGCGCTCCCACGGGCCGGGGCTCTACGTTGTCTACACCGTGGACAGCCAGCAGAGCCCCGAGCGGGCGCGCATCGTCGAGTCCCTGCGCCGAATCGGGACCCCGCTGGCGCGGCTCTCGCCTGACCGCGATCCGAACTTCACGGACCACCAGCTCTGGGACCAAGACGTCGAAGCCGAGGGCTGGCCCCATGTGACGGCGCGGGTGCTGCGCGCCCGGACGGTCGGACCGGTGATCGAGATTTTTGAGCTGCGCTGAGCCGCGACAACGGCCGCACGCCAGCACGTTTCAATTTTTCCAAGAGCCTTCGGGACGCTCGAAAGGCCCTTGCTGGCCCTCCAACGGCCTCCTGACTTCAGAAGCGCCGCTAAAATGCGTCGGGCGGGTGTGCGAGATGCGATTGACGGAACCCGACGCATCGTGGGATATTTCATTTGTTACACATTTGAACTAGCGGTCCTTCTGGAGGCCCCCGATGCTCAGCTTCACCTCAGCCTCCACCGGCACCGTCGACACCATCCGGGCCGTAGAAGAGGCCATCCGCGCCGCCAGCACGGGCCGCTCCGCCGGAGACTGCCAAGTGGTCGTGTTCCACATGACCATGGGCCACGACGATTCGGTCGTGCTCGGCGCGGTCCGCAAGCTGTGCCCGATGGCCCGGATCGTGGGCTGCACCTGCGCCGGCGTGATCGGACGCGAGGGTGCCAACGAGAGCATGCGGGCACTCGCCCTGATGATGATCTGGGGGCCTGAGGAGGAGGTCGGGATGACCGTGGCGGAGCACGTCGACGGTTCCAACTCCCTCGAGCAGACCGCCAAGCTGGCCCGGGACCTCGTCGCCCGGCGCGGGCAGCCGCGCTTCGTCATGTACCTCGCCTCGGGCCTCGACATCGACTGCGACCGCTCGATCGAGGGCATCGAGTCCGTGCTCGGCCCCAACGTGACCATCTTCGGCGGCACGTCGGCGGACAACATGAAGGGCATCGCCAGCTACCAGTTCGTCGACGACCGCGTCTGCGAGCACGCGGCCGTCCTGATCGGATTCTTCGACCCGACCCTCGAGGTCTACACCCAAGGCTCCCACGGCTTCGTGCCCTCCGGCGTGGAGATGACGGTCACGCGCGCCACCGGGAACCGCGTGCACGAGATCGGCGGCGAGCCCGCGTGGCGCGTCTTCACGCGCAATCTCGGTCTGCCGCCCACCGCCCAGCCGGGCGACACGATCCCGCCGGGCGCGGTCGGCGTGAAGCTCTCGCCGCGCGTCGCCGCGGAGTACGGCGACTCCCACCTCCTGCGCGCCATCACCAGCATGCTGCCCGACGGCACGCTCCTGCTGCCCGTCACCTGCGAGACGGGAACGCGGCTGGCGCTTATGCGCCGCGACGAGGAACGCATCTTCAAGAACCTCGACGTGATGATGCACCAGGTCAAGGCCGCCGTGGGTAAGCGCAAGATCGTGGGCGTTTTCCACGCCGACTGCGGCGCTCGCGGGCGCCTCACGCTCGACCGCGTCTCGAAGGAGGAGATCGTGCGCGCGATGCAGACGCCGCTCGCTCAGGGCGGCGAGACCCCGGCGTGGCTCGGCATGTACGGCTTCGGCGAGTTCGCCCGCCTCGGCGCGAAGAACGAATTCCAGAATTACACGACGTCGCTGTATGTGATCAGCCGCGCATGACCGGCCCACACGCGCCCCCCCCGGTCCCTGACGACCAACGAGCCGCAGAGGCCGCCGCAGCCGCGCAAGCGGAGCTGCAGCGGACGGTGAGCCTCCTGCTCTCCACGCAGCAGGAACTGATCGGCGTTCGTGACCGTCGCGATCGTGAGCACAAGGTGCTCGAGGGCATCGTGCGCTTCAGCGAGCGCGTCGCTCCGGCCGCGGACGAGGGGGCGTTCTGGGAGCGCGTGGTCGACGCGGCCGTGGAAACATTCGAGTGCGAGTCGTGCCTCGCGATCGAGCTCGAGCAGGGCGCCCTGCGAGTGCTCGCCTCGCGCGGGCCGCGCCCTGCGTCTCAGGAGGAGCAGCGCTCGCTCGCGACGCTGCTCTCGGACTGCGCCACCTGGCGCACGTCGCTGATCGAGGGCTCCGCGCTGCGGGCCCTGCGCTTCCAAGGCGGCGGCGTCGCCACCGTGATGCTGGCGACGGTGCACCAGAGCGACTTTGGACCGATGCGCGCCCTCGTGGCCGCCGTCACGGCGCGCAAGAAGCCCTTCTTCCCCCAGTTCGATGCGCTCTCCGTGCCTGGGCTGCGCATGTTCGCGAGCCACGTGCACGCGCTGCACGAGATGTTGAGCTCTCGGCAACTGATCGCCAACCAGGTCGCCGCGCTCGACCGTTCCCACGCCGAGCTGTACCAGCGCATGCTCGACCAGCAGCGCGCGGCCGAGGAGCAGGACCGGCTCCGGCAGGAACTCGCCCAGTCGCGCCGCATGGAGTCCGTCGGACGGCTCGCCGGAGGCGTCGCGCACGACTTCAACAAC
>SXKQ01000095.1 GCA_005778045.1 Planctomycetia bacterium
CGCCTGCGAAACGAAGCCCGAGACCCGCTGCTCACTGCGGTAGAGGTCGGCCGCGCCCTTGAGCGTGGCCACCAGCGAGTTGGATTCCTCCACCCCGAGCACGCCGATCGACCAGCCGTTTGGCAGGCTCTGCTCCGTGCGGGGGAACACGAGAAGTTCGCCGGAAAGCAAATAGCCGCGTGTTTCGAGCGATTGCTCGTTGGCGGCGGCTACCGTGGAAAGAAGGCTGAGCGCTGCGGCGCTCACGAAGATACAGCGGTTCATGGGGATCCGAAGGCTCCTGAGGCTGAGGTGCACAGGCCCGCGCCAACCCATCCGGCCTCGACCCCTCGAAAGGATCGTGAGGACGAAGGATCAGTCGCGGCCATCACTCCTCTCAATCTTAGCCACGAGCCGCGAGAGCGGGTCAACCGCCCGCGGAAGTGAAAAAAAGGAAAGGGCTGACGAAAGAGACGCGGGAAGGGCTTTCCGAGTTCCGGGCCTCGCCAGGCTTCCAAGCGCCAGGGCGCCATTTCGGCCGCATCGGTGAATCCGTCCTCCGAGCTCCCCGACGCCTGCAGTCCGATTCGCGGACGCACCCCGCGCGGGAGCAGATCTCGATGAGGCCGTTCGTGGGACCGCCCGCGCAACAAATTCAGGGCCGGCCGCCTCAGTTCAGGCGGCCGGCCCCGCATACCCGCGACGGCCAACTCGAGCTCGGACGCTCGACCGGCGCTCCCTGACTCAGGGGCAGAGCGTGAAGCCCAGACCGTTGGAGAGGTTGGTCCCCGTCGGCGCCGGCGGGTCGCGGAACCACGTCTGGGCGTAGAACATCTCCCCAGCCGTGTAGGGGCTGCCTAGACCGGCGGGGTTGGCGGCGCGCCAAGCATTCCAGTCGAGCGAGATCGAGCCGTTGCACTGACCGGCCGTGCCGCCGGTCAAGCTCGCGACCGTGCGCTGGATCGGGGTCGTGACGCACAGGGTCGACATCGAGCCAATCGCCCAGGCGAGGCTCGTCTGCCCCTGACCGAAGAACACGAGCCCCGTGCGGCCCGCCTCCAGGTTCGAGCAGGTGATCGTGAAGCCCGCGGCGGCCGTGGCGCTGGCGCTGCCCGAGCCCGAGAGCTGCGGCGCGCACCCTAGGGTCGTCGTGCTCGTCGTGCAGTAACTGAACGAGCCACAACCGGTGCCGGGGACGTCCGCCAAGAACGTCACCGTGGTCGGCGTGCCCGGCTTGAAGAGCGTGACCGTGATGGTGCCCTGCACCGGCGCCGCGAGAGTGTCGAAGCGGTAGTTGTAGGTCGTGCTCCAGCGCAGCGCGTTGGCGTTGGGATTCTGGGCGTGCGTCTGCGTCGACCACGCGATGCTCGAGCCCGGCGTCACGGTCGAGGTCCAGCCGGTGCCCGAGTAGGGCTCGCCCGAGTGGTAGTCCACGTCCTTGAAGCCGACGTTGGAGAGCACCGTGCCGGCCTGCAGCGGCACCGAGATGGCCTGCGCGCTGCGGTCGCTGTTCATGTTGAACAGCGCGTACTCGTAGTGGTACTGGCCGTTGGCGAGCTGGGTGGTCTTGTAGCCGAGGTACAGGCGGCCATCGCCGGGCACGTCGACCGAGCGCACGGTGACGCCCGGGTCGATGGTCGCCCAGTGCATCACCGCCGCCTTCAGCGGGATCGTCGAGCCCGTGAAGTTGATGTTGTACTGGCCGTTGGCGAAGCTCCCGATCGTAGCCGGGCGGATCGAGTAGTTGTTGTAGCGGTTGGCCTCGGGCTCGTCGGTGCAGATGTAGACCACCTCGCCCCAATAGGTCGCGCCCGTGTGCTGGGTCGGGTCGACGTCGTTCTTGTGGACCTGCAGGCGCTTGTAGGTGGCGTTGCCGCTCGCGCCGGATCCGAGCTGGTAGGGGAACGGATAGGCACCCGTCCACGGCTGGATCTCGGAGCGCGGGCCGCAGCCGGGCTGCGAGGCGTTGAGGCCGTCGGAGTAGGTGTCGGTGGCAAACAGGCCGAGCCAGTCGCAGCTGCCGTTGGTGACGTAGGTTGGGTTGGAAATCCCGTTGGGGTTGATCGAGACGCAGCTGGGCGCGTCGGCGGCGCAGAAGCCGTGCTTGAGCCAGCTCATGCCGATCTGCTCGAAGCGCGTGGCGCCGTTGACCGTCTTGAAGCGGTACAGCTGGGTGCCGATTACCGGGTGGCGGTTGGGTTGGGTGCCAGAGTCGATCCAGATCGCTTCCTGATCGCCGACGTTGCAAGAAACTGTGGTCACCGCGTAGGCGCCGACATCCCCATCCGCGCCGTACTCGCCGAAGGTCGAGCCGATGGTGCTGACGATCACGTCGGGGCCGACCGCGGCGCCGGTCGCCGCCGCCGCACGGGCCGCAATGGGCCGCGCCGGGTCGAACAGCGCCGAGCCGAGCAGGGTCAGGGCACCGACCGGAGTGCGCGCATCGGCGGCGAGGCCGAGCTCGAGGGCCAGCGCGGGAGCGAACAGGAGCTCGCCCGTGACGGCGAAGTCATCGCCGCGCTCGAGCCAGGCGCCATCCTTGCTCGCGAGCACGAACACCGGGCGGCCCGCGAGGTCACCCGAGTGCGCCAGCACGGTCCACTCGCCGTCGTAGAGCGCGAGCGACAGGTCGCCAAAGCCGAGGCGCTCCCCGGCCGGGCCTTCGAGCACAAACTGTCCGGCGCCCGTCGGCATGCGGCTCGAGCCGAACGCGACCGGCCGGCCACCCTCGCGCACGAGCTCGGCCCGACCTTGCAATCGCGCCGAGATCGACTGCTCGGCGTCGACGCCGCGCACGCCGAGCCTCCAGCCCTCGGGCAGGCCCAGCTCGGCCTGCGGGAAGAGCAAGAGCTCCCCGTCGAGCAGGAACTCGCGCAAGGCGGGACCCGAAGGCGCGGCGATCGGCTCGGACGAGGTCTCGCCGAGGAACCGAGCCTGAAGCGAAGCTGAGGAGGCGAGGAGCAGCGCTGCGGCCAGCGCGCGTCGGGCGGAGGTGTTCATCGAGGGGTTGTTCAGCGTGGAGGTTGGTGGGACAGCGGGCCGGCTGGTGTCGAGGGCGCGAGCACGCACGGCGCCGAGGGCCTGCCTCTGCGTTATCCCGGCTCGTACCGCGGGAGACTGGACTTTAGAGCAGAAATCGCGCGGCGTGGCAGGGAAGTTCCGCTGCCGGGCTCAGCGTCCCGCGGCCGCGCGGTGGGCGCGGGCCCCCGCCATGTCCCCGCGCTCCTCGCACAGGATCGCCAGCCCCTCGCGCGCTCCGGGATGCGCGGGCGCGAGCCGGATCGCCGCTTGCCACGCGGTCTCGGCCGATGCGAGGTCACCCTGCTGGGCACAGGCCTGCCCGAGCAGAGCGTGCGTGTCCGCGTCCTCGGGGTGGCGCGCGAGCGCCTCCCGGTAGTGGAAGATGCCCTGCTGATAGCGCCCCATCCCGCAGTACATGCCCGCGAGATTCTCGCGCGCCTCGCGGAAGTCGGGGTCGCTGGCGAGCGCCGCCTCGAAGGCCACGCTGGCCTCCTCGAGCCGGCCGGCCCGGGCCGCGCGCACGCCGCGGTCGGAGTCGGAGCGGGCCTGCTCGAGGGTGGCGGCGAGCGCGCGCTCCGCGGCGGCGCGCTCCTCCCGGGCCTCGCGCTCGACGCGCTGCTCGCGCGTCTCCGAGACCTGCGCGCGCGCGGCGACGGCCACGAGCCCGGTGAAGGCGAGCGCGACGAGCGCGAACGTGCGCCCCGCGGCGGTGACCTTACCTCCGCGCATGAGTTCCCAAGCCTGAAGCGCGACCTCGGAGCGGCGCAGCATGCGCTGGGAGATGTGCACGGCGAGCGCGAACAGGACCGCGAGACCGAGGGCGAGCAGGAGCGGAACTCGCTCCTCCTGCCACGGCAGCAGTTGGTAGCCGCGCAGGCCGAAGAGCGCGGCGAGGAACGCGAGCGCGAGTAAGAGCTCCTCGAGCACCGTGGGACCGCCGTGACGCTCTGACTTTCCCGGGAAGACCAGCGCGAGGACGAGCGACAGGCCGGCCAGCTCCGTCGCCCAGCGTCCCTCGAGCGTGCCCTGCCGCGAGAGCAGCACCGCGAACGTGCTCCACAGGAAGGCGGCCACGAGCGCAAGGCGCGGCAGGCGCTGCGCGAAGCCTGCAGCGAGCTGCTTCGCGGGCTGCGCGCGCCGTGCCGTCAGCGCCGGTGCGCCGAAGCCAACGTACAGCGCGTCCTTGGGGCACACGCTGACGCAGTCGAGGCACTTCATACAGCCGGGATCGACGATCGCCTTCCAGTCGCGCACCTCCTGATGAACGCGCACGTTCGACGTGCACACCGCCGTGCAGTGGCCGCAGCCCTCGCACGCATCGGTCACGCGAATGCGCACGGGCGCGAGCTGGTCGGCGATGCCGAACACGGCGCCGTAGGGGCAGGCGTAGGTGCAGAAGCCCTTGGCGCCGAGGAACCACACCATCAGGAAGCCGCCGACGAGGAACGTCAGCAGCGCCATCTCGAAGCCCGGAAACGTGTCCCAGAAGCCTTCGGTCGTGAATTCGCTGTGCGCGATGCCGAGGCCGAGGCCCTGCTCGATGCGCGGCAGCAGCGGCGCGAGGAACATGTAGACGAACACCACGAGCGGGACGAGACCGAGCGGCCCCAAGTTGACCGCTCGCGGGCGCAGGCCGAGCTTCTCGAGCAGCCACCGGCAGGCGTCCTGCACCGCGACGAGGTGGCAGGCCCACCCGCAGAAGAAGCGCCCGAAGAGCGCCGTCGAGAGGATCGCGAGCCCGAAGAAGATCGCGCCGGCGTTGAGCACGCCCTTGGCCGTGAACTCGATCGACTCGGAGGGCTCGAGCGGCGTGAGCGTGGAGCCTGTGGCCGCCCAGTGGGCCACGTGCAGCGCGATGGCCACGTGGATCGCGACCAGCACGATCATGCGCCAGCGCGCGACCTTGGAGGATCGGACCGGGCCGTGCGACACGAGGTCGGGGCGATCGGAGCTCGGTTCGGACGGGCAGCGCGTGCTCACCCCCGGATTGTGGGACGACGAGGCCTGCTCCGCAAACCCGGCCGCGCCCCTTGTTATGCTCCCAGTCGTTTTTCTTCCATGCACCCGCCCCCCAGCGATGACAACGGCTCGCATGCCGCATCGGGCGAGATCGTCGAGCGTCTCCGCGCTCGGCCGCGCATCGCGGGCCGCTACGGCGACGAGCAGGAGATCGCGCGCGGCGGCATGGGCGCGATCCTGCGCGTGCGCGACCACGACCTGCGCCGCGAACTCGCCATGAAGGTGATGCTCGAGGAGCTCGAAGGCGCCGAGCCCGATTCGAGCGGGGCCACGCGCCTACGCGCGCGCTTCCTCGAGGAAGCGCGGATCACCGGCCAACTCGACCACCCCGGCATCGTGCCCGTGCACGAGCTCGGGCTCGACGCGCAGGGCCGCCTGTACTTCACGATGAAGCTCGTGCGCGGCCGCGACCTGCGTGCGGTGTACGAGCAACTGCGCAAGGGCGAGGACGGCTGGAGCCTGCCGCGCGCGCTCGGCGTGCTGCTGCGCGTCTGCGAGGCGATGGCGTTCGCGCACGACAAGGGCGTTATCCACCGCGACCTGAAGCCGGCCAACATCATGGTCGGACGCTTCGGCGAGGTGTACGTGATGGACTGGGGCCTCGCGCGCGTGCTCGGATCGAGCGCCAGCCATGACCGGCGGCGGGATGCGGGCGAGAGCCGCGTGGTCAGCGCTCGCCACGAGACCGCGCGCTCCGGCGACTCCTCGCTGGCGACGCTCGACGGCGACATCGTCGGCACGCCCGCCTACATGTCGCCCGAGCAGGCGCGGGGCCGCATCGAGGAGCTCGGCCCGCGCTCGGACGTCTATTCGCTCGGCGCGATGCTCTACGAGCTGCTCTCCGGGCAAATGCCCTACATGCCGCCGGGCGAGACGCGCTCGCCCTTCACGGTGGTGCGCCTCCTGAAGGAGGGACCGCCCGCGCCGGTCGAGTGCAACGCGAGCGGCGCGGACGACGAGCTCGTGGCGATCTGCGACAAGGCCATGGCCCGCGATCCCCAAGCGCGCTACGCGAGCATGCTCGAGCTCGCCGAGGACCTGCGTGCCTACCTCGAGGGTCGCGTGGTGCGCGCGCACAGCACGGGAGCGCTGGTCGAGTTCCGCAAGTGGATCGGCCGCAACAGGGGGTTCGCGGCGGCGGTGGCAGCGGCCGCGCTGGTCGCCGTCGGGCTCTCGGCGGCGCTGTTCTTAGTGCAGGCGCGCTCGAACCGCCAACTGCAGTCGGAAAAGGAGATCGCCGACGCGAACGCGCGCGCGGCGACGGAAGCGCGCGCGCGCACGGAGGAGGCGAACCAGAAGCTCGACGAGGAAAAGCGCTTCGCGCAGGCGAACGCCGGGGAAGCACGACGGCGCGGCTACGCGGCCAGCATCGCGGCCGCCTCCGCCGCGCTCGAGGACCACGACCTGACGCGCATGCGCATGCACCTGCGCGACTGCCCCAAGGAACTGCGCGGCTTGGAGTGGAACTTCCTCAACCAGATGCTCGACCAGAGCGCGGCGCTGATCGCGCCACGCACCTTCGAGGACGAGCCGGCGCCGGCGCCGCTCGACAGCGTGCTCGCGCTTGCCACGGACGCCGACGAGCGCGTGCTGCTCGCCGCCACCGCGGGCAGCTCCGAGTCCCCGTCGATCCTGCGTGCCTACGATCTCGGGACCTTCCGCCCGCTCGGCGATGTCGATCTTGCCGGTGCGCGCGTCACTGCGCTCGCGCTGTCGCCTGGCCGCGAGCGGGTCGCCGTCGCGCTCTCGAGCCTCGAAGTGCGCGTGCTCGCCCTGCCGAGTCGCGCCGAGGAACGACGCTGGAGGCTCGCCGAGCCGGTGAGCGCGCTGGCCTTCACGGCCGACGGACTTCGCCTCGCGCTCGCCAGCGGCGCGGAGCTCTCCCTCGTCGACGGCGAGAGCGGCGCGGCCGTCGACGCGTGGCCGGGGCTCGGCGCGACCCCGACGAGCCTCGCGCTCTCGCGCGACGGCGCTGGGCTCGCGTTCGGCACGAGCGAGGGCTTCGTCGGGCTGCTCGACCTGCGCACGCGCCAGCTCACATGGCTGGGTGAACGCGATGCGCCGATCCGCGCCGTGGCATTCAGCCCCGACGGGTTGCGCCTCGTCGCCTCCTCCGGACACGCGAACCGCGGCGGCGAGCTGCACCGCTGGCACGACTGCCTGCGCGAGTGGGACACGCACTCCGGTCGCTTGACGCGCCTCGATCGCGAGGAAGCGGGCGAGATCTCGTGGTGCGCCTACGACGCCACGGGTCGCAACCTGCTCGCCGTCGCGCGCAGCGGCTCGATTCGATCGCGCGACCTCGCTGCCCAGCAGGGCACGCGCATCGTCGCCGGCCGCGTCGATCTCGTCGCAGCGCTCCCGTTGCGCGGCGGACGCGCACTGGTGACGGGCAGCGAGAAGGGCACGCTGCGCCTGTGGGACACCGCGATCGGCGAGTCGCTCGCGCTCACCGGCGGCCGCGTCGGGACAAGCCAGCTCATGTTCCTGCCGGGCTCGGATCGGCTGGTGTCGCTCGAGGCCGGGCAGGTACGCGTGTGGAATCCGCGGACCGGCGAGCTCGAGCGCGTGCTCGCGCGTCTCGTGCAGCTCTCCCCCACCGGCGCCGAGGCGCCGGCCTGCATCGGTGCGAGCCGCGATGGCACTCGGCTCGCCGTGGGCTGGATCACGTCGACCATGGTGGACGGCAAGCCGCAGTCGAAGGTGCGCTTGCGCGACCCGGCCACTGGCGCGGTCCTGAGCGAGGTGTGGTTCACGGCGGAAGGGCGCCCGAGCGCGGTGACCTTCGACGCCCGCGGGGAGCGCGTCGCGGTCGGGACTGACGCGGGCGAGCTGCTCGTGCTGCAGGTCGCGTCCGGGGTGTTCCTTCCGACGCGCATCCGCCTGCGCGGTCGCGTCGGCGAACTCGAGTGGCTCGACGACGGGCGACTCGCGGCAGGCACCGCGGGCGGACAGCTGGCCCTGTGGGACGCGCAGAGCGAGGCCCGCCAGTTCGTGATCGACGACGAAAGCGCCTACATCTATGCGCTGCAGCGCTCCAGCGATGGACAGGCCATGTGGATCGATGCCGGCAGCCGCACCCTGCGCCTCGACCTCGCCACGCTCGTGTCCAGCGAGCTCGCGGCATCCTCCGACAGCGCCGGCCGCCTCACGTGGATCGACGGTGACAAGCGCATGCTGGGCAAAACGCGCTCGAACCGGGTCGGCATCTTCGACGCGAGCACGAACGAGCTGCTCCTGACCCTGCGCTCCGACGAGAGTGCCACCGCAATCGCGGCGAGCGCCGACGGCAGCATGCTGGCGAGCGGCCTCGCGTCCGGCTCGATCCGCGTTTGGTCATGCGAGTCCGTGCTCGAGCGCTCACAGGCCCGCGAGGAGTCGCGCAAGGCGCGCCTGCGCGCCATCGACGTGGTCGCGCGGATGTTCGAGCAAGACGGACTGCGCTGCGAGGCGGCGCTCAAGGCGCTGCAGCAGGACCCGACGCTGGATCCCGAGCGCCGGGAAGCGGCCCTGCGGCTTGCCTACGCCGTCAACGCCGATTCGCGCGCGCTGGCTGCGACCTGCGAGGAAACCGTGCTCACGCCGCGCCTCGAAGCCATGGACTATCGCGTGGCGCTGTGGCAGGCGCTCGAGCTCAGCCGCGATGAGCCGTCGAATGTGCTGGCAGCGCTCTACGAGGGCGCGGCGCACTACCGCATCGCCGAGAGCTCCGGCGATCGCGAGAGGCTCGGCGCCGCGCGCAGCGCACTCGCGCGAGCCGCGACTCTGACTGCCGCGAACAAGTCCGAGGCGCACGTGGGGCTGCACGCCTTCGAGACCATGGTGCTCGCTCGGCTGGACGATCTTGCCGCCGCGGAGTCATCCTTCCGCTCGCTGTTCGGCAAGTTCTATGACGTCGAATCGGTCCGCGGCTCGCTCAGCCTGCTGCGCGCGAGCGCGCTCGGTCCGCCGAAGTCCGAGACCTCCGCCGCAGACCAGCGCCTGCTGTTCGAGGCCGCGGCCGTACTCGAGATCGCACGCGCACGCTGAGCGCCGCGAGCGGGCCTAGACGAAGATCTCGGCGTCGCCGTCGCGCTCACGCACCTTGTAGGTCTTCGCGTCCGCGCACGTCACGCCGACCGCACGGCCGTTGCGCGGGTCGAACTTGTAGTTGTGCAGCGGGCAGACCATGTAGCGACCTTCCGCCAGCGGCCCGTCGATCAGGCGCCCGCCTTCGTGCGGGCACAGCCGGTCGAGGGCGCACAGCTTGCCGTCGACGCGCCCGAGGATGACCTCGAAGCCATCGCCGAGCGGATCGCCGATCGCGACGCGCTTCGACTCGCCCTCGGCGAGCTTGCCCGCGCCCTTCACCAGCACCGGCTTGCCACCGAACATCCCGAACAGCTTCGAAAACATGTGCGGATGCTAGCATCCGCGCTTCGATGCAACCCGTCGTCCTCGTCGATGTCGTCGGTCTCACGGCGCGCCACATCGGGCCGCGCACGCCGGCTCTCGCTGAGCTCGCGCAGCGCGGTGCGTGCGCCCCGATGGGTTCGATCCTGCCGGCGGTGACTTGCAGCGCGCAGGCCACGATGCTCACGGGCCGCATGCCGAACGTGCACGGCGCGGTCGGAAACGGCTGGTTTGACCGCGACACGGGCGAAGTGGCCCTGTGGCGGCAGTCGAATGCGCTCGTCGGCGCCAAGAAGCTCTACGAGACGGCGCGCGAGCGCGATCCCGCCTTCCGCTGCGCCAAGCTCTTCTGGTGGTGGAACATGGGCGCACGGGTCGACTGGTCGATCACGCCGCGGCCGTTCTATCCCGCAGACGGCCGCAAGATCCTCGCGGTGTACGGCCAGCCCCCGGAGTTCCCCCAGCAGATAGAGCGTGAGCTCGGGGCCTTCCCGTTCTTCGATTTCTGGGGCCCGCGCTCGGGGCTCGCGTCGAGCCGCTGGATCGCGGAGGTCGCGGTGCGCACGCTCGAGCTGCACGCGCCGCAGCTCACGCTCGTGTACCTTCCCCACCTCGACTACAGCCATCAGCAGGACGGCCCCGAGTCCGAGCGCGGGCTCGCGGCGCTCGGCGAAGTCGATGCGCAGGTCGCGAAGATCATCAAGGCGGCGGATGCGATCGGCGCGACGGTCGTGGTCGTGAGCGAGTACGGTCTCGAGGCTGTGGACACGCCGATCCACATCAACCGCGCGCTGCGCAGCGAAGGGCTGCTCGAGGTGCGGCCCGGCCCGGCCGGCGAGTCGCTCGACACCTTCGCGAGCGCAGCCTTCGCCGTCGCGGACCATCAGGTGGCACACGTGTATACGCGGACCGAGGAAGCGCGGGCGCATGCGGCGCTCGTGCTGCGCAACTTGCCCGGCGTCGAGCAGGTGCTCGATCGCGCGGCGCAGCGGCGCTTTGGGATCGATCACGCGCGCAGCGGCGACCTGATCGCGATCGCGCGCAAGGGTGCGTGGTTCACCTACTACTACTGGCTCGACGACGCGCAGGCCCCGGACTTCGCGCGCACGGTCGACATCCACCGCAAGCCGGGCTACGACCCCTGCGAGCTGTTCCTCGATCCGGCGCTCGCCTTCCCGAAGCTGCGCATCGCGCGCCGTCTCGCGCAGAAGTTGCTCGGTATGCGCTACCTCATGGACGTGATCCCGCTCGATGCGCGGCTCGTGAAGGGCAGCCATGGACGCATTCCCAAGGATCCAAAGGACGGGCCCGTGTTTCTCTGCTCGCGGCCGTTCGGCTCCTGCGGAGACGAGCCGCGCGACGGCCTCGTGCCCATGACGAGCGTGCATGACCGCGTCCTCGGGCTCCTGTTCGACGGGGCGTGAGCGATGGACGAGAGCCGCAAGGAAGGGCTGCGGGCCAAGGCCCGGGAGATCATCGCGCGCAACGCCGAGGCCTGCGTGCCCGTGCCGCCGCTCGGCGAAGGCAAGCCGTGGCTCAACGTGTCGCGCCCGCTCTCGAGCGCGACGGACCTCGTCGGCAAGCTCGTGCTGCTGGACTTCTGGACGTCGTGCTGCATCAACTGCCTGCACGTTCTGCCAGATCTGGCGTGGCTCGAGGAACGCTTCCGTGGCGAGCCGTTCGTCGTCATCGGAGTTCACACGTCGAAATTCGCAAACGAGCGCGACGCCGAGCGTCTGCGCGAGGCCGTGCTGCGCGAAGGTGTGGCGCATCCGGTGGTGCTCGACGGGGACTTCGACATCTGGAAGCGCTTTGGCGTGCGCGCATGGCCGACGCTCGTGCTCGTCGGTCCGGACGGCCACGTGCTCGCGCAGCTCTCGGGCGAAGGGCAGCGCGCGGTGCTCGACGCGCTGATCGAGGCTGCGCTCGAGCACTACGAAGCCCTGCCCGGCGCCTTCGAGACCAGTGCCCTGCCGCTGCGCCCCGAGAGCCGGCGCGAGCTGCCGCGCGAGCTGCGCTTCCCGGGCAAGCTGCTCGCGGATGCGGCCCGCGACCGGCTGTGGATCGCGGACAGCGGGCATGACCGCGTGCTCGAGCTCGACCTCGAAGGCCGCTTCCTGCGGCAATTCGGCAGCGGCAAGCCCGGCCTCGAGGACGGCGACGCGGGCGAGGCGCGCTTCCACGGCCCGCAGGGACTCGCGCGCATCGACGACGCGCTCTACGTGGCCGACACGCGCAACCACGCGCTGCGCCGCATCGACCTCGGCACGGGTAGCGTTGAGACCGTCGCTGGCAACGGGCGCATCGGCTACGAGCGCGCGCGTGCCCTGCCTGCGCGCTCGGCCGCGCTCAACTCGCCGTGGGACCTGTGCGCGGTCGATGGCGAGCTGCTCGTCGCCATGGCCGGAATGCACCAAGTATGGAGCTACGACCCACGCACCGAGTCCGTGCGCCCGCTCGTCGGCGACGGCACCGAGCTGCGCCGCGATGGCGCGTTCGAGCTCGCCGCGCTCGCTCAACCGTCGGGACTCGCACGACTCGGCCGCCAGATACTCGTCGCGGACTCCGAGTCGAGCTCCGTGCGGGCATTCGACCTCGACACGCGGCGCGTGACGACGCTCGCCGGCGGCGCCAGCGAGCCGCGCGACCTGTTCCACTACGGCGACGACGAGGGTGCGGGCCTTGGTCGGCGCTTCCAGCATCCGCTGGGCGTCGCGTGCGATCCCGCGTCCGAGCGCGCGCTCGCCTACGTCGCAGACAGCTACAACCACCAGCTCAAGCTGCTCGACCCCGAGTCCGGCAGCGTCTCGCGCTACGCAGGCTGCACGCAGGCCGGCTGGATCGACGGGGAGTGCGAGCGCGCGCGCTTCTGCGAGCCCGGTGGCCTCTCGCTCGCCGGCGAGCGGCTCTACGTCGCCGACACGGGGAACCACGTCGTGCGCGTGATCGACCTCGTCGAGCACACCGTGCGCACCCTGAGCCTCGCCGCCGTGCCCGTGCCCATCGAGACGCGCGAGCTCGACTCCGACGCGACGCCGTTGCCGCGCCTCCCGCAGACCGTCAGCCACCCGCAGCTGCGCCGACGACTCGCGCCGGGGGCCTGCGAGCTAGTGCTGCGCGTACCGCTCGCGCCGGGCGAGCAACTCGCCACCGGTGCACCCTCGCAGTTCCGCGCGCTGCGCGAGGGCGGTCTCGTCGCCGCGAAGCAGATCGCCGGAGCGCTCGACTCGGCCGAGCTCCGAGTCCCGCTGGGTGTCGCGGGCCCTGGGCTGCTGTGCGTGCAGGTGCTCGCCTACGTGTGCGACGCCGAGGGACGGTGCCTCCTGCGCTCGCACGAATGGCGCATCGACGTCGAAGAAGAGCCGCGGGCGTCCCGCGTGCTCGCGCTCGACATCGACTGAGCGCCGCGCGCTGTTGCATCGTCAGTTCGAGTGCGTTGGAGAGCGCGGTTGGGCGGCAGGACGGCGGGTCGCGGAACCAAGCCTGCGCGTAGACCTTTTGGCCCGGGAAGAACGGCGTGCCAACCGCGCCAGGGTTGGCGGGGTGGAACGAGTTCCAGCTGGACGAGATGCTGCCGACGCAGCCGCCGTTGGTGCCGCCGGAGTTGAAGGCGATCGTGCGCTGGGTCGGGACCTTCACGCACAGGAAGCTCGTGCCGATGTTGCCGCACCACAGCTGCAGCGCGAGCGAGTCGATGCCGTAAAGGACGAGGCAGGTCTTCTGGCCCTCGAGGTTCACGACGTTGAGCTGCAGCGGTGTCGCGAAGCTCGCGCTGGGCTGGCTGGTCGCGCTGATACTCGCGTTGCAGCCGCTGCTCCTCGTGCCCGCGGTGCAGTAGGCGCTGGGCCGCGTGTTGCAGCCGGCGCGCGGCGTGAAGCTGGCCTGCAGGCCGTCCATGGCGACGAACGCGCCGCTCGGCGTGTGGATGCCTGTGATCACCACGCGCCGGATCGCCGTGGGGCAGGACTCCCATCCGAACCGGCGCCACGTGCAGTCCGCGGGGAATTGCGCCGTCGGCATGCTGAACAGGCTTCCCGAGGCTTCATAGAAATCGAAGCGCGCGCCGCCGCCAGTGCCGTTGGAGCCAAACCAGCCGCCAAAGCGGTAGACGCCCGAGTTGAAGAGCACCTCGACGTTGGAGGTCGCGCTCGCAGCGAACTTGGCGCCGCTGTGAGCGCTCATGTTGCAGACGTAGCTCAAGCTCGACGTCGCGAGCAGGCCCTTGCTGTTGATCGAGCACACCTGTCCGGCTCCGCCGAAGACCTGCGAGATGCAGGCGAGCAACCCGTTCGGGGCAGCATCGAAGCCCTGCTGAATCTGGCCGGTGAAGGTCGGGACCGGGGTGACCTGAGCCACACTCGTCGCGGACGCGACGACGGATAGGGCGAGCGAAAGAGCTAGGCGCGGGAACCGCTCCTCCGGGAGCACGGAAACGACAAGGTGGGGGGATCGAGGCTGACGCCGGGGCCTAGGATGAAGACGTCGGAAGCCGGGTCGAGCGTGAACTACTTTCCAGATGCCGCAAGGGGGGTGCCTTTGGCGGGGCTCCGACGCGGGGTTCCCCGGCGACCAGCGTCGTTCGGGGTTCTCTCGTGCCCATGGCTCCACTTGGCTCCACTTGGCTGCCCAGGGCTGCACATGACCGCACATGGCTGCCCATGACCGCACACGGCTGCCCATGACCGCACATAGAGATGCTCGTGGCTGCACGCGGACGCCAACTGGCTCGCCCATCGCGCGCCCGGCAGCCACTCCAGACCCGTCGCGGGTCGTGCCCGGGGAGCGACGCGCACCGCGCGAGCAGAGAGTTGGTCGGGGCGAGAGGAGTTGAACCTCCGACCTCTTCCACCCCAAGGAAGCGCGCTAGCCAGGCTGCGCCACGCCCCGACCCAAGATTCTCTGCTGAAAGGGGGGCGGAGAGTCTACTCCCCCGGCCCGTCCGCGCCAACCGGAGCCGCAGAGAGAGCTTGGTGGGCGCTCGCGCCGGGGCCAGAATAGGTCCATGGCTCGACCCCTCCGCCGCCTCTACCCCATGTCGAGCGTGGTGCGCCGCCGCCACCGCACGTGGATGGCTTCCATGTGCCTCGCCACGGCCGGGGCTGCTGTGTGGAGTGGCGCGATCCTGTGGCGTGCCCTCGCGCCTCAGAGCGGCCCCGACTTGCTCTCCACCCTGCTCGCTTCCGCGGCCTTCACCGTCCCGGGGGCGATCCTCGCCTTGCTCTCGATCCGCGCCCGTTGGGTGTGGGTGCTGCTGGCGGGCATTCCGCTCTTCGCCAACGGCGTGATGATCGTCGTGCCGTGGATCGTGCTACGACTGCGCAGCTAGGGGCGTTGCGCGGAAGATCATCCACGCACCGGTGACGGCCGCGAGCACCGTGAGCGTGAGCGTGAGCATCGCCATCCAGAAGTGCAGCCGGCGGTGCTTGCGGTTGCGGTAGTTCATCACGCCCGTCACGGCCGGGAGCACGTAGGCATAGGTGGCGATGCGCGCGAGCGTCAGGTGCACGGGCGTGATCCAGCCAGCCGACTTGAGGTCGTAGAGCTTGCCGAGGGCGAGCGCCGCGGCGATCGCCGCGGCCAGCATGAGCACCGTGATCACCACGAAGGTGATGTGCAGCCGCAGCTTGGCCTTGATGCCCGTGTAGACCACCACGCCGAGCAGCGCGACGGTCAGGAGGAGGAACGTCGGGAAGAGCACCTGCGGCGCGGGCATCAGACAAGGCCTTTCATTTCGGGCGCGGGCTCGCGACGCATCAGGTCTGCCACGGCGGTGCGCGGATCCTTGCTCTCGAACAGCACGGCATGCACTTCGGCTGCGATAGGCATCGAGATGCCCGATAGCTCCGACTCCGGCCCGAACAGAGCCTTGGTGGTCCAGACGCCCTCGGCGACCATCTTCATGCGCGCGAGCACGCTCTCGAGCGTCTCGCCGCGCCCGATCGCCTCCCCCACCGCGCGGTTGCGCGAGTGGCGCGAGCAGCAGGTCGTGACGAGGTCGCCGATGCCGGCGAGGCCAAAGAACGTCTCCTTGCGGGCGCCACGGGTCACGCCGACGCGCGCCATCTCGACCATGCCACGCGTGATGAGCGCCGCCTTGGCGTTGTCGCCGAGGCCGAGTCCGTCACTGATGCCGGCCGCGATGGCGATCACGTTCTTGAGCGCGCCGCTGAGCTCGACGCCGAGCAGGTCATCGCTGGTGTAGACGCGGAAGCTCTCGCCGTTGAAGGCCGCTTGGGTGCGCTGCGCGACCGCGAGGTCCGCGGACGCTGCGACCACCGTGGCGGGCTTGCCGACCGCGACTTCCTCGGCGTGGCTGGGGCCGGAGAGCACGGCCAGCGGGTGCGTACCGAGGACGCTGGTGAGGATCTCGGTCGGGCGCGCGAGCGTCTCGATCTCGAGGCCCTTGCTCGCGGAGACGATCGGCACGTTGCCCGCGAGCGCATCCTCGAAGCGCGCCGCGGCCGTGCGCAGGTACTGCGTCGGCACGGCGCTGACGGCGAGCTGCGCGCCGGCCGCCGCCGCGTGCGCGTCGGCGTGGAAGCGCAGGTTCGCGGGCAGCACGACACCGGGCAGGTAGCGGCGGTTTTCGCGCGCCGCGTTGAACTCCTCGGCGTGGGCACGCTGGTTGCACCACACGCTCACCTCGATGCCCTTGCGCGCGAGCAACAGCGCCAGCCCCGTGCCCCAGCTGCCGTCGCCGAGGACCACCGCGCGCCGCAGGTTCTCCTCGCGCGCCTCAGCCACCACCAGCTCCGGGCGCAGCCGCGCGCTTCGATCCGATCTTGGATTCCGTTCCCGCCACGATGCGGGACATGTTCGAGCGGTGACGGACGAGGATCAAGAGCGCGAGCAACGCTGCCCCCACCGTCGGCTCGACGCGCTGGGTGAGGAACCACGCCGCCACCGAGAAGGCGAGCCCCATTGCGATCGACGCGAGGCTCACCATGCGACCGAGGCCGAGTGCCACGAGCCACACGGCTCCACCGACGACCCAGATGCGCGGATCCATGGCCACCAGCGCACCGCAGCCGGTCGCGACGCCCTTGCCGCCCGCGAAGCTCAGCCAGACCGGGAAGCAGTGGCCGAGCACGCTGAGAGCGCCGCAGGCCGTCGCTGCCCACGACAGGGGCTCTTGCCCCGCCACGAGGCCGGCGAAGCCCCAGACCGCCACCCAGCCCTTGGCGAAGTCGAGCACGAACACCGCGAGTCCGACGGGCTTGCCCGCGGCGCGCATGGCGTTGGTGGCCCCGATGTTGCCCGAGCCGACCGTCCGCAGGTCGATGCCCTTCACGAGCCGCACCAGCACGAGCCCGAACGGGATCGAGCCGACGAGGTAGCAGGCGAGTAGCGCGAGGACGAGGGGCGTCATGGCGGGCCGAACCTTCGACCCTAGGGCGCGATAGGTTAGCAACATCTAGACTTCCTTCGTGACCACTCGCTCCCAAGGTCCGGTCGTGGGTATCGACACCGGGGGCACCTTCACCGACCTCGCGCTGGTCGAGAATGGTCGCGTACGGCTCGAGAAGGTGCCGAGCACGCCCGACGATCCGGCGCGCGCGCTGCTCGCGGGCCTCGAGCGCTTGGGGCTCGGGCCGAGCGCGCGCCCGCGCGACCTGCGCGTCGTGCACGGCACGACCGTCGGCCTCAACGCTCTGCTCACGGGCCGCGTCGCGCGCACGGCGCTCGTCACCAATCGAGGCTTCGTCGACCTGATCGAGATCGCGCGCCAGGACCGGCCCGACCTGTATGCGCTGCGGCCCGTAAAGCCGCCGGACCTTGTACCGCGCGAGCGACGCTTCGAAGTCGACCAGCGCTCGTGGCCGCGGCTGTCCGACGGCGCGCTCGAGACCGTGCGTTCCCCGAGCGCGCGCGAGCTCGTGTCCCTGCGCCGCGCGATCGCGCGCGCGGCCCCCGAGTCGCTCGCCGTCTGCCTGCTGCAGTCCTATGCAGATCCCGAGATCGAGCGCGCCGTCGCGCGCGCGCTCGCTCCACTCGGCTTGCCCATGACGCTCTCCGCCGAGCTGCTGCGCGAGCACCGCGAGTACGAGCGCTTCTCCACCGCAGTCGTGAACGCGACGCTCGCTCCGGTCGTCGGAGCCTACCTGCAGCGGCTGTCGCGCGACCTCGGCAACGCGCGTCTCGAGCTCCTGCGCTCCAGCGGCGGCACGATCTCCGCGGAACGCGCCGCTCTCGAGCCCGTGCGCGTGATCGCTTCCGGCCCCGCGGGTGGCGTGCTCGGCGCCTCGCGTGCCGCGCGCGAAGCCGGCCTCGATCGCATGGTCGGCCTCGACATCGGCGGCACCAGTGCCGACGTCGCCTTCCGGCGCCTCGGAGCGCGGCGCGTGGTCGAGCCGGTGCAGCAAGGCTCGATCGGCGGCCACAGCATCGCCGTACCCTCCCTCGACCTGCACACCATCGGCTGCGGCGGCGGCTCGCTTCTGCGCATCGACTCCGCGGGCGTGCTGAGCGTCGGCCCGCAGAGCGCGGGCGCCGACCCGGGCCCGGTCGCCTATGGCCGCGGTGACGAGCCGACGCTGACGGACGCGCACGTACTGCTCGGACAGCTCTCGTCCGGCACGTTCCTCGGCGGTCGGCTCGAGCTCGACCACGACCGCGTCGAGCGCGTCTTCGAGCGCCTCGGGCGAAAGCTCGGGCTCGCGCCGCGCGCAGCGGCGCAGGCAGCACTCGACGTCGCGCGAGCCGCGATGCGTCGCGCGCTCGGCGTGATGACGCTCCAGCGCGGCGAGGATCCGCGCGCAACTCCGCTGGTCGCCTTTGGCGGCGGCGGCGGGCTGCACGCGGCGGAGCTCGCTCGCGCTCTGGCGATGCCGTGCGCACTGGTGCCCGCGGCACCCGGCGTGCTCTCGGCCCTTGGCATGGCGACGGCCGAGCCGCAGGCCGAGCGCTCGCGAGCGATCCTCGCGCCGCTCGCGCGCCTGCGGGCACGCGAGCGCGCTGCGCACCTGCGCGCTCTCGAGCGCGAGGCGCTCGGCGAGCTCGCCGACAGCGGCCAACGTGCGTCGGACGCCGAGTGCGAGGCCTCGCTCGACCTGCGCTACGAGGGTCAGTCCTTCGAGCTGCGCGTCCCGCTCGCCGGTGGCGATCCGCGCGAGCGCTTCGCCGCGCGCCACCGCGAGCTCTACGGCTACACCCTCGACGAGCGCGAGGTCGAGCTCGTCAACTTGCGCGTCCTCGCACGCATCCCGGCGGCCCTGCCACGCAAGCGCAAGGTCCAGCACCGTCCGGCCCCGCGCACGGCCTTCGTCGGCACGACGCGCGTCAGCTTCGGCGGAAGCGAGCTGCGCACGCGGATCGTCGAGCGCGCGCTGCTAGAACCCGGCGACCACTTCACGGGTCCGGCGATCGTGCGCGAGTTCTCCGGCACGACGCTCGTGCCTCCGCGCTGCCGCGCCAGCGTCACTGTGGGCGGCCACCTGCGGCTCGAGCGCTGAGCGACTCGAGCCGAAAGCCCACTCTCACGAACCTTCGAGGTGGAACGTGAAGCGGTGCACGACGTCGGAGTCGTGCGGCACGCCATCGCGCGTCGCCGCGCGGAAGCGCCAGCGGCGCACGCCCTCGAGGGCGGCGCGGTCGAGGCGCTCGAAGCCGCTCGAGCGCACGATCGCGACTTCGCCCACCGAGCCATCGGCGAGCACGCGCATGCGCAGCTCTACCGTGCCCTGTTCCGCGAGGCGCCGCGAGAGGCGCGGGTACTCGGGCTCTGGAGTCTCGACCTGCACAGCCGAGATGAGCTCCGGCTCAGGTGCGGGAGCGGGCGGCGGAGCGGCGATCACGGGCGGCTGGACTTCGGGCTCACCCGGCGCGGCGCCTGCGCTACCGCCCCCGGCGAGGTCGGCCGTGCGACGGGCCGACGGCGAGTTCCACGCGAGCGACAGGAGGCGCGACTGGGCGCAGGTCAAGTCAAGGACGTCGGGCCGCGTCTCGCTCAGGTCTTCGAGCGCGAGCATGGGCTGTGGCGGGAGATCGAGCTCGACGAGTTGCGGCTCGTCGGGCGTGGCGACCACGAGCTCGCGCTCCGGCTCGGGATCCTCCCCGGCCTCGACCGCCGCGGCGAGCGGCGCAGACACAACCTGGATCACGTGACCGCGGCCGGTACCGCTGCCGCTCGGCGCGAGCGCAGCGAACGCGAGTCCGCCCGCGATGGCGAGGTGCACACCGAGCGAGCCTGCGAAGCTCCACGAGAAGGAGCCGCTGCCGGAGGGCAGCGCCGCAGAGGTCGACTCGGCCCCTCGCGAGGGGCCTGCGGAGCGGGGACAGTTCATGGCCGGGGCGCTCATGCTAGCGCGGGCTGCCGGGAAGAATGCAACTAGAGGGTCATGCGCAGGCCGGCGACCACGCCGACCCCGGGGGCGTCGATGCCGGAGCCGTGCACGCGATAATCCTCGTCGAACAGGTTGTGCAGGCCGATGTTCCAGCTGGCGCCGCTGCCGGCCTCCCCGACCGGGCCGCCGAAGTCGAGGTCGACCCGCGTCCAGCCGTTGGTCCCGTTCTTGTCGATGCGCGGGTCGCCGAGGTCCGTCGGGGAAAGCCGGTTCTGGGAGGTTGCGAACCAGAAGGAGAGCTGCAGCCAGCCGAGATTCCGGATGGGCTGGGCAGGCTCGTACGACAGCGAGACGTTGCCGTGGAACGGCGGGATCCGGCTCGCCGGCTGGTCGTCGAAGGCCGGAATGTCGTCGTCGTACTGCTGGCCGTAGGTGTACTCGAGGTACGTGCCGAACGAGTACGGCGAGTCTTCGCCGCCGAGCTTGCGCTGGTAGCGGGTCTCGACGCCGAGCAGGTCGACGTCGCCGGTGTTCTCGCGCACGTAGGTCTCGTCGCCGATCGGACCGCCGGGGGTGGGGTCGCTCACGAGACGGCGGCCGACCACGTCCTGAATCGCGTTGTGGTAGAGGCCGAGCGACCAGCTCCACGCGTCGCGGCGCATGTCGAGCGCGAGCTCCTCGTACAGCGAGCGCTCGGGATCCAGATCCGGGTTGGAGAGCTCCGTGCCACTGTTGAAAGTCGCGTTGCGCGCGAGCTCGGAGAGGTTCGGCGCACGGAACGCCTGCGCGATCGTGGCCGTGATGCGCACTCCGTCGGCCACGTCCGTCGCCGCCTGCAGCGAGCCCGTGACGGCGTCGAAGTTGCCCTCGACGGTCTGCCCGGGGTTCGCCACGTCGTCGAACTGGAATTCGAAGTACGAGTAGCGCACGCCCGCTGTGAGGTCGAACGGACCGACGTCGAAGAGCTCGTCGCGCACGAACAGGCCGCTGGAGAGGTAGTTCGAGCCCGGTGCGAAGGAACCGACCGCGCTGGTGGCCGCGCCCGTCGTGATGTTGACGTTGGTGCGGGTCGAGTCGACGTCGTCGTAGTCCGCGTCGATGCCCCACGTGAGGAGCTGCGAGTCGCCGAGCGCCTTGCGCCAGTCCATGCCGACGCCGACGGTCTCGGTGTCGTCCTGCTCGAGCCGGCGCGTGCTCGAGCCCCGCGCACGGATGCGGCGGTTCTCGACGTACTCGCGCAGCGACAGGCGCACCTGCATCTCGTCGCCGAGGCCAGGCTGCGCATCGTTGTAGGCGACGACGTAGCGCGTGCGGTCCTGCAGCGTGAAGTAGTTCTCCGCGTCGGAGGGCTGCGTCTGGCCGTAGCCCGTGTTCATGCGGTCCGAGCGCGGCACCTCGAAGTCGCGGGTGCGCATGCCGCTGACGCGCATGCTGCGCCGCTCGCCGAGCTGCACGTCGCCCGAGGCGTACCACGACTGGCCGTTGTAGCCCGTGTTCTGCACCTCGCCCTTGCCGGAGTGCAGCACCTGCCAGTCCTGAAACGAGCCGCCGACGAGCACGCCGACATCCTCGGTGCCGACCGACAGCGAGCCGTACTCGCGCGCGCCTTCGGCGGCCGTGTTGGCGTCGACGCCGAGCTCGCCCTGCACCGCTCGGGTGCCGGCCTTGTCGCGCGCGAGCGGCGCGCGGTTGCGGGTCCAGATCAGGATCGCGCCACCGAGCGCGTCCGAGCCGTAGAGCACGGCCCCGGGCCCGCGCACGATCTCGACGCGCTCGACGTTGGTCGGATCGATGCCATTGAGCGACTGGTTGGGGCCGCCGCGCGTCGTGCCGTCGTTCATCCGCACGCCGTCGACGACGATCAGGACTTGGTTGCCGATCAAGCCGCGCAGGATCGGGGCGCCGCCGCCGAGGTTGGTCTCCTGCACGAACAGGCCGCTCGCCTTGGCGATGGCCCGCGGCAGGGAGCGCTCGCCCGTCGCGGCCAGCTCCTCGGCGGTGATGACCTGCTCGGAGATGCCCGGGGTGGTGGCCGTGCGGCCCGCGCGCGGGGCCGTGACGACGGTCTGGGTGATGTCTTGGACCGGAAGGGCCAGCAGCAGGGAGGGCATCGGCATGGCGGAGGAGAGGCGCTGGCGCCGAGTGGCACGGCGAAGGAAGGGTAGTCTGCCAACGCCGCGCGCGTCGGGACGGTTCATGAGACCGCGGACATCGCCGGGGCGGCACCAGCGTCGGTCCCGAGCCTGGAGGACCTTGCTCCGCAGCCTCCGCTTCCGCGCAGGCCACGGCCGTCGGCCTCGAGGCTGACCCGCGCGCTCTGGGCACGAAAAAAGCCCGCGTAGGGGCTTCTTGCGATGCCGGCTGCCGGACCGGCTGGAGCGGGCGATGCAGATCAAACGCTCCGAGGACACCAAGATCGACCGTGCCGCCGCGGCCCGGGCCCAGAGCGGCCCGCTGCTCGAATGGTTGCGCAGCGCCGGTTCGGCGGAAATCTTGGACGTGCTGGATGATCCCCGCAGCCTGCCGAATTTGGATGAGCTGATTCCGGCAGCGGCCGCAGCAGCCGCTCCCCGTAGCAGCGGTGTCGCCGAGTCGGAAATCC
>SXKQ01000096.1 GCA_005778045.1 Planctomycetia bacterium
GCAGATGCGCGGGAGGTAGGTGCGCCAGAAGAGCAGCGTTGTTCGCAGGAACGACATCATCCCACCAGGTAGTCGAACACGGCCTCGAGGTTCGCGTCGTGGCTCTCGATCGAGCGGATTCCGGCGCGCTCGCGCGGCGCGAGCGCCGTGAGCTCGCGGAAGAAGCGCTCGACGTCGCCGGTCTCCACCGCCACGCGGCCATCGGGCGCGATGCGCACGGAGCTGACGGGCTCGAGCGCCATCAGCGCGGAGGCCAGGCGTCGCGCGTCGCGCGCCACGAGCTCGACGCGGCGCGGGTGGCGCGAGAGGAGCCGGCGGATCTCGCCGACGGAGCCCTGCGCGAGCAGGCGTCCGCGGTGGAACAGCACGATGCTCGGCGTCAGCGCCTCGACCTCGTGCAGCACGTGACTCGAGACGAGCACGTGCATGCCGGCGGCGCCGAGCTCGGCGAAGAGCTTCTGGATCTCCGCGCGGCCGACCGGATCGAGGCCGTTGAGCGGCTCGTCGGCCACCACGAGCTCGGGATCGTGCGCGATCGCCTGCGCGATCTTGGTGCGCTGGCGCATGCCCTTCGAGTAGCCCGCGGTGCGGCGCGAGCGCGCATCGCCGAGACCCACGCGGTCGAGCGCAGCGTTCGCGCGCCGGCGCGCCTCGGGCGGCGCGTAGCCGTGCAGACGCATCAGGAACTCGACCACTTCCAGACCCGTCATGTCGCCCCAGACTGCTTCCTGCTGCGGGCAGAAGCCGACGCGGCGGAAGTACTCGCGGTTCGCGAACGGCGCGTGGCCCAGCACGCGGATCTCGCCGCGCGCGGGGCGCAGCTCGCCCGCCACCAGCTTGAGGAACGTGCTCTTGCCCTCGCCGTTCGGGCCGACGAGACCGGTGATGCCGCCCTCGATCGCGAGCGTGAGCTCCGAGAGGCCGACCACCTGTCCGTACCAGCAGCCGAGCTTGTCGGCGACCACGAGTGCGCTCACGCGACGACCTCCAGCCGCCGCAGGCGCCGCGCGACGAGCCAGCCGCCGACGGCGGCGAGTCCGAGCACGATCGCGAGCGAGTACCACGGGTTCCACTCGAAGCGCGACTGGTTGGCGACCATCATCCAGTCGGCGAGGCGACGCAGGTTCATCAGCACGCCGACCATCGACCAGACGCGATCGCCTTGCGTGCCGGCCAGCATCGCGCCGAGCGAGTCGCTGCCGAGGATGAACGCGAACACGCCGGCGAGTGCGTAGCTCTTGCGCGAGGCGAGCGACGAGATCCCGAGCGCGATCATGCTCAGGACAAAGACGTTGAGCGAGCTGTAGGCGAGCGCGCCGAGCAACACATCCCACTTCTCGAACAGAAAGGCGTAGTCGGGCGACGAGAAGACGGCCACGAGTCCGATCAGCAGCACGGGGCCGATCGTCACCATCGCGCCGAAGCTCGCGATCGTCAGGAAGTGCCCAAAGAAGTAGTCGAGCCGTGAGAGTGGACGCGAGAAGTAGAGCAGGTGCGCGCCCGCCCGCTGGTCTTCGCAGACGAGACCGGCTCCGAACCACGCGATCGCGAGCAGGGCGAAGACGCGACTCACGTAGGTGAAGATCACGATCTGGTCGTGCACTTGGATCAGCTGGCCCGCGAGTGCCCCGGCGATCGAGCCCGCGGGCCCGCCGCCCATGCCGGGAATCGGTGAGCCCATGCCCTGCTCGAGCGTGAACTTGCTGTACACCACGAACGAGAACACGATGCCGGAGATCCACGGCGGCACGAACAGCAGGAACAGCGGCAGCTTGCGCTTGAACGCGACCTGCATGCGCGCGCGCCAGAGATGCAGCGCGGGGAAGCGCACCGGAGCGAGCTCGCCCTTGAGACGCCGGTAGATCTCGGTGTGCGTCGTCGCGGTCATCGAGTGGCTCCTTGGGATTCGCGCAGGAGCCTCAGGAACACGTCCTCGAGCGAGGAGCGCAGATCCTCGACGCCCTCGATCCACGCGCCGCTCCCGCAGGCGAGCTCGAACAGCCCGTCGGCATCCTCGAGTCGCGCCGCGATGCGGAAAGCACCCGGGCCCGTGCGCGTGACGCCCATGCCGGCTGCCGCGAGCGCGCGCTCGAAGGCCGCCTCGTCGCCGCCGACGCGCACCCGCATCACATGCTCGTCCGAGCGCGTCAGATCCGCGATCGAGCCGCTCTCGATCACGCGACCGCGATTGAGCACAACGACGTGATCGCAGGTGCGCTCGACGTCGGGCAGCTGGTGCGAGCAAAGGATCACGTGCTTGCCCTGCGCATGGCCGAGGTCGTGCACGAGGTCGAGCATGTGGCGACGGCCCTTGGGGTCGAGGCCGTGGGTCGGCTCGTCGAGCAGCAGCAGCGGCGGGTCGTGCGCGATCGCCTGCGCGAGCTTCACGCGCTGCTTCATGCCGGTCGAGTACTCGCTCATCGGGCGGTAGCGCTGGTCGTCGAGTCCGACGTAGTCGAGCGACTCGTGCGCGCGTGTCATGGCGTCGGCGGGCGTGAGGCCGGTGATGCGTCCGAGTGTCGTCACCATCTCGACCGCGTTCATGCCGGGCAGCAGACAGTCGCTCTCGGGCATGTACCCGACGCGCTGGCGCAGCTGGAGGGCGTCGGCGCTCTTCGATGGATCGAGATCGAGGATGCGCGCCGAGCCCTCGTCGGGCTCGATCAGGCCGAGCAGCAGCTTGATCAACGTCGTCGTGCCCGCGCCGTGGGGGCCGAGCAGGCCCACCGGACCGCCGGGGAACTCGAGCGAGAGCCCGTCGAGCGCGCGTACCGAGCGGTAGCACTTGACGAGGCCGCGGATGGAGATGACCGGATCGCTCATGGGGCGCAGCGAGAATGACGCCGGGCGCTACGCATGCAAGCCGCAGCCGGATTTCGCGCAGCCCTTACGGCGGCCTTGAACGGTCCAGCTTGCGCCGCCACAACGCGCGCCGACTGCTAACATGACGGATTGGAGGAGCCCCCCCAACGCATGCAGCAAGACGAACAGGATCCGCGCGCCGACGGGCCGCGCCCCTACGAGGTCCTGTGGACGCCCGGGCCCGAAGCGCCGGCGGAGGCCGTCGCCGCGCCCGAGACGACGGTCCCGCCGGTCGCGCGCCCAAGGGCGGTGGCGGCGGAACCTGCGCGGCGCGGAGGGCACGGCTGGGGGACCACGCTGCTCGTCGCCGCGCTTGCCGCAGGCCTGACGATGGCCCTCGGACTGCCGCTCACGCACGACGAAGTGCGCGCGGAGGAGCCGCCGGAGCTCGCGAAGCTGCGCGCCGACTTGGCGACGGCCGCGCGGGAGCTCGAGCTGGCGCACCGCGTCGCCAGCGAGGCCGACCTGCGTGCGGCGGAGTCCGAGCGGATGCGGCTCGCCGATGCGAGCGCGGTCGGGGAGAGCACCGAAAAACTGCGGGAGCAACTCTCGGCGGCGCATTCCGAGCAAGAGTCGCTGGCCGCGGAGCTCGCCGCGGCGCGGGTGCGTGTCGAGGAACTCGCGGCGCACCCTCCCGCGCTCGCAGCGGAGTCGACGGACGAGCAGCGTGCGACGCGAGTGTTCGAGGCCGGACTCACTGCCGTGACGGAGGCACGCCTCGCGGATGCGCGGGAGGCCTGTGTTTCGCTGGAGCGTCTCGGTCTGGGCGGGGCCGTGGATCTCGCTCGCGTCGTGGAAGTCGGGGAGGCGCTCGGGCGCTTCGAGGCGAGTTGTGCGACGGGGCCCGTAGTTCCCGGCGAGTTGCGCGCGGCGCTCAATTGCCTCGAGTCCGCGCGCGGCGCGCAGACCACGCTCGTGGCAGCGCGCATCGCGTGGCTCGCCCCGTCCGAAGTCGCGACGCGCGTGTGCGAGGCCCTGTCCGCCGCGCTCGCTGCCCTTGCCGCGCGTGCCGACGCGGCGAAGGCCAAGCTCAAGGAACTCGACGACGCTCAGTGGGCGACGCTCGTGAATCAGTGGAAGGCCGTACAGTCGACAGACGCGCTCGAGCACGCCGCGCGCTTCGGCTGCGGACATCTCGCCGAGGTCGCGCCGAAGCTCGTGCCGGAGCTGCGCATGGCGCTGTTCCGCTTCCGCCGGCTCGATCTCGCGCAGCTCCGAGACCTGAAGGGCCTGTCCGAATGGGCTGAGCGCGCCCGCCTCGGTTCGGTCACGCTTTCGCCGCGCGAGCGCGCCGATCTCGAGCTGTTAGCCTTCGGGCAGCGCTGGTTCGACGACCAGCCGGGCAACGAGCTGCCGCCGGACTGGGCGACGATCGAGTTCGACGCGCCCGCTGGCGAGCACGGAGACTGGCGCCGTGAGCTGCAGCTCCTGTGGAGCCTCTCGCAGCCCGAGTCTGGCTTTCCTGTGCGTGACAACGGGCTGCGCATCTATCGACTCGTCGACGCGCAGGGCCGCGTCGAGTGGTGGCGCGAGCTCGCGATCTCGGCGCGCGACGGCGTATGGCGCGTACAGCGCGACCGGATCGCGGCCGATGGCGAGCAGTTGCTCGCGAGCGACACCCTGCGCATCGAGCGGCGCGGCGGCGAGTTCGTGCTCGCGGACACGGGCGAGACGCTCCTGGACTTGCGAGCACTCGGCGCCACGACGCGCGTAGCCGTCTTTTCATCGCAGCTCGATGCCTCGCTCCCCGATGTTCTCGGGGTCGACGCGGCGGCTCTCGGGGAGTTTCGCGGACGGCAGCCCGTGTGCGTGATCCACGCGCTGGCCGGTACGCGACGCTGGTTCGAGCCGCGCTGGGGTCTCGTGCGCGAGGAAGTCACGACCACGCGTGGCCTCGTCGTGCGCGATCTCGTCTTCGCGCGCTGAACGACGTATCGTTCTGCGCATGTTCGATCGCAGGCGCTTTCTCGTGACCGGCGGAGCCTTCGCGCTGTCGGCGGCGTTCGTCTCCAAGCTGCAAGCTCAGGAAGCGCGCGCGCCGCGCAAGTTGCGCAAGGCGCTCATGCTCTACATGTGCCGCGACGGCAAGTCGCTGCGCGAGAAGTTCGAGATCATCCGTCGAGCGGGCTTCGAGGGCGTCGAGCTCGACAGCCCGAGCCCGATTTCGCGCGAGGAAGTGCTGGCGGCGCGCGACGCGACCGGGCTCGCGGTGTGCGGCACGGTCGACTCGGTTCACTGGCGCAAGCAGCTCGCGGACCCCAGCGAGCAGGTGCGCAAGGAAGCGGTCGAGGCGCTCGAGGTCGCCATCCGCGATTGCCATGCGTTCGGCGGTGACAGCGTGCTGCTCGTGCCCGCGATCGTGAACACGACCGTCGACTACTCGAGCGCCTACGAGCGCTCGCAAGCCGAGATCCGTCGCGTGCTGCCGCTCGCCGCCGAGCTCAAGGTGAAGATCGGCATCGAGAACGTGTGGAACGACTTCCTGCTCTCACCACTGGAGGCCGCGCGCTACCTCGACGAGTTCGAGAGTCCTTGGGTCGGCTGGCACCTCGACTGCGGCAACATTGTGAACTACGGCCACGGCGAGCAGTGGGTGCGGATTCTCGGGAAGCGCCTGTGCAAGCTGCACATCAAGGACTACAGCCGCAAGCGTCGCGATGACGAGGGCCTGTGGAAGGGCTTCGATGTCGCGCTGGGCGAGGGCGACGCGAACTGGAAGGCGCTGATGACGGCGCTCGAAGAGGTCGGGTTCGCCGGCTGGGCCTCGGCCGAGGTCGCGGCCGGCGACGAGGCGCACCTGCGCGACGTCGTCGCGCGCATGGACCGCATCTTCGCGCTGTGAGCTTGCTTGGGATGCGTGTTGGCGCTCTCTCGGGCGCGCTCGTCGTGCTCGCGGGCTGCGCGGCGAAGTCGGTCGACGCGCGTGCGCCGGACGAACTCGCAGACCTCACTTGGCTGGCGGGAACGTGGACTTGCGAGAGCGCGCCCGGAGAATCCATCGAAGAGAGCTGGGTACACGCGCGCGGCGGCTGGATGCTCGGCGTTGGTCGCACGCTGCGCGTTGACGCGGCGAGGGAGCGCGTGATCGGATTCGAGTACCTGCGCCTTGAGCAGCGCGCGGATGGAGTCGTCTATGTCGCGCAGCCCGGCGGGCGCGCGCCCGGCACCGAGTTCCGGCTTGTCGAGCATGTTGGGAAGGCGTAGTCGTTCGAGAATCCCGCGCACGACTTCCCGCGCTGTATTCGCTACCAGCGCCAAGGCGATGCGCGCTTCACGGCCACTCTTTCCGGTTCCGAGGGCGGCCAGCCGCTGCAAGTAGCGCTCGAGTACCGTCGGACGACCCGCTAGGCGGGCTTTGGTTGCGCCATCTCGGCGAGTGGGCGACACTTCGACAATGTTCGCTCCCCTGCGCATCGCCCTCGTGTCCTGCGCTCTCGCCTTTCCGGCGCTAGCTCAGGACTTCTCGGTCGCCGGGCCCTACGGCGCTGGCTGGACGACCGTGACGGTCGCGCGCCCGAACGGAACCACGTTCAGCGCGCGCTTCACCTATCCCGCCACGGGCAACGGTCAGGGCCAGCCGTTCCAGCCCGCGGGCGCGCCCTATCCGGCCGTCTCCTTCGGCCACGGCTTCCAGCAGCCCGCGAGCGCGTACCAGGCGACGTACTCGCACTTCGCGTCGTGGGGCTACTTCGTCATCGCGACGGAGTCGGAGAACACGTTCTTTCCGAGCCACCAGAACTTCGCCAACGACCTGCGCCACTCGTTGACGTGGCTCGAGCAGCAGGACGGCAACCCGGTGTCGCCGTGGTACCAGCGCATCGACACGCTCGCGCTCGCGCTGAGCGGGCATTCCATGGGCGGCGGCGCGAGCATCCTCGCCGCAGCCGTCGACAACCGCGTGAGCGCGCTCGCGAACTTCGCGGCCGCCGAGACGAACCCGTCCGCCGTCGCCGCGATTCCCAGCGTCGCCTGCCCGATCAGCCTGATCTCTGGCTCGGCGGACACGGTCGTGCCCGTGTCGAGCAACGGCCAACTGATGTTCAATGCCGCGCGTGCACCCAAGATCCTGCCGTCGATCCTTGGAGGCTTTCACTGCGGATTCGTCGACGCGCCTTCGTTCGGCGGCTTTGGCTGCGACTCGGGCACGATCACCAAGGCCGTGCAGATGGCGAATGGCCGTCGGCTCGCGGTCGAGTTCCTCGAGCTGAACCTGCGCGGCCGTCAGGACCTGTGGAAGCGGGTCTGGGGCGAGACGATGAAGCTCGATCCGGCGCTCGCGGTACAGAGCCAGCCCTTCGCGCGCGTGACGCCCTTCGCGCAGCGCGTGCCCACGACCGCGGGCGCCAGCGCCGTGTTCACGTTCGACGTGCAGAACACCGCTCCCCACGTCGATTCGCTCGACGTGCTCGTCGAAGGCCTGCCTTGGTCCTACACGCTGTCCGCGAGCTCGACCGGCCCGCTGCTCCCCGGCGCGAGCGTGCAGCTGCAGTGCAGCGTGCAGGTTCCCGCGGGAACGGTGCCCGGCCTGCAGCGCTTCACGCTGTCGGCGCGGCGCGCTTCCGACGGCGCTACGCGCGCCTACGGCCTACGAGGCGTCCGGATCCTGTGAGCCCGGCAGCGCATGCCGCTTCACGAGCGGCATCTGCGCGAGCATGAAGGCGAAGGTCGCGACCGGCAGGCCGCCGACCTTGAACCAAATCCAGGCTTGGTCGTCGAAGGCGCGCCGCACGTATTCGTTGGCGCCCGCGAGGGCGAAGGAGAACAGCGCGAAGCGCAGCGTGAACTTGCGCCAGCCCGAGTCGTTCATCGGGAGCGCCATGCCGAGCAGGCTCTTCGCGAACAGCTTGCCGAACGCGAGCCCGCCGAGCAGCGCCGTGCCGATGAAGACTTCGACCACGGTCACCTTCAGCTTGATGAAACTCTCGTCGCCGAGCCACACGGTCAGGCCGCCGAACACGACGACCATCCCGAGCGTGACCCACGTGAGCGGCGCGACCTTGCGCTCGACTTTCCATGAGACGCCCACTGCGACGAGCATCGCCGCCATGAACACGGCCGTGCCCGGCACGAGGCCGAGGCGCGAGCTCGCGACGAGGAACACGACGAGCGGCCCGAGATCGACCGCGAGCTTGGCGTTGGGGGAGAGCTTGCCGTGAGCGGGGGTCTGGTCCGGAGTCACCATGGGGCGGGAGGATAGCAGCGCGCGGTTGTGGTGCGCGTGACGGTCGCGCTAGCTTGCGCGCGTGCCGAAGAAGTCGAGCAAGCAGCGGGCGACGGAGAGCGCGCACTTCGAGGGTCGAGCGCGCCTGATCGCGTGGTACCGCCGCGAGCGCCGCGAATTGCCATGGCGACGCACGAGCGATCCCTACGCGATCTGGATCAGCGAGTCGATGCTGCAGCAGACGCGGGTCGAGGCCGTGATCGGCTACTGGCAGAGCTTCCTCGCGCGCTTTCCCGACGTGCGCGCGCTCGCGCAGGCTCCCGAGCAGGACGTGCTCGCGGCGTGGAGCGGACTCGGCTACTACCGTCGTGCTCGTGCCCTGCGCGCGGCCGCGCAGGCGCTCGTCGAGCGTCACGACGGCGAATTCCCGCGCAACGCCGAGCTTGTGCGCGAGCTTCCGGGTATCGGCCCCTACACCGCGGGCGCGGTGCTCTCGATCGCGTTCGACCTGCCCGAGCCGCTCGTCGACGGCAACGTCGCCCGCGTGTTCGCGCGCTGGTTCGCGCACGAGGCCGAGGCGGTCGCGACGCAGAAGTGGGCCTGGGAGCGCGCGCGCGAGCTCGTTCCCACCGGCGCTGGCGCGGGCGAGTGGAATCAGGCGCTGATGGAGCTCGGCGCGACCGTCTGCACGCCGCAGCGGCCGCGCTGCGAGACATGTCCGGTCGCGAGCTCGTGCGCGGCGCTCGCACGCGGAGTGGTCGCGCGTATTCCGCGGCCCAAGGTGCGGCCGAAGCCCGTCGACGTCGAGCTGGTGGCGTGGGTGGTCGAGCGGCGGGGCTCGATCCTGATGGAAGAGCGCCCTGCGGACGGTCGCATGGCGGGCCTGTGGCAGCTGCCGACCGTGCAGGTCGCTCCCGCTTGGCCGGAGCTGTTCCCGACCCGCCTCGCGCTCGAGATCGAGCCGGGGCCGGAGCTCGGCGTGGAGCGCCACGCGATCACGCGCCATCGCATCCGCATGCTCCTGCGGCGCGGCGAGGTGGGGCGCGCGAGCTTGCCGGCGCAGCTGCGCTGGATTCCGCGCGACAAGGTGGCCGCGCTGCCGCTCACGGGCATGGCGCGCAAGGCGCTCGCGCGGGCCTTCGGGATCGGGAAGCGGGCATCCGGCGGCTGAAACGGACCTGCCGCCTTGGTAGTCTCGCCCCGCAGTGGACGCCCAATCGAGCCAGCCCCAGCGCACCGCTCCGCTCGTGCTCCCGTGGGAAGCGAGCGCGCACCGCGAGAAACTCTCCGCGCACGGCGTGACGATCGTCGTGCCCGTGTTCAACGAGGAGAAAGGCGTCGCGGGCGTGATGGATCGCCTCTCGAAGCTCGATGTCGGCGCGCCGATCGAGGTGATCGCGATCAATGACGGGTCAAAGGATCGCACGGCCGAGGTGCTCGCTGAGTGCGCGGCGCGCATTCCCAATTTGCGCGTCGTCACGCACCGCGTGAACCAGGGCTACGGTGCCGCGCTCAAGACGGGCTTCACGCACGCGCGCACGGAAGTGGTGGTCATCACCGACGCCGACGGCACGTACCCCGAGGACAGGATTCGCGACCTGCTCGACCAGATCGACGACGGCGCCGAGATGGCCGTCGGTTCGCGCACCGGCGCCGACGTCCACATTCCGCTCGTGCGCAAGCCCGCGAAGTGGTTCCTGAAGCAGCTCGCGAGCTTCCTCGCCGACACCGACATTCCCGACCTGAACAGTGGCCTGCGCGCGTTCCGGCGCGAGCTCGTGCTCAAGTACCGCGCGATTCTGCCACAGGGCTTCAGCTTCACGACGACGATCACGCTCGCGAGCCTCACCAACGGCCACCGCGTCGAGTATGTACCCGTCAACTATGCCAAGCGCTCCGGCAGCTCCAAGATCCGCCCGATCCGCGACACGCTCGGCTTCACCGCGCTGATCATCCGCACGGTGCTCTACTTCAACCCGCTGAAGGTCTTCTATCCGATCGCCTTCGCGCTGTTCCTGTGCCTGTGCGGCTTCCTCTACTACGACGTCTTCATCGATCAGAATCTCGGCGACAAGACCGTATTCATCTTCGTCGCCTTCCTGCAGGTCCTCACCGTCGGTCTGCTCGCCGACCTGATCGAGAAGAAGTCGCGCCTGTAGTGCCAAGCGGCCCGGGATCGGGTGTGGCTCTGGGCCGCTGGGGGTCTAGAGTAGGGGGCCTGCGCTGGAGGAGAGCCCTATGAAGACCCGACTGCTCGTTGCGACGCTGCTTGTGCTGGTCCCGATCGCCCTCTTGGACGCGACCCCGATGGCGCGCGTCGATGTCGGCAAGCTGGTGGCGGAGCTCAAGAAGAACCGCGACGAGGCGGAGCCGAAAATCCTGGCGGAGCTCGGCGCGCTGCGCACGCGCGAGGCGGCGCTCGCGCTGGTGGAGCTGTACGACACGACGTTCGGGTCGATCTACATGCGACGCGAGGCGGTGAAGGCGCTCGGGAGCTTCGACGGCGTGGCCGATGCGGAGCAGGTGGCGCTGCAGAAGCTCTCCGACGTGGCGACGGCCGGGGACGAGCCGGAGTTGCGCGACATGGCGCTCGCGACGCTCGGCAACTGCAACCACCTCGGAAAGCACTTCCTGAAGGCGATCGTCGAGTCCGCGACGGAGGATGACGTGCGCGAGCGCGCGATGGAGCGCGTGGTGCGCATGGCGGATGCCGACGACCGCGAGTTCTTCGAGCGCGTCTTCAACGCGCCGATGGCAGAGAAGGACGCAGAGAAGGAGAAGGGCAAGGGCAAGAAGGACAAGGACGCGCAGCCCGAGCGCAAGGCGCACTCGGTGACGTCGATCCGCGAGCTCGCGTTCGAGCAGGTTGCGCAGGGGCTCGACCTGCCGCGGCTGTACGCGCAGTCGCGCGAGAAGGAGCGCGACAACATCACGGAGCTTTGGGGACTGCGGAAGCTCGCGCTGCTCGAAATCGAGCGACGCAAGGACAAGGGCCTGCGCGACCTCGCGGAGACGATCTACGGCGACCAGACGGAGCGAGACTCGGTACGCGTCGAGGCAATCCGCATCCTCGTCGAAGCCGACGGCGCGAAGCTCGCACCGCGGTTGCTCGAGGACGGGCGCGGCAACATCGACGTGATGCCGGAGATGCTGCGCCGCGCACTCGGCGACCACCTCGCGATGCTGCGCGACGATGCTACGGACAAGAAGCTCATCAAGCTGGTCGGCAAGGGTAAGTTGCACGAGCAGCGCTTCGTGCTGCGCGCGCTACGCGGCTATCGCGACGAGAAGCTGCTCAAGACGCTCGCGAAGGAAGTCCTCGACGCGACCAAGAAGCCGCCCCCGAAGGGCAACGATCCCGAGTACAACGCGACGCGCGACCTCGTGCTGCAGACGCTGGCGACGCTCGGCGGCTCGGACAGCAAGGCGATCGAGCCCGAGCTCGAGACGGTGGTGGGCACGTGCAAGGACCAAGCCATCGTGGCGGGAGCGCTCGATGCGCTCACGGAGCTGCGCAAGGGCGACGCGGCGTGGACGAAGCGCCTGACCGAGCTCGCGACGAGCCCGCAGGTCGAGGTGCGCAACGCGGCGCTTCTGCAGCTCGGCAAGAACGGTGACCGCGCGCACGCGATGGTGCTCGCGGCAGCGGTCTCCAACGCCGACTGGTCCACGCGCTTCGCGGCGCTGGACGGCCTGCTCGCGCTGCGTGCGAAGGAAGGCATCGGACCGATCGTCGAGCAGATGCAGAAGGAGAGCGGGCTGATGCTCACGCGCTTCGCCGACGCGCTCTGGCGGCTGTGCGGCAAGCCGTTCCGCACGTCCGCGCAGGCGTGGAAGGCGTGGTGGGACAAGGAAGGCGCGAGCTTCGAGCCGATCTCGCTCGCCGAGGTCGCGCGCCTCGAGGCCGAGGAGGAGATGCGGCGTCTCAAGCAGACGACCAAGTCCGCGCAGTTCTTCGGCATCCGCATCGTCTCCCAGCGAGCGATCTTCATTCTCGACGTGTCGGGCTCGATGTCCGAGGTGCTGCGCAGCGAGTACACCGGCAAGCAGGGCGCGCCGCGCATCGACGTGGCCAAGGCCGAGCTCCTGAAGTGCATCGAAGCACTCGAGCCCGAGAGCCTGTTCAACATCGTCGTGTTTTCGAGCGACGTCGACACGTGGCTCGACGGCGTGGCGCAGTCGAGCGGTGGCGATCGAGCGCAGGCCAAGCAGTTCGTCGCCGCGCTCGGTGCCGGCGGCGGCACGAACCTCTACGACTCGCTGCGCACGGCCTTCGCGGACCCGGATGTCGACACGATCTTCGTGCTGTCGGATGGCGAGCCCAGCGTCGGCGAGATCACCGATCCCGAGCTGATCCGCGAGCGCGTGGCCGAATGGAACCAGCATCGGCGCATCATGATTCACACGATCGGCGTCGGCGGTACGTTCCAGATCCTCGAGTGGCTCGCCACGGATTCCGGTGGTTCGCACCGGAAGTTCCAATGAGCGAAAGAGAAGCGCAGGACGGTCGCGCGAGCGACTCGCGCTGGCTGCGCTTCGCGGCGTGGAGCGTCGTGGGTCTGCTCTTGGTCTTCGCGCTGTTCCACTTCGGGGGCGTCGACGTCGACGAGCTGCTCGCCACCCTGTCTCGCCTGTCACCGACGACGTTTGCGCTCGCGCTGGGTATTCACACCGCCATCTACATCGTGCGCGCCGAGCGCTTTCGCCTGCTGATTCCCGCTGCGCACCGCCCGCCGCGCGCCGCGTTGCTCGCCGTCACCTCCGCGCACAATCTCGCGGTGTATGCACTGCCGGCCAAGACGGGGGAAGCGACGCTGCCGATCTACCTCGGTCGTTCGTGCGGCGTCCCAACGGCGGAGAGCATCGCGTCGCTGGTGGTCTCGCGGCTCTTCGACCTTGCCGCCCTGTGCGCGTGCATGGGCGCGGTCACGCTCGCCCTGTGCGTCGGGGATCACTGGGACGGACCGCGCGCGCTCGGCTACACGCTCGCCGCGGGCTTGCTCGGTGCAGGATTGGCGTTTCTCGCGCTCGCCGCGCGTGGCGATGTCCTGCTTACGCCCTTGCAACGCCTGCTCGGTGCCGTGGGACTCGGGGCGCGGCTCGACAAGCACGCCGAGTCGCTCAAGAGCGCGCTGCGCACGGCTGGTCACGGGCGCCTGCGCGCCGGAGCGCTGGGGCTCTCGTTCACGGTGTGGCTGCTGATCTTCGCGTTCTATGGGGTCCTCGCGCAGGGCTTCGGGCTGCCCGAGGGGGTCGGCTTCCTCCACGCGAGCTTCGGCTCGAGCGTGGCGGTCCTGATGAACCTCGCCCCGATCAACTCCTTCGCCGGCTTCGGCACGCAGGAGGCGGGCTGGGTGCTCGGCTTCCGCTGGGTCGGCGTCCCGGCAGAAATTTCGCTGCCCGGCGGCGTCGGCGTGCACCTGGTGCAGCTCTTCGACACGGTGCTGTTCGGAATCGTCGGCCACCTCGTGATGGGCCTCGGGCGCGGCGCTCGGCGCCCATCCGCGGGTTAGAGTTTCGAGTCCCCGCCGTGTCCGCCTCCAACGCACTGGAACAGATCGAGCTCCACAAGGCGCTCGCCCCGCGCTACGCGTATCGCTACAGCTTCGAGTTCTCGCGCCTGTTTCAGGAGGACTGGCACCGCGAGATGCTGCGTCTCCTGCCGGAGAGGAGCGAGCGCGTCCTAGACCTCGGCTGCGGCACCGGCTTCTTCCTTGCGGAGCTCGAGGCGCTGCGGCCGGGCGCTGTCGGTCTCGACATCAGCCACGCCATGCTGCGCGTGAGCGAGCAGTACGTCCCCGGCGCACGGCTCGTGACGGCCGATGCGGAGCGCCTGCCGTTCTGCGACCAGAGTTTCGACGCGATCTTCTGCAAGGGCAGCCTGCACCACACCCGCGACCACGTGCGTTTCCTCTCCAACTGCGCGCGGGCGCTGCGCTCGGACGGGGTGCTCATCATGAGCGAGCCCTGCAACGACAACTTCCTGATCCGCTGGGCGCGCGCGGCGATGTACCGCGTCTCGCCGCACTTCCATCCGGACGACAAGGGCTTCACCAAGACCGAGCTCGTCGGCCTGATGGAGCGCGCCGGCTTCGAACTCACCTACGCGGGGCGCTACGGCTTCCTCGCCTACATCTTCGCGGGCTTTCCGGACCACATCGGGATCCTGCGCTGGATTCCGGGCAACGCCTGGATCGTGCGGCGCATGCTCGCGCTCGACCGCTGGATCTGCTCCACGCGCTTCCTGCGCATCCTGAGCTTCCAAGTCGTCGTGTCGGGACGCCCGCGTCGCTCATGAGCGCCGCACAGGGTCGCGGCATGGCGCGTTGGGCGCTCGCGGCGCTGCTGGCGCTGACGTTGCTCGCGTACTGGCCCTCGCTCTCGGCCGGGTTCACGAACTGGGACGACGATGGGTACGTGACGGAGAACGTCGCCGTGCAGCGTGGGGACGTCGTAGCGCTGCTGCTCGAGCCGTTCGAGGGCAACCACCACCCGATGACGATGCTCTCGCTCGGCGCGAACCATGCGTGGAGCGGACTGGACGCGGGTTCCTATCACTTCGTCAACGTGCTCCTGCACCTCGGATGTACGCTGCTCGTGTTCCTGTTCGTGAGCGGCTTGCTCCAGCGGCAGGCCATGGCACGTGCGCGGGCGGAGCTCGTCGCGCTCGGGACCTCGGCCGTGTTCGCGCTGCATCCGATGCACGTGGAGTCCGTGGCGTGGGTCTCTGCGCGCAAGGACCCGCTCTACACACTGTTCTTCTTGCTGGCGCTTCTCGTCTACTTGCGGCACGGCGATCGCCCGCGCGTGGGCACGTTGCTCGCGGCACTGGGCTTCGGTGTGCTGGCGATGCTCTCCAAGCCGGCTGCGGTCGTGTTGCCGGTTGCGCTCGTGCTCGTCGACTGGCTGCGTGCGCGACCGCTACGCAGAGGCGTCTTGGCGGAAAAGCTGCCGTTCTTCGCCCTCTCGATCGGGGTGGGACTGGCGACGCTGAGTGCGCAGCACGCCGCGGGTGCCACGAGTGCCGACAGCGCCGTGCCGCTCGGGCGCAGCCTGCTGCACGCTTGCTACGGCTTGATGATGTACGGCGTGCGCTTCGTGGCGCCGCTGGATCTCGCGCCGTTCTATCCGTTGCCCGATGCTTCGGCGGAGTTGCCTGGGAGCTATCTGCTGGCGCCGCTTGTCGTGCTCACGCTCGCGGCTGTCGCTGTCGTGCTGCATCGCAAGGGTGCACGCACGGCCCTGTTTGCGCTCGCCTTCTTCGTGCTGAACCTCGCGCTCGTTCTGCAAGTGAAGCAGGTGGGGGGCGCGGTGATGGCGGATCGCTACACGTACGTGCCCTACATCGGCCTTGGACTCCTCGCCGGTCTGTTGCTCGAGCGCGCGACGCGGGAGCGTGGCGATGGAGTTGCGCTCGCGTCCATCGGAGTGCTGGGACTCGCGCTCGCGCCCTTGGCGTGGCGTCAGGCAGGCTTCTGGCGCGACAGCGAGACGCTCTGGGAGCGCGCATTGGCCGTCGCCCCGAGCGGCCGTGCCTTCGCGAACCGTGGCCAGTTGCGCCAGCGCGCGGGTGACGCAGCGGGAGCGCTCGCCGACTACGAGCAGGCGCTCGCGCTCGAGCCGGGCAACGTGGCGGCGAACTCCAACCGCGGCATCCTGATGCTGGAGCGCAACGAGCTGGACAAAGCTCTGGTTGCATTTGAAGCAGCTCTCGCAAGGGAACCTCGCAACGGGCCGGCGCTCGTGGGGCGCGCGCTCGTGCGTCATCGCCGCGGTGACGTCGCCGGTGCGCTCGCCGATTGTGACACGGCCGTTGCCGCGAATCCGACGGACGCAATCGCGCGGGGAAATCGAGGGTTCTTCCGGCAGCAGCGTGGGGACGACGCGGCCGCCAAGGCGGACTACGACGCTGCGCTGGCGCTCGATCCAGCGCTCGAGGTCGCGCGCTCGGGGCTCGCGTCGTTGCTCGGAGCCGATCGGAAGGCCTCGCGCTCGCTCGCGGAGCTCGGGCGTGGAATCGAGCTCGCTCCGGAGGACGCGAACCTGCGGTACGAGCGCGCCACGGAGTACCAGAAGCTTGGGCGCCTCGAGGAGGCGATCGCGGACTGCGATCGGGCTGTGGCAGCGAGGCCGCAGGAGGTGCGTTTCCGCGAGCGACTGTGCGAGCTGCTCGCGCAGCGCGGGGAGCTGCAGCGCGCGGAGAGCGAGTGCCGACGCTTGCTCGAGCTCGACGCGAGCAATGGCGTCGCCTGCAACCTGTTGGGCGCGATCTGCATGCAGCAGGGCCGCAACGAGCAGGCCCTCGACTATCTCGACCGATCTCTCGCTGCCAGGCCGCGCGATGCGCAGTCGCTCCAGAACCGCGCCATCGTGTTCCTGCAGCTGCAACGGCTCCCCGAGGCCGTGCGAGATCTCGAGGTATGCCTCGAAGTCGCGCCCCAGAATGCCGCGATGTGGTCGGACCTCGGCGCGTTGAGGATGCGCGTGGGGCAGTTGCCCGGCGCCGTCGAGGCCTTCACGCGTGCCATCGGTCTCGATCGCAATCCGACGCTGCGCATGAATCGAGCCCTCGCGTTGCTCGCGCTCGGTCGTACCGACGAAGCGCGCGCGGACGCGCTCGCTGCCCGTGAAGGCGGAGTGCAGCTGCCGCGCGAGCTCGAGGCGCTGGTGGGATCCGGGCGCTGAGCAAGCTCAGCCCCGGCGCCCCTCGACGCCTTCGACGGCGATTCCGTTGCGCTGCAGCAGCGCGCTCGTGACACCCGGTCCCGAGACGAGGGTGCCTCCGACGTGCGTCGAGCAGCTTCCACAGGAAGGAGAGCGCTCCTTGAGGAAGGCGCGTCGGATGCCGCGCGCCTGACAGGCCCGGAGGGCGCCCTTGGCGCCTTCCACGAACTGTATGGTGACGTCGACGCCCGCGTTCGTCACGACTCGTGCGCGTCCATCGAGCACCGCGGCCGCGCCCTCGTCCTCGATCCATGCCGGAGGACGCGGCGTTCCGAGGCCACCGTGCTCCTCGGGGCAAAACGGAA
>SXKQ01000097.1 GCA_005778045.1 Planctomycetia bacterium
CTCGGCGAGCTCGCGCTCGAGGGCGGACACGGCGATCTCGCGTCGTGAGCCGGCTTCGCTCGGGGTCGACGGAACCACGCCGAGCTCGGCGTACTCGAGATAGCTGCGCAGGTCCTGCACGCCGCGCGCGCGGCAACGCGCAGGGTCGAGCTGCGCAGCCCGCATCGACGCGAACACGACGACCTTCTCCTTGGCGCGCGTGATCGCGACGTTGAGCCGTCGCTCGCCGCCGGAAGTTCCGATCGGACCAAAGTTGTAGTGGATCCGGCCAGATGCGTCGGGCCCGTAGCCGATGCTGAAGAGCATCGTCGCGCGTTCGTCACCCTGCACGCTCTCGAGGTTCTTCACGAACAGGTCCTCGCCAGCCTGCGCGGCTTCCTCGCGACGTCGGCTGGCGAGCGGGTCGGCGTCGAGCGCGAGGTCGAGCAGGTCGGCCACCAGCTTCTGCTGAGCGACACTGAAGGTCACGATGCCGATCGAGCGGTTGGCCGCGATCGCGACCTCGCTGCGCAGGCGACGCAGGGCCTCTTCGACCACCGCGCGCGCCTCGATCTCATTCGTCGCGCTGCCGGCACGATCGTAGATTCCCTGCACGTGGCGGAACTCGACGCCGAGCTCGGGATGCGAGCGGGCCGGGGCCGGGAAAGTCTGCAGCGAGCCACCATAGGACCGCCGGTTGGCAAACTCGATCAGGCGCTCGTCCCGCGAGCGGTAGTGCCACAGGAGCGAGAGCTCGGGCACCCCGGCTCCGGAACAGCCGTCGAGGACGCTCTCGTGTTGCTCGCCCTCCTCGATGTCCTCCCCCTCGTCGCCCGAGCGCACGTCGAAGAAGGACGTGGGCGGCAGCTGCTTGGAGTCGCCGACGACGACCGCGTGGCGACCGCGGGAGAGCGCGCAGGCCGCATCCCAGACAGGAACCTGCGAGGCCTCGTCGATCACGACCAAGTCGAACTTTGGGAAATCGGGCGGCAGGAACTGCGCCGCGGACAGCGGGCTCGCGAGCACGACGGGCTTGAGCGCGAGCAGCGCGGGCCCCGTCTCGCCCATCACGCGACGAATCGTGCGGCGCATGCTCTGGCGGCTCTTCAGGTCCACCAGCGTCGAGACGGCCTCGCGATGCTCGTCCGCGGGATCGTCGAAGAAGGCCTTGGCACGATCGCGAGCGACGCAGTCGACGGCATCGCTCACTCCCTCGACGTAGGCCGCGAGATGCTCGCGCAGCGCCCGACGCAGCTCGCCGGCGCGCTCGCCCGTGCAGCTTCCCAGCTCGAGCTCGCGGCGCAGGCGGCCCTCGATCCACGCAGCGAGGGCGCCGGCCTTTGCCGCAGCTTCGGACTTGCGCGGCTCTAGGGCTCCTTGGTCGAGCGCGGAGAAAATTGCCTCCATGCCCGCGGACCGCGCGAGCTCACGCTCGACGCTGTAGGCGCTCCACAGATCCCACTCCGAGCGCTTCGACAGCCAGCGCGCGATCCGGGCGCGCTCGTCGCGAAAGCTCGGCGCGATGTTCTCGGCCGAGAGAGCGAGCAGACGGACGCTCGCGGCGCGGCATTCTTCGAGTGCATGGAGCGGCTCTGCGAGGGAGCGCAGCGCGGCCGCGATGGAAGCGGAGCCGGTGAGAGCAGCGGCACGCTGGCCGACCGATTCGAGCAGGCGTGGATCACGCTCGCGCAGCTCCGCATGCAGGACTCGTCCCGCGACGAGGCGCGTCCGGGCCTTGTCGACGTCGATGCTGTCCGCGCGGCCGCGCAGCGCCGCCAGCGCGCGCTCATGCGGTGTGAGCGCATCGAGCGCGGCCTTGCAGGCCAGCAGCCCAGCGACCGCGGCCTCGAGTCCCGGCCCGTCCTTGGGCGGGGATGTCTTGGCGTGCGGAACGAGCTCGGCGCGTACGCGTCGACGCGACAGCCAGCGGAAGAGGACGAACTGTTCCCGAGCGACGCGCAGGGTCTGCTGCAGCGCGGAGAGGGGCAAGTCGAGCGCGGAAGCCTCCCAGGACTCCACCAGCGACTGGCGAGCCTGTTGTGCGGACTTCTCGAGCGTGAGGACGCGTTCCAGCGCGTCGAACTCGGCGCTCGCGGCCGTCGAACCGAACGCCGCGGCGATGCCAGCATTCGACGGGCTGTCGTCCGCAAGGAAGCGAGCCATGTCCGCCAGCCGACGTGCTGCGGCAGCATCGAGTGGCACGGGCGCACCGACCACCTGTGCCAACCCCGCGGAAGCCTGCTCGACCTGCGCGAGCCCGGATTCGAGTTCCCCCAGCGCCTGCGCTCCGCTGTGGAGCTCGTCCTCGCGCAGCGCTCGCACCGGTCGGAAGTCGCCGAGGTCCCGCGCCGTCGTCGTGGCGATCCGCTCGGCGGCGAGCCCCAGCTTGCGTGCCCGCTCCGCGACGTCCGCAAGGCGCACTCGCTGCAGCGGCAACCCGAGCACCCCGTCGAGGCGCGGAGCCGGTGCGCCGAGCTGCTTGCGCGCCGCGAGTGCAAGATCGACGGCCTCGTGCAGCGTGAGCTCGCCCTCGGGCGCATCGTGGAGCAACTGCTTCACGCGCGCGAGGCTCGCACAGGCTCGATCGAGCGCCTCGCCCGTCTCCGCGAAGCGCCGGGCGCCGTTGGCCGCGCGCCCCGAGAGCGTCGCAAGGCCCTCCTTGACTTGGGCGAGGAAGCGCGTGCGCGTTGCTTCGCTCGGGTGAAGATTGAGCGCGTATGCACCGAGACCGGCGCGAGCGAGTCGCTTGGCCACGACATCGAGCGCGGCGCTCTTCTCGGCGAGGAATAGCACGCGCTTCCCGCGCGCAATGGACTCGCAGAGCAGGTTCGTGATCGTCTGACTCTTGCCGGTGCCCGGCGGGCCCTGCAGCACGAACGTGGACTCCGCCATCGCGGCGACGATCGCGGCGAGTTGCGAGCTGTCCGCGGGCAGTGGCAGGCGCATGTCGCGCCGCTGCACGGTGCGATCGACGTCCTGCGGCTGGGGGAGTACGCGTCGTGCGATGCTCGCGGAGGGGACGCCGAGTAGGGTCGACACGAGCGGGTGCGCGAGCAAGTCTCCGCTGCGGCTGCGCATCTCGTGCACGAGCGGCAGCTTGCGGAACTGCCACGTACCGAGCTTGGCTACGGGTCTCACGGTGCAGCCGCGCACGTCGCGCACGGCTGTGCGGATGCGCGCCAAGAATTGCGGAACGTCGATGCCACGGCCGTCTTCCGGAAGCTCGGCCTCGAGCTCGAGCTCCACGCCGTGGATCTGGCGCATGTACTCCGCCAGAGCGGCGTTCGCGATCGTGTCGTCGCGCAGCGGCACGACGCGGTAGCCTTCGCGCCGGGAGATGCGCTCGAGCTCGACGGGGACCAGCAGCAGCGGTGCGAGGAAAGTGCCGGAGCGGCCGTCGACCGAGAACTGCAGGAAGCCGACGCCGACGTGCAGCGAACGAGCTCCCGTTTCCTCGAGCGCGGCGCGGCCCTCGCGAGCGAGCTTCGTGGCACGCTCGTAGAGCGCGACCTCCGGCACGCGCGTGGGCAGCCAGCCTCTGGCGAGCGCCTCCTTGGTTTCGCTCGCGCCGATGGACTCGACCAGCTCCGGACAGGGGACGAGCGCCAGCTTGCGCTCATCCCACAGGCAGTTTTCGAGCAGATCCAGCGCCTCGTCGCCCTCCGAGAGCAGCGGTACGCCCGTCTTTTCCCAGCGGTCGTTGAGCAGCCGATTGCGCAGCGTGAGGTCGAGCAGGCGCTTCATCCAGCGCTCGAGGTTGCGTTCGGGGAGCGTGCGCTCGGCCCGGATGGCGGGCGTCACCTGCACGGGGCCGCTCGGCGCCCACGTCTCCGTCCGCACGTCCCGCACGAGTCGCTCGCCGATGCCGCGGCGCTCGAGGCTGTCGGTCAGGGGGTGTACGCCTGCGAGCCGAGCGGCGCGGACGTCGACGACGTGCGTCGCATCGTCGGCCCGCTCCGCGAGCCAGCGCTCGCCCGTGGCGAGGGCGGCTGCGAAGGAACCCTGCGAGTCCGTGAACACGGTGGCGTCCAGCATGCGCAGCTCGCCGAGCGCCACGCGATTGAGCAGGCGCGTCACGCCGGTCTGGTGCGGTTCGGCGAAGTGCTCCTCTTCGACGAAGAAACCGAGCACCGCATGGCCCGCGCCCATCACGATCACGATGTTCAGCCCAGCCCGCTCGAGCAAAGCCGCGACCGCGCACGCCATGTCGACGCAGTTACCCATGCGCTCGCTGGCGACCTCGGTGATCGTGCGCAGGCGCTGGCCCTGCTCGTCGAAGTGCACGGCCCCGCTTGCGTAGTTGCTGACGCGCGCCGCGAGCGCCTCGCAGCAGGCCTCCGCGATGCGCTGCACGCGCTCGGGACTGACGGACTGGTAACCATCGAGAGCGTTGCTGCGAGTGCGTTGCTCGAGCCGCCGTGCCGCGTCCGCGAGGATCTCGGCGACGACGGGAGCATTCGGCGTCACGAAGGCCGCGACCGTGTCCCACGCTCCCGCACTCCCGTACCAGTGCGTTCGCGGCAGCACAGCGATGCGCTCGACGACGCGCGCGAGCTCGTTCCCCTGCCCGTCGACCAGCGTGGCATCGAGTTCGACCTGCACGCGCTCGGTGTGAGCCGTGAGCAACGAAAGCGGGAGGCTGAAGCGCGAGAGGTCGACGGAGAGCGCGCCGCCCGCGGGGATCGGTTCGAGAGTCGCCTCGAAGGGCGGCAGGGGCGTGGCTAGCCCCGCGAGTGAGATCCGCAGGCGCGTCTCGGGGAGTGCCAGCGCCGCGCGCACTTGCGCCGATCGAAGGCAGCTCGCGCCATTCGCCTCGAAGGCAGCGGACGTCGGAGACTGCGTGACGAGAGCCAGAGTCGGCGCTGCGGAATTCATCGGCGGGGCGAGTACGCGGCGGCCGGGGACTGGGAACGGCACCGCTGGACGCACGGAGTCTAGCAGCGCTCCCGCACGGGCCCGGCGAGCGTGCGGCTCGAGGCCGCGGGAGAGGAGCTCGGACCGACAGAATGCGGCATGCTTGCCCGCATTCGAGGCGCAGATGGAGGCGGCGCGGCGCCTCCGGTTCGGGATAGCCGAGCGTGCAGAGGAAATGGGGCTGCAGCTCGGTGCCCTCGAAGAACGCTCGGTGCACGGCCTCGGCGTCGAAGCCGGACATCGGGCCCCAGCCCAGTCTGAGCGCGCGTGCCGCCAGAACGAAGTAGCCGCCCTGCAGGCTGCTGGTGCGCAGGGCGTTCTCGGCGACGAGTGCTCCCTTGCCTTCGTACCACGCCCGCGCGTCGACCTGCGGAAACAGCGTTGGCAGTTGGTCGAAGAAGCGCCGGTCCATGGCGAGGATCGCTGTCACGGGCGCGGACTCGACCTTCTTCACGTTGCCCGGCGCGACTCAGGCCGCGAGCCGCGCTCTTCACGAAGGAGACACGCAGCGCACTCGAGTTCGCCGCCGTCGGCCCCCGGAGCAGCGTCTCGTACAGGCGCACGAGCTCCTCGTCCTCGATCGGCTTGGGGAGCCACGGGAGGTGGGAGTGCGCGTGGAAGAAGAGCTGGTCGAGCACAGGTTGGGCGAGCGGCTGCATCGACGCAGCGCAGCGAGTGCAAGCTGCAGGCAGCGCTCACAATGGACGCGCAGCGGCGTCATCGTCTGCATCCACTATGCGGCGTGTCGTGACAGTCGCGCGCAGGAGCTCGCTTCCGAAGCGCGAGGCGCTAGTTCTGCACGAAGCCGTGGAATCTGGACCGAAATAGAGCTGTTTCATGCGGCCCATCTGCGCCGCATGCCTCCGATCTTGCGACGCACCCCGTCCGTGGCGTGCGTTCTGGCGCTCGCGCTGGGCGGGCTTGGGGGCTGTGGAGATTCCAACTGCGGGATGCCCGTGCGCGAGCACCTTTGACTCTTGCTGCGCTCGTGGCGCGGGCTTCAACCTGCTCGCGGTGACCTTCGATACTGTGCGTACGGAGGGCCTCGGCTGCCACGGCGACCCGCGCGATCGAAGCCCGAATCTCAATGCACTCGCGCAGCACGGAGTCCGCTTCGCGCGTGCGATCTCGCTGTGCTAGGCGCTCTGCCCTCGCACTCCACGTCCTTCACCGGCCTCAATCCGCCGGCCCATGACGTTCCCAACAGCGGCACCGTCGTGCTCGCCGGCAGCCGTCGCACGCTCGCGGACGAGCTCGGGAGCGCGGCTAGCGCACCGGAGCCGACCTCGCCGGCTTGGTGCTCGATTCGCGCTTCCGGTCGGCGCAGGGCTGCGCCAACTATGAGGACAATCGCAAAAAAGACGTTCTGCGCGCATCGTTCGGCGACGACACCGAACGCAGCGCCACGCGCGTCACGGACCGTGCGCTCGATTGGCTCGGAGAGCGACTGCAGGAGCCGTTCTTCCTGTGGGCGCACCACTTCGACGCTCACGCGCCCCACGCGCCCCACGCGGCCCCGCTCGAGTACTGGCAGGAAACCCTGCGCTCGCCCGATCTCGCCTGCGATAAGAATTCGACGCGAATTTGACGCGAATTCGATTCGGCGCGAGTATCTCGCCGCGGTGACCGACGCGGACGCCGGTATCGGTCAGCTCCTGCGGGGCATCCCGGAGTAGATCCGGGCCCGCACGCGGATCGTGTTCACCTCCGACCACGGCAAGGCGCTGGGCGAGCACGGCGAGCAATCCCCAGCCGCCTACTTCACGAAGGCACCCTGCACGTGCCGCTGCTGCTGTCGAACCAGCAGCTCTTCCCGTGCACGCGCGTGATATCGGATTGCGTCGTCGCCCCCTTCGACGTCACACCGCGGCTGCTCTCGATGCTCGGCATCGCGAGCACGATGGCTTTCGACGGCCTGCCGCTGCTGCAGGTTGCGCCGGATTCCGGGCGCGCGACCCACAGCGAGACGATGGTCACGCTCTACAACCACGGCTGGGCACTGCTCCACGCATCCATGCGAATCCGAGACAAGTTCGTGCTCGCGCCGACAACGGGTAACTGCAACCTGCGCACCGACGCCGGCGAGTGCACGAACCTGTTCTCGGCGAGCCAGCCGGTCGCTCAGTCCCTCGCGCCGCGCCTGCGTGCGCGTCTCGCCCAGCGTGGACTCGTGCTGACCGCGCCGGCGGCGGTCCGGCGCGTGCGCGATTTCGACGCGCCTCAGTAGCGCCGGATGGCGGAGCTTTGGTCGTCATGGGGCTCGAGCGGCGGGCAGCCTGTCGTCCGCGCCGAACCGCAGCTCGCGCTCCGGACCGAAGTGCGTCTCTCCATTGCGTCGAACTTCGCGCAGCGTGGGGACACGGCACGGGCGCTGGCGCCGGTAGAGGGGCGGCTCGCCGCCGGTCCGAATGACCCGCTCGCGCCGGAGGTCGGACTCTAGGCGGCGTCGTTGGCTTCGGACGACGCACGTATCGAGGCGTACATCCGAAAGCGACTGGAGAGCTTCCCGACCCCCGACCTGACCACTCGGCTCGAAGCCCTGTTCGTGCGCACCGGTTGCTCGGACGAGGCGCTGGCGTCGGTCGAGACGGCACTGTTCCCGCATTCCCTGCACCGCGACTTCCTCATGGTGCAGGACCAGTGCGCGCTCGCCAAGGAGCAGCGCGATGGCACTCGCGAGCTCTTCCGGCGCGCATTCGAGGCGGCTCCGGTGCGAGCGGCGTGCATGGCGAGCGAGCAGCTTTCCGCGCTCCGAATCGAGGCACCGGCGAGCCGAGGAGCGGCGTCTCGACGGCGCACCGCTCGGTTGCGACACTCTGCGGACCGCTGTCCCGCCATGTCTCGTCCCAGCCGAAGCTCGACGCTGCTCGCCCTGCTCGCCTGTCTCGGATTTGCCTGCTCCGAGGCGGAGCCGTCGCGGCCGACGAAGGTGTCGGTCCCGCAGCGCGATGCGAGCTTCGGCATGGCGCGTGGCTTCAACGTGCTGGTGGTGACGTTCGACACGGTGCGCGCCGATGCGGTCGGCTGCTACGGCGACCCGCGCGCGCTCACGCCGAACATCGATCGTCTCGCGAGTCGTGGCGTGCGTTTTGCGCGCGCCATCGCACCCGCGCCGACGACGCTGCCATCTCACTCGACGCTCTTCACGGGTCTTGATCCGCTCTCGCACGGTGTCCACAACAACGGCACGTTCCGGCTTGGGGAGGAACGGACGACGCTCGCCGAGCTCCTTTCCGGGCAGGGCTACCGCACGGGTGCCGTGATCGGCGCTTTCGTGCTCGAGAAGCGCTACGGCTTGGCTCAAGGCTTCGATGACTACGAGGACGATCTGCACGCGGACGGGGCAGCCAAGGGCGCAGCGCACTTCGTCGAGCGCGATGCGCGCACGGTGACGGACCGCGCCGTGGCGTGGCTTGCGCGGCGCGAGGAACGGCCGTTCTTCCTGTGGACCCACTACTTCGACGCTCACGTGCCTTACGCCGCGCCCGAGGAGTTCCTGCGCGGCAAGCCGCGTCGCGACATCCAGGGCCCCTGGGACGCGGAGGCCAACCGGCGCGACTACCTCGCCGAGGTCACGTACGCGGATCACGAGCTCGGTCGCCTGCTCGACACGCTGGGCGAGGAGACGCTCGCGCGCACGCTGGTGGTATTCACGGCGGACCACGGCGAGGGGCTTGGCGAGCACGGCGAGTACACCCACAGCCGGCTCATCTACGAGGGTTCGTTGCGCGTACCGCTGGTGTTTTCCAATGCGGCGCTGTTTCCGGCGCCGCGTGTCGCGAGCGATCGCATCGCGGGGCTCGTCGACGTCGTGCCGACGGTCCTGGAGCTGCTCGGCGTGGTTCCGCCGGCGGGGCTCGACGGGATCGGACTGTTCGCCGAGCGTCCGGACGCCGCGCGTGCGATCTACAGCGAGAGCCTCGTCACGCTCTTCAACCACGGCTGGGCGCCGCTCTACGGCTACACGCGCCTCGGCGACAAGTTCATCCTCGCGCCGCGACCTGAGTATTACGATTTGCGCACGGACGGTGGCGAGCGCCGCAACCTGTTCGGACCGACGCAGCCTGTGGCGCAGGAGCTCTCTCGCGCACTGCGCGAGCGAATCGCGCGCGTGAAGCCGCTCGACCGCTCAGCGGAGGCCGTGCTCTCGGACGATGACGAGCGCTGGCTCTCGCAGCTTGGCTATTCGCGCTCGAGCGTGCCGCTGGACGCCGGCAAGCTCGATCCCAAGGACATGATCGTCACATGGGCCGTGCTCACCAACGCGGGTGCCATGGTCGAGCGGCGCGAGTTCGATCAGGCGCAGCGAGAAGTGGACGCGGTCCTCGCGCGCAACCCGGGCGACCCATTCGCTTGGGAGGTGGCGTACACCGTGCACTATGCGCGCAAGGACTGGGCCAAGGCTGAGGAGTGCCTGCTCAGGCTGCTCGAGCTCAACCCGAGCGCCGAGGCCTTCGTGCGCCTCGCGACCGTGATGATCGAGCAGGGACGCCTCGTCGAGTGCCTCGCGCTGCTCGATCGGGCCGCGGGCGAGTTGCCTGACCATGGCGAGGTTTGCATGTCGCGCGGGGAGTGCCTCTACCGGCTCGGTCGCCGCGCGGAGGCGCGGGACCAATTCGAGCGCGCGTTGCGCGTCGATCCGGTGCGCTGCGGCACGCGCGCGAGCGCGGCACTCGCGAAGCTCGCGAGCGAAGGCCACTGAGCGGTGGGTGGAAAGCCGCCCGCGATCACACTACCTTTCCCGCCGTGGACTCCGACCAGCGCGACTTCTACCGCATCCAGTACCCGCAGGCGGATCGCCCGCGCCTGCGCATCGGAGCGCTCGTCAGCGAGGTGCTGAACCTCTCCGAGACGGGAGTGCGCTTCGTGCCGGCGGAGGGACTCGAGCTCGTGATGGGGGCGCCGGTGACGGCCGAGTTGGGCTTCCACGATGGTCAGGCGATGCTCGTCGCCGGTCACGTTCACAGCGTCCAGTCCGAGCCGCGCATCGCGGCGCTGCACTTCACCTCGGGCGTGCCCGCGGCCAAGATCCTGCAGGAACAGCAGATCCTGCGCCAGCGCTACGGTCGCTGAGCGGCCTGCCCCAACGACAACGCGGCCCGCGCGAGTCGCCTCGCACGGGCCGCGTCGCTTCCGGATCGACTCCGGCGTTCGCTCAGGGCGTGCCCCAAAGCTGGACCTCGTCGAGATCCGTCCACTCGGTCGTCAAGTTGGCCGCATTGCGGATGCGGAACTTGAAGTTGGTCTTGTTGGCTGCCGCGGCGGGCAAGGTCACGGCACGCGTACCCCAGGCCGTGGCGTTGGTGGTCTCGACGAGCACCCACGCCGAGCCGTTCCACCATTCCGCATAGGAGAGTTCGCCCGCGTCGAGGCCAAAGGTGCGGCGCGTCCAGCGCAGTTGGACCGACGCGAAGCCCGCCGTGCTGCGTGACTTCTCGATCCACGTGTTGCGGGCGAGGCGCACGCCCCAGTTGCCGGCAAAGCGAGCCGCCGCATTGAGGGTCGCATTCGAATTTTGGAACAGCCAGCCGCCAGCGGTGAAATTGCCCGACTCGAAGCCGTCCGAGAAGAGCAGCAACGGAACGTTCGTGGCAAAGGGCGTGGCCGAGGCTTGGTTCGAGTTGCTGGAGATGTTTCCCGTCGTGTCCCGAGCGCGGACCACGTAGTAGTAGGTCGTGCCTGCCGTGAGGCCGGAGTTCACGAAGGTCGGGGCCGTGAGCAGCGCCGTCGTCACTTCGACGTACCCGGAGCCCGAGGTGGTCGAGCGGTACACGAGGTAGCCCGCGAGGTCCGGCACGTTCGAGGCGCCCCAGCTCAGCGAGACGCTGTTGCCGGCGGCTGTCGCGACGAGCGCGCTCGGGACCGGCGGAGGCGTGACGTCGGGGCCGCCGGTGCCCGGCGTGGCGAGTAGCGCCCCGTAGGAGTTGATGCGGCCGTAGCCGAACGTGTCATCGATGCCGGCCGTGCCGAGGTCCGCGCACGAGGAGCGCAGGATCGACTCGACCTGCGCCGGGGTCAGCGTCGGGTTGCGCGACCAGATCAGGCCGCACAGGCCCGCGGTGATCGGGCAGGCGAAGCTCGTGCCGCTGACGGCCGCGTAGGTGCCGTCGCCGCCGCTGCTCGAGGTGTAGATCGAGACGCCAGGCGCGACGAGGTCGACGAGCGAGCCGTAGTTCGAAAAGCTCGCGCGCGCATCGTTCTGGTCCGAGGCGCCGACGACGATGACGTCATCGTTGCGGTTGCCCGTCATCACGGCGTTCGAGTTCCCGGCGGCCCACACGAGCAGCGCGCTGCGCGAGCGCACGTAGGTGCCGGTGGTGAACACGGTCGAGTTGTTTACGCCCGAGTAGCTCACGCTCGCCACGCGGTCGCCTGCATCGGCAGCGACGCGCGCGGCGGTGGTCAGGTTGGAGATCGAGGCGCTGCCGCCCGAGCTGTCGCTCACCCGCATCATGCGGTGGCCGAGGTTCCAGCCCACGCCGGAGATGCCGATCGAGTTGTTGCCGTTGCCGGCGGCCGAGCCCGTGCAGTTCGTGCCGTGGCCGTTGATGTCGTTGATCGCGCCGCCCTGGGTCTCCCACAGGCCGGAGGTCGCGTTGTAGCCCTCGCGGCGGTGGAGCTGCAGGTCCTGGTGGGTCGTGCGCACGCCTGTGTCACAGATCGCGACGACGACCGTGGGCGAGCCGGTCTCGATGTCCCACGCGCTGCAGGACTCCATGCGGTTGGCGTTGTGGTGCCACTGCGAGGTGAACAGCGTGTCGTTGGGGCACTGGATCGGGTACACGGTCCAGTCGGGGTGTACGTACTGGAAGGCGCCCGTCGCCATCAGGCGCCGCGCGAGCGAGTTCTCGGTCTCGCCCTGCGGGACCTCGAGGAGGTACTCGTCGACCTCGGGGAAGTACTTGCGCACGCGCAGCCCGGCGAGCGAGCGCAGGGCGCTCTCGGTCAGGCGTCGTTGCTCGAAGCTGTCGAGACCGCGGCTGGTTGCCTCGCTCGGCTGGAGCGGGCGCGCGATCATGATTCCGCTGAACTCCATCTCCCCCGGAATCTCGACGAACTCCTGTGCGAGGGCAGGGAGCATCGCGCTCGATCCGGCGAGCAAGAGTGCGGCGAGCAGGGGCTGGCAGGAGAACTTCATTCGTTAGCTTCCGTGGCTGGGGACAGGTGCCGCTCCCTGCGAAAACCGTTGCCGTGCTGTCAGTCGCGCGAGGCGCCGTCGTCGCGGTTGGTGCGCAGGAGAGCCTATCTGAATCTGGACGGACCGCGGAGCAGCCGGGTTCCAAGTTTCAGCCGCGAAGTTGCCGGACGTAGACGCGGCGGGGAGCTTCTCCGGCGGCGAATCGACTGAGTCGATTTTACCCTCAGATTCCCCTTGTTAGAGGTTTGTAAAAGGGGGTTTGGTGCGCGCCTCTGCACCCCGGTGCTACACGAGATTCAGCGCGCGAGCAGTTCGCGCAGCGCGCGCGCGAGGTCCTCGGGCGCGAAGGGCTTCTGCAGGAAGCGCTGGTGGGGCGGGAGGTCGCCACGCAACAGGCGCGCGTTGGCGGTGTGCCCGCTGATGAACAGCGTGGGCAGCGCGCCGTGGAGCGCGTCGACGCGCTCGGAGAGTTCGAGCCCCGAGAGGCCCGGCATCATCACGTCGGTGAGCAGCAGGTCGAAGCGCTCGCCTGCGGCGAACAGGGCCAGCGCCGCCTCCGCGTTGGAGGCGGTCCGGATTGCATAGCCCTCGCGGTGCAGCAGCTGTTCGAGCAGGTTGCGCACCTGCGCCTCGTCGTCGACCAACAAGATGTGGGCGCTCGCGCTCGAGCGACTCGTCGGAGCCGGGGACGGGGCCGGCCCGGGCGCCGTCTCCAGGCGCGTGAAGTGGGGGATCCGGATGCGAAAGGTGGCGCCGCTGCCGAGTTCGCTCTCGACCGCGATCGCACCGCCGAGCTGCTGCACGAGCCCGTAGACCGTGGAGAGCCCGAGCCCGACGCCCTTGCCGATCTCCGTGGGGGTGAAAAACGGCTCGAAGATGCTCGCCTTGGTGAGCTCGTCCATGCCGACGCCGTTGTCCGAGACGACGATCTCGACGAACTCCCGGGGAGCGCTGCCCGCGCTTTCAGCGATCACTCTGGGCTGCGCCGCGATCGAGACCCTGCCCCCGTCGGGCATCGCGTCGCGTGCGTTGAGCACGAGATTCATCAGGATCTGCTTGAGGCTGTTCGTGTCGGCGTGGACCGTCGACAGGGCCGGATCGACCGTGACCTTGAGCTTTACCCGCTCGCCCAACAAGGGCGAGACGAGATTCTCGATCTCGCGCATCTCGCATTCGATGTCCAGCGTCTCGAGCTTGAGGGCGTTCTGGCGGCTCATGGTCAGCAGGCCGTGCGTGAGGGAAGCGGCGTGTTCGGTCGCGGCGCAGATCTGCTCCACCCAGCCATGCACGGGATCGCTGGCATCGAGCCGCGAGAGCGACAGCTCCGCGTAGCCTCGGATCGTCATCAGGATGTTGTTGAAGTTGTGCGCCATGCCGCCCGCGAAGCGGCCGACGAGCTCCATCTTCTGGATCTGGCGCAGCTGGGCTTCGAGCCGCGACTGGGAGCCCATCTTCTCGCGCAGGTTGCTCGCGAGAGCGCGCATGTCGGCGAGCGAAGTTTCCTGTGCCTGCAGCAGCACCAGCAGGTCGCCGCGCGGGTCGTGCGGTGGGAAGTCGCGCAGCTCGAGACCGAGCGCCGTCAGGGTGCCGAGATTCGCCATCCACGGACCGCCGACGAAGTGCAGCACGTCGTCGTCGCCGACGAACTGGCCGCGCAGCTCGAAGCCCGGTTTTCCCGTCAGCTCGAACAACATGGCTTCGCCATCGCTCGAACGCAGCTGCGCGAGTCCCGTGACGCCGATCGGGCGCAGCGGGACGAACAGGGCGTCGAAGCTCGCGCCGAGGGCTACCTGGGGCGCAAACGAGCCCCAGCGCTCTCCGATGGCGATGAGCTTTCCGCTGGCATCCACGGAAAAACCGAACGGGAACAGCCGAAGCAGCAGGGCTGCCTCAAGCTGCCAAGTGGCTGGCCGGAGCGCGCCGGGCTCGTTCATACCGCCGCGCGCGAACGCCACTTCAGGTGGAATACGTCGTGCTCGCGCGGCTCGCCCGCGCGCGCGTGGCGGATGTCGATCGACACGTCAAAGCGAGCCTCCAGGGCCTCGAGGATGCCGATCACAAGCGGCGCGAGGCCGGCGCGACCCGAGTAGTAGTGGAGCACGAGTGAGTCCGCAGTCTCGTCCGTGACCGCGAAGCTCGGCGGTCGCAGGTGGTTCATCGCCATCTGCACGCGCGTGTGCAGCGCGTCCAAGTTGCGCAGGAACTCGGGCAGCGTGCGGCCAGAGCTGCGCAGCAGCTCGCCGTAGCCGAGCTCGGCTGTGTACGTCATCCAGAAGCGGCCGAACTCCTTCAGGATGTCCTCCGAGCTCACGCCGAGCTCCTTCGTGGCGGAGCTGACGAGCGCGTAGGTCGTGGCGTCGGGGTACTGTTCCATGGAGAGGAACGGCTCGTCCGGCAGGTTGGCTCCGCTGCGGATTCTGTGCCACAGCGCGTCGCCGAAGCGCTGGCGCACCAGCCCTTCGACCGCCTTGTTGATGAGTCCGTACATGTCCCTGCGTGCCTGTTCCCGATCGCCGTCGTCGCTCGTGCACCCGCTCTCCGCATACAAGAGGGTGGCAGCGCCTCTCGTCGGCGCGAGGGCCGACCTCGGAGGCATGTGCCACGGGCTCGGATGACCACGAAACTCTAACCACATGCGTGAGGGTCGTGTATTTCCGTCTCGGATGCGCGGCGAAGCGCGTCCCGGCGCGTATTCCGGTTCGAGACCGGACTGCCGCCTGGCTGCCACGCCGCGCGCCCGGCGCTGCGCTCGCAGCGCGGGGTCGCGCTCCAAGCTCCCGTGGGACTGGCTGCCACGTGCCGGAGGCCTCGGGATTGCGCTGTTCCTCGCCTTGTTCGCGTTGGATTCCTTCGAGGGGCAGCAGAGTCACGGGGAGCGAGCCAGCGCGCTCATGATGCACCTGCTCCCCAACTTCGCCTGCCCCGGGCTCGTTGCGGTCGCATGGAAACGTCCATGGGTCGGCGCCGTCGGCTCCGGGACGCTCGCGCTCGGCTAGCTCGCCCTTGCACACGAGCGCCTCGACTGGGTGGCGCTGGTCTCCGGACCGCTCGCGCTGGTGGCGGCGCTGTATGCCGTGTCCGCCACCCAGTCGCACTAGCGAGGACGCGGGCCGACCGGGCCGACTCGCACCCCGCCGACCTCGACGCAGCCCGCGCGGGCCGAACCCACGAGCGACCCGAGGTCACAGTTTCCGCACGCGACCTCGACGTTGTCGAGCACTGCCACGCACTCGCGGTCGTCGATGCGACCGAGCGGCGTCGACACCAGCCGATTTCCGCGCACCACGCCTCCGACCGGTCGTCCGAAGCGATCCGTCAAGTACGAGCCGAGCAAGGGATAGCGGCTCTTCCATGGCTCGCGGTCGATCGGCATCGCCGCGAGGCGGCGGTGTAGGGTCGAGGTCGCAGGATCCGCGATGTGGGGCGCCATCCAGCCCACTCCGCGCGCGTCGTAGGAGATGGCCTTGCCGCAGCGTACGAAGGCGTTGCTCTCGACCCGCACGTCGCGCCCGCCGCCTACGAGCAGGCCCCAGTTGCAGTCCGCGAACAGGTTGCCGCGCACGGTCACGCCGCTCGACATGTCATCGATGTAAACCGCGTTCTGGAAGCGCTCCTCGCTGCCCGGAATCGAGTGCACGAAGTTGCCCTCGATCACGTTGCCGTGCCCCGTCCAGTCGCGACCCGTGCAGATCGCGCCCGCGTCGCCGGTCTCCAGCACCACATGGTGCACGAGATTGCCGACGATGCGGTGCTCGTTGCCCATGTAGCGGATCGCGATGTGAGGCAGATCCGAGATCTCGTTGTTCAGCGCCGCGCTTCCGACTCCATCGAGGTCGATCGCCGGGTGGTAGGTCCGCTGCAGGTCTCCGCAGCGCGTGAAGCGCGAGTCGCGCACCACATGTCCCGCGGGCGCGAGACTCGGCCGATCTCCGCCGACGAGCCGCACGCCCATGCCGCCGATGCGATCGAGCTGGCAGTGGGCAATCTCGGCGCGACCGCCCTCCACGTCGATCGCGCGCGTGCCGATGAGCGCGAAGGAGCAGCGCTCGACTCGCAGGCCAGCTGCATCGTGCGCTTCGATGGCCGCCGAGCGCGTGCTCGAAAACGAGACGTCCTGCACGGCTGCCTCGGAGGTCGTCTCGATCCTCAGCAGGGGCTCGTCGAGGAGCGTGATGGCGACGGGATCGGACCGCTGCGCCGCGTCGATCCAGGCATGAATAAGGCCCTGCTCCTCGTCGATGACGCACTCGCCGGGACGATCCAGCTCCGCGAGCACGTTGAGCACCGCAAAGCGCCCGCGCGCCGCGACGCCGTAGCGGTGGGGCAGTGCGAGCTTCACCTCGCCGTCCGCGCTCACGCTCTCGATCGGCAGCAACTCGTCCGACCAGTCCCAGTTCCAGTAGCCGTGCGCCCACGCGCCCGTGGACAGGGCCCAGCGCCGCGCACGCTCGCGATCCTCCGGCACGAAGCGCGCTCCGCGCGGCGGTTCGACCTTGCGCTGAGCGAGCGGAATGTCGTCCTCGGCGTTGCGCGGCGTCGAGCCGCCGTCGACCAGCACGCCGAGCGGCGCGAAGCCCTCGTCTGGCCAGCGCGCGAGGGTGAGCTCGCTCGAGCCGACGTGCACGCGCGAGCGCGCGGCTCGCACCTCGACCGCATGGCCGCTGTGCGCCGGTCCGCCGAGTCCTCCCTGCCATGCCGAGAGCTCGTCGGGGTCGAGCGCCAGCGTGCGCACATGCGCGCGCGCATGCTCGGGCAGCTGTGCCCTGACGGCCTCGCGTGCAGGCCGCCACGCCGGAGTCGCGACCTCGAGCGCGCCACTCAGCGTCGCCGGACGCGATGCGTGTTCCGAGCGCAGCACGAGCGCCGGTCCCTCGCCCTGCCACACGAGCCCACGTCGCACCGTGTGTACTCCGGGAGCCAGCAGGATCTCCACGCGCTCCGCACCGCTCTCCTTCGCGCGTCGCAGCGCATCCTCGATGGACACAGCTCGCTCACGCCGCCCGGCGTACTCGACCACAACGTCCGACGGCCGCTGCTGAATCGCGCACCCGCAGGGCAACGAGAGCGTGAGCGCGAGTCCGAAGTTCCGCACGCGAACTCTAGACGGAGATCTCGTGTGCCTCGCCCGCGCCGCGCGGGACACGGATGCGGTCGATGAGACGCTGCACCTCGTCGCTCGGCGGCGGCGTGAAGCGTGCGACGACGATCGCGACGGCGAAGTTCACGAGCATCCCGAGCGTGCCGATGCCCTCGGGCGAGATGCCCCAGAGCCAGTGGGCGGCGTTGTTCGTCTCCGGCGCGAGGAACTTGAAGTGCACGATGTACGCGGAGGTGAACGCGAGCCCGGCGAGCATGCCGCAGATCGCGCCGGCGGCATTCATGCGACGCGAGAAGATGCCGAGCACGAGCGCGGGGAAGAACGACGAAGCCGCGAGGCCGAACGCGAACGCGACGACCTCGGCGACATAGCCCGGAGGATGGACGCCGACGTAACCCGCGGCGATCACGGCCACCGCCGCGGCGATGCGCGCGGCGAGCAGCTCTCCGCGTTCGCTGATCCCGGGCATCAGGGCGCGCTTGAGCAGGTCGTGGCTGATTGCGGAGGACACCACGAGCAGCAGCCCGGCCGCCGTCGAGAGCGCCGCCGCGAGGCCGCCCGCCGCCACGAGCCCCACCACCCAGTCGGGCAGGCCCGCGATCTCGGGATTGGCGAGCACCATGATGTCCTTGTCGATCGTGAGCTCGTTCATGGCCGCATCGCCGACATAGCGCACGCGCCCGTCGCCGTCCTTGTCGTCGAAGCGGATCAGCCCCGTCTGCTCCCACTTGCCGACCCACTCGGGAAGTGTCGCGTGTTCCTTGCCCGAGACGGTCTGGATCAGGTTCGTGCGCGCGAAGGCCGCTACTGCCGGAGCCGTCATGTAGAGCAGCGCGATGAAGAGCAGCGCCCAGCCCGCCGACCAGCGCGCGTCGCGCACCTTCGGCACCGTGTAGAAGCGCACGATGATGTGGGGCAGGCCCGCGGTGCCGACCATCAGCGCCGCAGTGATGAAGAACACGTCGACCATCGACTTCGAGCCGCTCGTGTAGGGCGCGAAGCCGAGCTCCGCGTGCAGGCCATCGAGCCGGTCGAGCAGCGGCATGCCCGAGCCCGTCTCCGCGCCGCCGAAGCCGAGCTGCGGCACGGGATTTCCCGTCATCTGGATCGAGATGAAGATCGCGGGCACGAGGTAGGCGAAGATC
>SXKQ01000098.1 GCA_005778045.1 Planctomycetia bacterium
CACCAGAAGCCCCAGAAGTCGAGCACCACCACCTTGCCGCGGTAGTCGCTGACCTTGAACTTCACGTCGTTCTCGTCGCTCGCCTCGAAGTCCGGTGCGACCATCCCGACCTGCAGACGCTCGAGCTCGAACAGCGCGCGCGTCCCGATTTCGCCGTACGTGCCGCCCCAGCCCGCGTCGAGGGCCGCGTACTTCGCGACCAGCTCGCGGTAGAGCTCCTTCGCGCGGGCGACGTCCTCGCGCTGGCTGTTCACCGCCAGCGAGAGCGTCGCAGCCGCCTTGACAGTGTCGTGGGGCGATTTCGCGCGCAGGGTACCGAGCGTGCTGCGCACGAGCTCCGGCGCGAGCTGCGTGTAGGCGAGGTTCGAGGCGAGCTCCTTGAGCTCCACCCGCTCGATGTGCTCGGCGAGCAGCGTGGCGATCGCCCCCTCGGCCGTGAACTCGCCGCTGCCGCCGGAGCTCACGACGCGCAGCCATGCCTTGGCCGCGACGACCGTGCCCTTGGCCTTGGCTGCGAGGGCGGCGTAGCGCGGCGTGAACGACCGGGTCGGATCGAGCGGCTCGAGCTCCTTGGCCTTGCGCTCGAGCTCCGCGAGCTCTTCCGCCGAGGGCTCGCGCTCGCGGAACGGCGCGTAGAGCGCGCTCAGCTTCTGGTAGTACTCCTGCTCGGCGGCTTCGAAGGCCTCCTCGAGAGCGTCGAACTCGGCCGAGAGCGCGGCCTCGTCGGCCTTCGGCGCGCTGGCAGCGGGTGCGGGAGACTCTGCGCTGGCGAGCAACCCCGTGAGGCACCCGAGCGCGGCGAGCGCGACCAGCAAGCGGATCCCGGTGGGCATGTTGGCTCCTGAACTCCCCTGTCGGTTAAAAAAGCGTCCGGCGCAGCTTAGCGCGCCCCTCGGGCGCCAACACCGTCGGCCGTGCTTCGTACCGCTGCCTCGCTTCGAGGGAACCCGCCCCCGCGACCCTGCCAAGGGGGCGGGAGGGCGGTTCGCTTGAGGCGCTCTGCGGCCATGAGTAAAAGAGGCGCCCCGTAGAGCGTCCGGAGAGCCCCCGCTGGCCCCTTCCAGGCCGCCTGCGGGGAACGCCGGACGCCCGGCCCCCGGCTCCCCTCGGCACTGCCGCGGGGCTCGGTCCCAAGACTCCACCCTCCTTCCCCCCATCTCCTTCGCGAGCGAACCGTCCCATGGGCGCGATGATCGAAATCGAGAACCTCCAGAAGAGGTTTGGCGCCATCACGGCCGTCGACGGCGTGAGCTTCCAGGTCGAGCGCGGCACCGTGCTCGGCTTCCTCGGCCCCAACGGCGCCGGCTAGTCGACCACCATGAAGATGCTGACCGGCTTCCTGCCCCCCTCGGGCGGAACGGCGCGCATCGGCGGTCACGACATCCAGACGGACAGCCTCGCGGCCAAGAAGCTCGTCGGCTACCTGCCCGAGGGCGCGCCGCTCTATCCGGACATGACGCCGGAGGCCTTCCTGCTGTTCATCGCCGAGGTGCGCGGCCTCGCGGGTGTCGCAGCCCGTGCGCGCGTCGCCGAGGTGGCCGAGAAAGTCTCGCTGCAGAAGGTGATGCGCCAGCCGATCGAGACGCTCTCGAAGGGCTTCAAGCGCCGAGTTGGCCTTGCGCAGGCGATCCTTCACGACCCGCAGGTGCTGGTGCTCGACGAGCCCACCGACGGCCTCGACCCCAACCAAAAGAAGGAAGTGCGCGCCCTGATCCGCTCCATGCAGCAGGACAAGGTGATCATCCTCTCGACGCACATCCTCGAGGAAGTCGAGGCCCTGTGCTCGCGCGTGATCATCATCGCGGGCGGGCGACTCGTGGTCGATTGCACGCCGGCCGAGCTGGCCGCCAAGTCGAAGTGGCACAACGCCGTGCGCCTCGAGCTGCAGGCGGATGAGTTCGGCCGCGTCGAGTCGGCGCTCTCCAATGCCTACGGTTCCTCGCACGTCGAGAAGCTCGGCCCCGCGACGCTGCTCGTCACCACCAAGGATCGCCGCGCGATCCTGCCCGAGATCAGCCAGCGCGCCCAGAAGGAGCAATGGAAGCTCGAGGGCCTGCACGTCGAGCACGGCCGGCTCGACGAGGTGTTCCACGACCTGACCCGCGCCGGCACCCGCAACTAGGAGCCACGAAGCCATGCGAAACACGTTGGTCCTCTTCAAGCGCGAACTGGCGGGCTACTTCTCGACGCCCGTCGCCTACGTCTTCATCTGCATCTTCCTGCTGTTGTGCGGGATCCTGACCTTCTATCTGGGCAACTTCTTCGACGCCGGGCAGGCCACGCTGGGCTCGGCCTTCTTCGAGTTCCACCCGATCCTCTACATCGTGCTCATCCCGGCCATCTCGATGCGCCTGTGGGCCGAGGAGCGCAAGCAGGGCACGATCGAGCTCCTGATGACGCTGCCGGTGACTCTGCCGCAGCTCGTGCTCTCGAAGTTCCTCGCCGCGTGGGTCTTCTCCGGCATCGCGCTGGCGCTCACCTTTCCGCTGTGGATCACGGTCAACTACCTCGGCGACCCCGACAACGGCGTGATCCTCGCGAGCTACCTCGCGAGTTGGCTGATGGCGGGCGGCTACCTCGCCATGGGTGCGTGCATCTCGGCCGGGACGAAGAATCAGGTGATCGCGTTCGTGCTCGCGGTGATCACCTGCATGCTGTTCCTGATCCCCGGACTGCCGCAGGTCTCCGAGGTGCTCGCCGGCGTGCTGCCGAACGAGGCGCTGGTGGAGGCCGTACGCAGCTTCAGCTTCATGACGCACTTCGGCGCGATCGCGCGCGGGGTGATCGACCTGCGCGACCTCGTGTTCTTCGCGTCGGTGATCGGCGTCTTTCTGTTCATGAACGCGATCGTGATCGAGCTCAAGAAGGCGGACTAGCAACATGAAGAACCGCTTCCTCTTCTCCCTCGCCGGCCTCGGCATCGCGCTCGGGCTGCTCGTCGCCGTCAACCTCGTGTCGCGCGCCTTCGTCACAGGCGCGCGCCTCGACCTGACGGAGAACCAGCTGTTCACGCTCTCCGACGGCTCGCGCTCGATCCTCGCAGGCCTCACCGAGCCCGTGAAGCTGCGCCTCTTCCGCTCGCGCAAGGAAGCCGACAAGTATCTCGGCCCCTACTCGCGCCGCGTGGAGGAGTTCCTGCGCGAATTCGAGACCGCCGCGAGCGGCCGCCTGCAGGTGGAATTGCTCGATCCGGAGCCCTACTCGGAAACGGAAGAACGCGCCATCGCCGCGGGCCTGAAGGCCTACGCGGGCCCGCCGCTCGCCTCCGACGAGCAGCTCTACTTCGGAGTCGTCGGCTCGAACACGGTCGGCGACGAGAAGGCCATCGCCTTCCTGAGCCCGGCGCGCGAGCGCTTCCTCGAGTACGACCTCGCCAAGCTGGTCTACGACCTCTCGAGCCCGAAGAAGACGGTCGTCGGCGTGCTCTCCTCGCTGCCGATCGAGGGCCAGATGGACCCCATGAACATGCGCCGCGAGGCGCCGCAGCCGTGGGCCATCGTCGACCAGATCCGCGACTTCTACGAGTTGCGCCCGCTGCAGCCGACGTCGCTCGACGTGCCCGCCGACATTGACGTGGTGTTCCTCGTGCACCCCAAGGGCGTGACACAGGAGCAGCTCTACGCGCTCGACCAGTTCGTGCTGCGCGGCGGCAAGCTCCTGTGCTTCGTCGACCCGTTCTGCGAGGTCGACATGCCGCCGCAGGACCCGCAGAACCCGATGGCCGCTTACACCGCCGTGCGCAACTCGGAGTTGCCGACGCTGTTCGATACGTGGGGCATCTCGAGCCCCAAGGACAAGCTCGCCACCGACCGCAAGTTCGCCACCGGCGTCTCGTGGCAGCGCCGCGGCACGATGGAACAGGTCCCGTTCACGGCCTGGCCAGCGATCCCGGCCGAGGGCGTGGCCGAGGGCGAGGTGTCGACGAGCGAGCTGAACATGCTGATGTTCAAGTACCCCGGCTTCCTCGAGGTCAAGGAGGGTGCGACGACCACGTTCACGCCGCTCGTGCAGACCTCCGAGGAGTCGATGGAGATCGGCGCCGACACCGTGCGCTTCTCGCCCGACCCGCCGAAGCTGCTCGCGGAGTTCTTCCCCTCGGGCAAGAAGCTCACGCTCGCGGCGCGCCTCGGCGGCAAGTGCAAGACGGCCTTCCCCAACGGTCGCCCGGCCTCGACCGTCGACGCGAGCACGGGCCCCGAGCACCTCGCCGAGTCGAAGGGCGACATCGCCGTGGTGGTCGTCGCCGACGTCGACTTCCTCGAGGACCGCTCTTGGGTGCAGATCCAGAACTTCCTCGGCCAGCGCATCCCCTACAAGATGGCGGACAACGGCGACTTCGTCGTCAATACGCTCGACTTCATGCGCGGCTCGACGGACCTGGTGAGTCTGCGCGCGCGCGGCGTGTCGTCCTACCCGTTCCAGCGCGTGGAAGATATCAAGCGCATCGCAGAGCAGAGCTTCCGCGCCGAGGAGCAGCGACTCTCGGACGAGCGCCAGAAGACCGAGCGCGAGCTCAACGACCTGCTCTCCAAGTCCGGCGACAATGCCGAGCAGGTGCTGATGAGCGCTGAAGTGCAGGGCAAGATCGAGGACCTGCGCAAGGCCCTCGTCGACACCAACAAGCGCCTGCGCGAAGTGCGCTTCAACCTCAACAAGGACGTCGAGAGCCTTGGCACGCGCCTCAAGGTGCTCAACATCGTGCTGGTGCCGCTGCTCGTGATCGCCATCGCGCTGCTCGTCGCCTTCTACCGCCAGAACCGTCGCAAGACTGCCTGAGAGAGGACGCCATGAACTCGAAGACCCTAATGATCACGGGCCTCGCGACCGCGGCCCTGCTCGTCGGAGCCGTCTACCTTGCCGACAGGGGTGCCAGCCCCCACGCCGCGGAGATCGTCGCCACCGGGCCGCTGTTCCCCGAACTCAAGTCGCGCGTCAACGACGTCACCGAGGTGACGATCGCGAGCGGCAGCACGAGTTGCACGCTGCGCAAGGAAGGCGCGAGCTGGGGCGCCGTCGACAAGGGCGGTTTCCCGGTCGACTTCGGCAAGGTGAAAGCGCTCGTGCTCGGCATCGCCGAGATGGAGAAGGTCGAGGCGATGACGAGCAACGCTGACCTGCACGCGAAGCTCGGCGTCGAGGACCCGACGGCCGAAGGCGCGACGAGCAAGCGCGTCACGATCAAGGGTGCGGGCGGCACGGTGCTCGCCGATGTGATTCTCGGCCGCGCCAAGGCGTCGCAGGGCATGTCCTCACGCTCGACGCTCTACGTGCGCTCGCAGGGCGACAAGCAGGCGTGGGAAGCCACCGGCTCAATCACCGTCGATACGGCGAGCACGGGCTGGTTCGACCGCAATATCAGCAAGGTCGAGGAGAAGCGCGTGCGGCGCGCCACGGTCGCGCACCCCGGCGGCGAGACGCTCGCCGTGTCGCGCGCGGACCAGTCCCAGACCAACCTCGCGGTCGAGAACTTGCCCGAGGGCAAGGAGCTGCAGTGGGACGGCGTCGCCAACGGTATCGCCAGCGCGCTGCAGTACATGAGCCTCGACGACGTGCTGTCGGCGGGCAGCGTCGAGATGGCGGGCGCGGTCATCACCGACTATTCATGCTTCGACGGGCTGGTCGTCACGGCGCAGTCGATCGAGAAGGACGGCAAGACGTGGATCACGCTCGCGGCGCGGCTCGACGAGGCGCAGCGCGCGGCTCCCGCGGGCCCCGAGGCCCCGCCGGCCGAAGGCGAGGCCGCTGCGGTCAAGACCGAGCTCAAGGCGCTCGACCTCGTGAAGAAAGAAGTCGACGAGCTCAACGCGCGCTGGAGCCCGTGGGTGTTCCAAGTCCCCGGCTACAACGCCGCCAACCTGCGCAAGAAGCTGGTCGACCTGCTCAAGCAGGACGCGCCCGCGGAGGGCGCCGTCGAGGACGCCTCGCTCGACGCGCCGCTCGCGCCGCCGATGCAGCCAGCGGAAGACCACTCGGCCCACGACCACGAAGGCGCGCAGCCCACGGGCGGCGGCTAGCGGCGCACACCGCGCGCAGCGGTTCACTGGCGGGCCGTCGGACGTCCCCGTCCGGCGGCCCGCGTCACTTCGCGCGCGTTCCGCGCTCTTTCTTGAAGAGCAGCAAGTGGTTGAAGCCGCGCAGGTAGAAGTTCCCTTCCGCCGCGGCCTTGTGGTACGCGGGCTTCTCGAGCGTGCGATTGCCACGCACGACCGCGACGTGATCGACGGGCTTGAAGCGCTGCGCGAGCAAGTTGAAGAGCTGCACGCCGAGGCCGACGAAGCCGCGCTTCTTCTCGAAGGTGTCGGAAACGTACATCGCGAGGTAGCGGCGGTCCTTCAGGACGCGATCGGCCTCAGCGATGACCTGCTCCATGGCCGCGAAGTAGCTGCCGTCGAAGGCGTCGAGCTTGCCGATGCAGTCCGGCTCGTCGGAGTAGTCGATGTGCGTGCCGTAGGGCGGATCCATGAACACGAAGTCCGCCTTGCCGTCCTCGAGCGGCAGCTTGCGCGCGTCGGCGCGGAAAATGTCGGGCCGCGTCGGGCGTACGTCGTAGCCGAGCGCGCGGCGGCGCAACTCGCGCGCCACGTCGAGCGTCGTGCCGCCTCCGCAGAACGGATCGACCACGAGGTCTTCCTCGCGCGTGTAGCGTTCGAGCACGTTCCAGATCACGTAAGTGGGCGTAGCGCCCTTGTAGCGTGGATCGCCCAGCGGCTCGTGCCCGTGCTGCTGCGACGGGTAGTACCAGAGCGTGGTCGTCTGGAGCTTCAGCGGCGGCTTGTACATGGCGCAGAGGTTACGCTGCGTGCGTGACGCGTGCGCAGGGTTCCACGGAGCGCTTCGAGATCGCGGTCGAACACCCGCGCGTCATGGCCGTCGGAGGGCGCATCGACCGGCCGTCGGGAGCGACCCGCGAGGCCGCGGTCCTGCTCGCACACGGCTCGGGCGTCGACATGGAGCACCCGTGGATGGAACTCGCGGCGCTCGCGCTCGTGTCGCGCGGCTTTGCTGTGCTGCGCTTCCGGTACGCCTACATGCAGCGCGCGGTGGACCTCGGCCGCGCGCAGCCGCCTGATCGCGCGCCGACGCTCGAGGCCGTGCACGAGCTCGCGCTCGAGGAACTGCGGCGACGGCTCGAGCCGCGTCGGGTTCTGCTCGCCGGCAAGTCCATGGGCGCGCGCATGGCGACGCACCTCGCCGCGAAGGGCGCAGCGGCGCATGGCCTCGTGCTCTACGGCTACCCGCTGCATCCGCCGGGCAAGCCGGAGAGCGAGCGCAGCGAACACTTCGCGATGTGCGTGCAGCCCGCGCTGTTCCTGCACGGCACGCGCGACGAGTTTGGCACGGTCGAAGCACTGCGCGGCGCGCTCCGGCGCTACGCGGGGCAAGCCGCGCTGCAAGTGATCGAGGGTGGAGACCACTCGCTCGAGCGTCCGAAGGCGGCTGGCGAGTCGCTCGACGCGGTGCTCGCCCGTGCGGCGGCGGAGATCGACCGTTGGGAGCGCGAGTGCTGGCCCTGAACGGGCTGACGCCAACGCGCGCCTAGGCGCGCTCGGGACGCACCGACGGCTCGGCCATCGAGGTCGGCGGCGGCGAAGAGCGAGGCCGTAGGCGCTCGCGAGCCGCCTCGAGTTCACCCGCGACGTACCACGCCGCGACACCCGAGACCGCGAGCGCGAAGGCTGCAGCGAGGGCGAGCAACTGGCGTTGGGGCATGGCTTGGGGGCTCCGCGGGCGACTGGGACGATCCGGAGGCTACTAACCCGACCGGCACGATTAAGTTACGCGTTCCGGTCCCTCATGTTAGGGAGCGGCGATACTTTTACCAGCGAAACAACCCCTCCCCGGCGGCGGCTAGCCCCGATTCAGCCAGTCCTCGAAGGGCCCCGTGCTGTACTCGCGCCCGAGGAAGTCCCGGCACAGCTCGGCCGCCGGCTTGCTGCCCCCCGCCGCGAGGATCGCCTGCCGGTAGCTCGCCGCGACGCCGGCATCCATCAGTTTGCTGTCGAAGCGACTGACGAGGTCCTTCGCGATCACCAGCGACCACATGTAGGTGTAGTAGATCGCTGAATACCCATTGAGGTGGCCGAACGAGGCCTGGAAGGCCGTGCCCTCCTCGTGCGGGAAGGGCAGCAGGGTGCGCTTGAGCGCCACCATGCGCTCGGTTGTGTCGAGCCCCTTGGGATCGCGCGTGTGCAGCTCGAGCGCGAGCGCCGCGTAGTACATCTGCGTCGCGACCTGCAGGCCCTTGCCGTACTCCTTGGCCGCGCGCATGCGCGCCACGAGCTCGGCCGGGATCGGCTGGCCCGTCTCGTGATGGCGCGCGAAGCGCTGCAACACGCCGGTGTCCCAGGCCCACTCCTCGTACATCTGGCTCGGAGCCTCGACGAAGTCCCACTCGGTCGCGATGCCGCTGAACGCGAGGTAGCGCTGGCGCCCGCCGAAGAGGTGGTGCAGCAGGTGGCCAAACTCGTGGAAGAAAGTCTCGACGTCGCCGTGCTGCAGGAGCGCGGGCTCGCCGGGCCCGGGGCGCGGGAAGTTGCACACCAGCGCCGCCTTCGGGAGCCCGTCGTCGACGCCGACGCACAGGTCGAACATCGCGGCGTGCTTGTACTTCTGCGCGCGCGGGTGCATGTCGAGGAAGAAGCGCGCCACGACCTTGCCGCCGTCGACGACATCGAAGCACTCGACGCTCACGTGCCAGCACGGCTGCGCGTCGTTGCGATGGAATTCGAGCGAGTACAGCGCCGCGGTCGTCGCGAGCACACCGTCGCGCACGGATGCGTACGAGAAGTAGGGCCGCACGGAAGCCGAGTCGAACTGCAGGCTCTCGGCCTTGATGCGCTCGAGCAGGAAGCCCTTCTCCCAGTCGTGCACGACGCTGGCCGCGGGGTCAGAACGGCGGCGCATCGCGAGCAGGTCCGCCACCTCGCGGTCGAGCCGCGAGCGGGCTGCCGCGGCTGTGCGCGCCACGAAGTCGCAGGCGTTGCCCGCGCTCGCGATCATCTTGTCCTCGGTGACGTAGGCCGCCCAAGACTCGTAGCCGAGCAACGTGGCGAGCTCGTGACGCTTCTCGAGCAGCGCCTGCAGCACGCCCACGTTCTTCGGCGCCGCCCGCGTCACGCTCGCGCGATACAGCTCGCGCCGCAGGTCGCCGCGCTCGGCGTAGGACATGAACGGCTGGTAGTCGGGCATGTCGGTCGTGATCACGACCTCGCCACGCTCGTTCTCGGGGTGAGCAGCGACATAGTCCGCGGGCAGGCCCGCAAGTCCACGCCGGCCGTCGGCAATCGTGATCGAGCGCGTGTCCTCGGCGATGTTGCGATCGAACTCGATGCCGAGCAGGGTCAGCTCGTCGTTGAGCTTCGCGATGCGCTCGCGCGTCGCGTCGTCGCGATCGACGCCGCTGCGACGGAAGTCGCGCAGGGTGTTGCGCAGCAGGCGTTCCTCGAGCGGGCCGGGCGCGGTGGCCGGGTCGAAGCGCGCGAGGCGCTCGTAGACCGCGCGGTTGAGCGAGAGCTCGGAGTAGTAGGTCGAAAGCTCGACCGTGAACTCGTTGGAGACGTTGCGCACCGCCTCGAGCGGGTGAACCTGGCTCGCGAGACCGATCGCGCCGCGCACGCGGTCGAGCGGACGGCCGATGGCGTCGAAGGCTCCCACCACCTCGGCCAGGGAGGCGTCCTGCGGCAGCGCGAGGAAGCGCTCGAGCGTGGTGCGGGACTGCGCCAGCGCAGCGCGGGCGTCGGCGAGAAAACTCGGGGCGTCGAGATCGGCGGGGATCATGCAGGTTCCGTGTGGGGCTTCGAGCGGAGCTTCGGCCCGCGAGCGGCGCGAAGTGGAGCGCGGGCGGAACCTAGCACACGCGGCGCGCCGGTTCAGGTGTCAACGCGCCCCTCGGCCCACGCGAGCGGCAGCCAGTGCGACGCATCCGGTCGCTCGACCCAGCGCGCATGCTCGTCGAGCCCGCGCTCGAACTCGCCGGGCTGGAGGTAACGCTCGACCTGACCGCGCGCTCCTTCGAGGATCCCGCGCCAGTTGTCGTTGACGAGGCGCCAGTCGGGAGCGCCCGCGCAGCTGCCGAAGAACACCCAGGTCGCGCGCGCCGGGCGCGCGCCGGCCTCGTGCAGGAGCCGCGGCAGGCGACGCCCGACGAGCGGGTCGTTGCCGTGCTCGCGGTAGGTCTGCTGGTAGGCCTCCCAGACGCGCAGGGCAGCGGGCGCGGGCGGATCGAGCCGAAAGAGATCGTGGTCGTCGTCGCACAGCACGACGCGCCCGCCCGGCCGCACCGCGCGCACCATCTGGCGCACCACTCGCAAGGGATCGTCGACGTGCTCGAGCACGAAGCGCGCCCACGCTACATCGAAGGTCCCCCACTCGTCCGCGCGCAGCGGCAGCTCGTAGGCATCGCCCGCGCGCACTTCCAGCGCGGGTCGCGCGCAGGCTCGCGCGCTATCGCTCTGCGCCGCGTCACGCTCGATCCCGAGCACGCTCACGCCCGGATACGCGTCGCACAGCTCGGCCGCGAAGCGCGCGGGACCACAACCGACGTCGAGCACGCGCTCGTGCCCCGTCAGCGCGAGCTCGCGACGGCACGGCACGTTCAAGATCTCGTTCATGAGCCCGAGACGCGCACGCTCCGAGGGCGCCGAGCCGTGGACGTAATGCGAGCCCATGACGAGCGCGCTCGCGAACGCTCAGCGAGCGTGCTGCCGCGCGTACCCGAGCAGGCGCTCGAACTGCGCGTGGAAGTCGTGCGTGCCGCCGCCGAGCGGGCTCTTGAAGAACGCCGCTGTGTGTTGGAGCTCGCCGGACTCGCCGTTGCGCAGGGCCAGTTCGGCGAGCCGCACGAGGTCGATCACGAGCGGCGCCGCGAGCGCCGAGTCGCTGCCGTGCCAAGTGAACTGCAGCGACATCTGCGCACCGAGAAAACCCTCGAAGTGGATGTAGTCGAAGGCGGTCTTCCAGTCGCGCAGGCTCGGCACGTAGTCGATGCCGACCTTGGTGTGCACCTGCGAGTCGCCGAGCAGCGCGCGCAGTGCGTCATCCTTGCTGCGCAGCTTGGCTTCCTTGTGCAGCGGATCCGCGAGGTTCTCGCCGTCGCGGTTGCCGAGCATGTTGTAGCCCTGCCACGAGAGCACCTTCAGCCGCCGCGCGACGAACAGGGGCGCGAGCACCGTCTTGACCAGCGTCTCGCCGGTCTTTCCGTCGGCCCCGCAGTGCGGCACGCCCTGGGCGCGCGCGAGCTCGCGCAGCGCGGCCGGGGCCGAGCCGAGGCTGGGCGTGAAGTTGACATACGGGAAGCCCGCGGACAGCGCCGCGTAGGCGTAGAGCATGGAGGCCGGCTGCTGCTTCCCATCGTCGAGCGCGGCGTCGAAAGCCGCGAGCGTGCGCCACTCCGGGCGCGGATCGCGATAGGCCTCGGTGCTCGCGAGGTTCACCACGACCACGGTCGAGAGCCCGTTCTCCGCGCGGAACGCCTCGAAGTCGCGCCGCAGCGCTGCAACCTGCTCCCGCGGCGGCAGCCCGCCGAGTGCGGCCGAGGTCGGGTGCAAGTCCGCGAGGCCGACGTCCGCGGAGTCCAGCGCGCCGGGCCGGATGCGCGCCTCGTAGGCGCTCGCATCTTGGGCGCTGGCTGTGACGAGCTCAGCGGGCAGGATGTGGTGTCGGATGAGCTCGCCGGCGGACTCGGTCAGGCCGCGCGTGCACACGTCGTGACCCCCGAGCACGAGCCCGTCGAGCGGCACCAGCGGCACGCGCGCGAACTCCTCGCTCTCGGTCAGGATGCCCGTCGGGGCGACGAGGCCACGCCGCAGGCCCGCGAGCCCGTAGGCCACGCAGGTCGCCACGGCACCGCGCGCACCGATCAGCCACACGCCGACGCGGCCGGAGGCGCTCGCCGCTTGCTTGTCGTTCTTCGTCATCGGTTCACCTGCCCGGCACGGGTGCGCCAGGCCGAGACCACCGCATCGTCCTCGGGCGACCACCAGCGTCCCGCCGTCGTGCCCGGCTCGGGCGTGCGTTCGGCGGGAGCCACGGGGGAGGACACGGGGCTCGTCGGGGTCCCGCCGGCCGTCGAGTCCTGCGGGGAGCCCGTCATTGTGCGCAGCAGCGACTCGTTTTGCATTCCTTCCGCGGAAGAGGATCCGCCGGAGGCCCCTCCGGGGACCCGTGCGCTGTCTGCGGGGCCGCCGAGCTCGTCCAAGCTGGCCCGCGCGAGGTCGAGCGCAGCCAGCTGGGAAGGCTCCGCGCCCGAGGCCTTCCCGGCGAGTCCCCGCTCCAAGGCTTGGACAGCGCGCTCGAGGGCGGCCGCGACCTGCTGCGGCGCGGAGACCGGCGCGGCGAGATCCAGGGCGGCCTGCTCGAGCTCGACGCGCAGCGTCGAGCCCTCGGGCGCGGTTGGAGCAGCGCGCTGGAGCGAGGCGCGGGTGCGCGCCACGAGCTCGAGGGTCGAGCTCGGCATGGCCCCCGGCGTCGGAGGCAAGGCGAGCCAGAGCGCGGCAAGTCCGAGTGGCGCCGCCAGCAGCGCGAGCAGCGGCTTGCGGGTCGCCCGACCGACCGCGTCCGTCGGCAGGCGGCCACGCACGCGCTCGGCGAGCAGCGCGCCGAGCGGACCCGAGCTCGAGCCGCGCTCCCATGCCGTCAGCAACGCCCCCTCGCAGCCGAGCTCGCGGTCAGCGCGCCGGGCCACGGACGCCGCATCCGGCGCATGCTCCACCCACCAGCTCCCGCCACAGGCCAGCGCCGCGAGGGCCTGCACAGCCAGCGCGTCGGCTCGCAGTGCGTCGGCCTGCGACAGCTCGCACGCCAGCGCGGTCGTGAGCGCCGCCGAAGTTCCGAGCAGCGCCGACTCGAGAGCGCGCGCTCCACGCGTGCGCCACAGGGCCGCGCGCACGAGCGCGTCGATCGGATCGCGCTCGGTCATCGTCCCCCAGCGGACGCCGCGCCGCCGTCGACCTCGGGCAGCCGCGCCGCGAGCTCCGCGTCGAGCAACTCGATGCGCCCGCGCGAGAAGACCAGTGCCACGCGCGTGCCGCGCTCGGGCAAGAGCCACGCATTGAGGGCCCAGATGCCCTGCTCGACGCAGTCCGACTGCGCGCCCGACAGCAGTGTGTAGCCCTCGCTGAAGAACGCGATGTTGATCAGATTCTGGTACACGTCCGCCGCGAACACCTCGGCGGCGTCAGCGCCGCTGCGTCCGTTGGGCACCATGCGCGAACCGAGGTAGGCCCACTCGTGGCGCTTCATGGCGAGGCCGCTCGAGAGGTTCCGCACGAGGTCTTCGACGCGATAGAAGTAGGTTTCCTGCCCCTGACGCCAGCCCACGTACAGGCAGAAGCCCGTACCGGTCGGCAGCGTGACCTCATAGGGGTTCGCGCCGGCCTTCACCTCGGCCTCACTCGGCGCGGGGTCCTTGCGGCGCCAGGTCGCGTTGGTGCCGGGCGTTGCGCCGAGCGCGAGCAGCGCGACGTTGAGCACGCTGGGCGCCGCGGGCGTCATGAAGGCCGACTCGTGCGCGGCGCCGGCCGGGCCGACGAGCAGGTACTCGAGCAGGTCGTCGCGCACGAGCACGTCGGCGGGCACGACGCACAGGCCGCGGGCGGGATCGAGCGCGATGTCCTGCTGCGCGAGCGTCTCGATGAGCTTGCGCTCCGCCTCCGTGAGCGGGCGGCGCGGGCCGGCGTCCTGGGGACGGGCGACGAGGGCGAGCAGGGCTGCGACGGCGAAGGTTCGGAGCATGGCGAGCAAGCAGCTTAGCCAACCCAACGCATGCTGCGCCGCCGCGGTTCACGCGCTCGCTGCCACGCGCCCTCGCGGTCCTTCCCGCCATGCGCCTCGCCCGCTCCGGCCTACCCCGCGTGCTCGCGCTCTCGGCCTGCTCCTCGACTCTTGGGCCCGCGCCGCTGCCCCCGCCCGGCAAGGCCATGGTCGGCACGTCCCGGCAGGTGCGCCGCGACGGCAAGTGCGCCTTCGTCGAAGTCTCGCAGGTCTCCGTCGAGGAGAGCGGACGGGTGCTGCGCCTGCGCCACCTGCACGGCCAGCTCGAGGTGCTCGACAACCACAAGGAAATCTCCGTGTTCGCGCTGCACGCCCTCGCGCCGCAGCGCGTCGAGCTCGCCGGCACCCGCTCCGCCGAGGGCGCGACGGCCGTGAGCTACGCGCGCGTCGACGCCGACACGCTGCGCCAGACGATCGAGTTCGAACTGGTGAAGACGAAGAAAGAGCTTTTCACGTCCATCGACGTGCGCGAGCGCTAGAAGAGCGTCTCGCGCGTGATGCCGACGCGCGCGAGATCGTCCTTGACGAGCTCGAACACGGCCTCGGCGTAGCGCCGGATCTCGTACTGGGCGTCGGGCTCGATGCGCTGCGTCAGAAAGTGGATCACGCCCTGCAGCGACACGGTCCAGTAGGCCTGGCTGTAGAGGTTCTGCGGCAGCAGCATGCGCGCGATTTCCTTCGCGACTCCGCGGCGGATGCGCTCCTCGTAAAGGTCGAAGGTGCGGCGGCACTCGGCCAGCATGCGCTCGCGCTCGCCGGCGTGGTCAAAGTCTGCGGGTAGGTCGAAGGAGGCCTGCTTGTTGCCGTGCGGCGGGTTCGCGCGCATCACCTGCGGCACGTAGAACTCCTGCGCCCACTGCACGTAGCGGCCCGAGATCTCGTTCCACGAGCAGCCCTTGTCGGTGTCGAACAGCACGTCGAACACCTCGAGCGAGACGCTCTCGCCGTTGACCTCGTACTCGCGCCAACCGCTGCCGACTTGGTACTTGAAGGCTTGGCGGAACACGAACAGCGGAGCCTTCCAGTGGAAGGTGTAGAAGCTGTGGCGATACGGCGAGGTGTGGCCGTGCTTCCACAGGAAGCCCGCGAGCTTGCGGTCGCCGTCGTCGAAGGCCGCCTTCTGCTTCTGATAGCTGATGCGCGCGGCGTTGACGACCTTGAGCGCGGGGTCCTGCTGCATGCGGTCGACGCAGGCGACGAAGCCGATGCCATCGTCGAGCGTCGGAACCGCGCCATCGGGAATGGGGAGCGTGCTGGAAGCGGCCATGGACCGAAGTCTAGAGAGCCGGAGGCCCCTTTAGCGACGGAGCAGCGGCTCGAGTTCCGCAAGGGTCGCCCGCGCAGCGCTCGAGTGACCGGCGAGAGCGGCAGCCTCCGCGGCTGCCTGCCGGGCGGCGTCGAGTTCGCCACGGGAGGCGAGGACCCGCGCCCGCAGCGCGGGCGCGCTGCTCACGAGCCGCGCCAGCCCGTCGATGCCGCGCGTGGGGTCGAAGGATCCGAAGACGCGCTCGAACGCGCGGTGCGGGCCCCGGCCGAGCCGTTCCTCTCGCTCGATGCGACGCACGAGCGTCTCATGCACCGCGAAGGCCCCGAGCGCGTCGCACACGGCGAGCAAGGAACAGCGCACCTCGAAAAGTCGCAGCTCGCGCTCCTCCCCCTCCGCCTCGCCGCACAGGCCAACGGCGGCGGCCGTGAGCAGTCGACGGGCCGAAGCCAGGTCCCCGCGGGCCAGAGCGCGCTCGCCGAGCGCCGCGAGCAGCCGCGCATCGCAATTCCACCACGCTCCGGCGCGATCGAGAGCCTCGGGGAGCGCACCAGAGCGAGCCAGCTCTTCCCCCACCGCGAGCTCCGCGCGCCACGAGAACTCCGTGCCACCTTGGGCGCGCCCCAAGAAGCGCGCGCGCAGCTGCTCGTCCGCGGCATCGAGCGGAGCCGCGAGCCACGCGTCGACGAGTCGCGCGTCGAGCGCCTGCGCCGCGGCGAGGGACATCCAGATCGCCTCCCGCTCCAGTTCCCGGATCGTGCGCAGCTCGGGCGTGCCGAGCTCGCCGTCGTGGGCAGCGAGCCGCGAGCGCAGCCATGCGCTCGCGCGCGCATCGCCGCAGGAACCAAGCGCCAGCAGCGCGTGGCGCCGCAAGTCGAGGTTGCGGTCGAGAGCCACGGCCGCCAGCGTGTCGACCTCGGCCGGCTTGCGCGCTGCGAGCAGGTCGAGGGCGAGCTCGCGATGCAGGTCGTCCTCGGAGCTCTCGAGCGCCACACGTCTCAGCAAGGCAAGTCCCGCCTCGGTCCCGCCCGCATCCACCGCGCGCAAGGCGCGCGTGCGCAGATCGAAGTCGCAAGCCCGCCAGTCGTCTCGCAGCGCGGCGACGGCACGCAGGTCGCCCCACGGAGCTCGCGCCAGCGCGGCCTCGATCCGCAGCCGTCGCGGCACATCCGGCGCGATCCACTTGGCCAGACGCTCTCGCCCGGCAGCGTCCTGCCCGAGCGCCCACGCCGCGACCTTGGAGACCTCGGCGCGCTCTCGGGTGCGCTGCATCAAGCGCTCCAGTTCCGCATGGGCGGACGGCCCCGCCTGCTCGTGCAGCGCCCGAACGAGCGCCGCTGCGCGCAACTCGGTGGCACGCAGTCCCAGCCGCTCGAGCGCCGAAAGTTCCTCATCGAGCCGCTCGCGCGCGATCGCCGCGATGCCAGCGTCGGGCGCCAGCGGAGCGAGCAGCTCGAGCGCCGCGGCGCCGGACGCCCCCCCGAGGCTCGCGATCGCGCACAGCTCCGCGTGGAATGGCTCGAGTCGCACGCCGCGCGGCAACTCCGCGAGCAGCGACTCTGCTCGCCGCGCATCGACCGTGCGCCAGCGGCGATACAACGGCTCGATCCACGGCTCGACGGGCCGCGCCTCGCACAACGCGACGAATGCGTCGTCGACGACTTCCCGATGGGCGTCCTCCAGCGCCTTGACAAGCAACATGCCGAACTCCGCACGGCGCTCGTCGACGAGCAGCGTGCGCAAGAGCGCGACGACAGCGCGCCGTTCATCTAGCGGCGTTCGCGGCTCGAGCCAAGGAGCCAAGTGCTCGGGCTCGAGTTCGCCGGCGTGCAGGGCGAGCGCCTCGAAGAGATAGCCACCGAGCCGCGCTGCGGTCTCGGGGCGCTCCCGCATCCAAGCGACGACCTCTCCAGCGGGCAAAGCCTCGAGCGAGCCGCGCAGCAGCGCAAGGCAGCGCAGCTCGTCCGCGCTGGCTTCCAGCGCCTCGAGCAACGCAGCGCCGAGGGCGCTCCCCGGTGCCCGCGAGACGCGCGCTGCCGCGGTGAAGAGTTCTTCGTGGCGCTCCGGGCCCGGCCATGCGGCCGAGATGCGCGCAAACTCGCTCGGCGCGCTCGCGCTCGCGTCCGACCAACGCAGCCGCAAGGTCGCGACGATCGCACGCTGGGCCTCGTCCGCGGCCGCCTGTTCGAGCGCCTCGATCCAGCCCCCGCTCGGCGGCGTGCGCTCGAAACGTCGCGCCAGTCCAAACCAGATGCGCGCATCGCGGGGCTCGAGCATCCGGCGACCAAACTCCTGCGCGGCCTCGCTCTCGAGCGCCAGAGTCACGGCGTGATCCAGCGCGGCTTCTGCCACGCGCTCGTCGGCATCGCGCGCGAGCTCCGCGAGCAGCTGCGCCTCGAAGGGGGCCGCGGTCTCGGACTGCAGCGCCGCGAGGCGCACCGTCGGAAGGGGGTGCCGCGCCGCCGCGCTTCGATCCTCGGGTCGCTGTACGAGTCCGAGCCGCAGCGCCGCACACAAGAGATCCGGAGCCGAGCCCGCGCCGATGGGTTCCCATGTCCCGGCGCGCGCCCAAGGCGCATCGAACGTCGCAAACTCGGCGGCGCGCTCGTGCGCACGCAGCAGGGAGACCCGCACATCGAGCGCTGTAGCGCCTGCAGCGGAAGCGTCCTCGAGGCCGAGGCCCTGCGCCCAGCGCCGAATCGCGAACTCGCGCTCGACGGAGTCGGCGAAGCCTTGCCCCGAATCCTGCGCGAGTGCGCGCAGGCTGAAGCTCAGGACGAGAGCCGCCGCTGCGCCTGCGCGAGCCATTGGATCAGGTCCGCGGCGATCAACGCGCGCTTGCCGAGGTGAGCCGCGGCGAAGTCCCCCGCGAGCCCGTGAGCGCGGACAGCGGCGCAGGCGGCATCGAAGGGAGTCCATTGAGGGAACGCGCCCGTCGCGCACAGCGCCGCATACGCTGCGACGATCCCGGCGAGCACGTCGCCGGAGCCCGCGGTCGCCATCCCGGCGTTCCCCGTGTCGTTGACGTACACGAGCCGACCGTTGGTCACGACCGTGCCACGGCCCTTGAGGCAGGTGATCGCGCCGCTGCGCTCCGCGAGCTCGCGCGCGGCCGCCTCGCGGCCCGCGGCATCGCGCGGAACCTCGCGCCCGAGCAGCCGCGCCGCCTCGCCGGGATGGGGCGTGATCACCGTGGCTCCCGCGCGGCCCTTCAGCTTCTCGGGGACCACGCCGAGCACGTTCAGCGCATCGGCGTCGAGCACGAGCGGGATCGCCGGAGCGCGGCCGAGAAGCGCCTGCACGAGCTGCTGGGCGTCCTCGCCCTGCCCGAGGCCGCAACCGGCGACGATGGAATGGAAGCCACGCTGCGAGACTTCGAACGGTACGTTCGCAACGCTGGCGACACGCAGCAACACCGCTTCCGGCGCCGCGATCGGCAGCGCTTGTGCGACGGCTTCGCTGGTCGCGAGCACGGTCACGAGCCCTGCGCCGGCCCGCTGCGCCGCTCGCGCGACGAGCAGCGCCGCGCCCGGCATGTTCGCGCTGCCGCAGGCAACGAGCACGCGGCCTGCGTCGCCCTTGTGAGCATCCTCGGGCAATTCGGGCGGCGCGAGTGAGCGTTCCTGCGTGCTCACGCGACGACCTCCATGCGGCCGACCTCGAGTCCCGCCCAGTTGCGCAAGCTGCCCTGCCTCCACTCGGAGAGCGAGAGCGCCACATCGCGCGAGAGGAACCCGAAGCGCTCGCACAGCTCGATGACGAGCGGATGCATCGCGCGATAGTTGCCGTCGTCGATCTTCACGGCCAGCCCGAGCCCGCGTTCGCGCATGCCGAGCACATACACGGCCTCGGCGCCGAGCTTGGGAAACAGCCGGCCTTCGCTCGCGCGCAGCAGATCCGTGCACATGCTGTGGCGCGTGCCGCCGATGAGCTCGGGGTGCGCTGCGGCGACTCGGGCGAAGCGCTCGCATGCGCGCCGTCGCGGCTCGGCAAGCGCCTCCGGGTTCGCGACGCGCGCCATCGCCGTCGCGAGCCGCACCAGCGGCAAGTGGAACGTCGGCGCGCTGCAGCCGTCGATGGCCACATCGAGCTCTCCGGGCAGCACGCCGCTCATCTCCTCGACTGCGCGGCGCACCAGCGACTGCGCAGCGTTGTCACGCTCGAGATAGCGCGCGGGGTCGACGCCGAGGTGCAAAGCGAGCGCAAGGAAGCACGCGTGCTTGCCAGAGCAGTTGTTGTGCGCGCGCGTGCCCTTCTCGCCCGCGAGCGTCATCGCACGCCGCGCCTCGTTGTCCGTCGGAAGCTGCGCCCCGCACTGCAGGTGCTCCGGTCCGAGCCCGAGACGCGCGAGCAGCTCGCGCACGCGCCTCACGTGGATGTCCTCAGCGTGGTGCGAAGCGAGCGCGAGGGCGAGCTCGTCGTCGCGGATCGCGAAGCGCTCGGCCGCACCGCTCTCCACGAACGGCAGCGCCTGCAGCGACTTGGTGGAGCTGCGCGCGAACACCGGGTGGTGCCACTCGCCCGCTCCATCGACGACCGCGCCGGCAGCGTCCACGAGTACCCAAGCCCCGCGGTGCACGCTCTCGAGGTGACTCCCCCGCCATGTGCGAGCGACGATCGGGTTCTCGGGCCAGCGCTCACCGGCGAAGTCAGGGGCGGATTCGGCCGTTCCTAGGGGTTGCTGGGTGCGCGGTGCGGGCATGGCGGTGTCGGGATCGTACCCGCCGGGCGCGCCCCGGAGCCGTGGAGGCCGTCGCGATGGACTACAATCCCGACCCATGTTGCCCTTCGATCGAAACCGTGGCTCTCGCGGCGAGCCCTTTCGGCGCTCCCGGGGGGAGTCGTCGCCGCTGGGTCGTCCCGCGATCGACCCCGCCCTGCGCGTTCAGAAGGAAGCCGTGCTGCCCCCGATGCCCACATCTCCGCGCGCCTCGCGCCTGCGCGCGCTCTCCGGCTGGTTCGTCGCCCCGCTCGCGCTGGTCTCGATCGCGGCCGGCATGCTGCTCGTGTTCCGCGGTCCCGAGGGGCTGTTTGGGATCCTCTTCGGCACCGTGCTCGCGCTCGGACTCGGCTGGATCCTCGTCTGCTCGCTGTTCCCGGCCAAGGCCGACCGCACGTGCCCCGAGTGCAAGCGTCCCGGGCTCGTGCGCCTCGACCGTCGCACCACGCGTGGCGTGCGCTGCACGCGCTGCGGATTCCGCGACGCCACCGCGAGCTCGTTCCTGCTCGCCGAGGACGAGGGTGTTCCGCTCGAGGGCACCGTGCTCCACGAGCGGGATCGCCGGCGCGAGTGATCGCGCTTGAACTGCAGGCCCTTTCGGGCCACGCTCCTCTCCATGGCCTCCGAACCCGCCGTGCGCATGATCGAGTTGGTGCTCGCGCGTATCGTGCTGCGCGACCAAGAGCGCTCGCAGCACATCCTGCTGAAGGAGCGCGACGGCCAACGCGCCTTCGCCATGACGATCGGGCGTGGCGAAGCCGACGAGTTGCACCGCATCGTCCACGGCAAGTCACCCCAGCGTCCGCTGACCCACCAGCTCGCCCTGCACATGGTCGAGGCCCTCGGCTCGCGCATTCTGCGTGCCGACATCATCGACCTGCAGGAGAACACGTATTTCGCCCAGCTCGCGCTGGCGACCGCGCCAGGCGAGCCGCCGACCATGGTCGACGCCCGGCCGTCGGACGCGATCGCGCTGGCCCTGCGGGCGCGCGCCCCGGTGCGCATCGCCGAGCCGATCCTCGAGCAGGTCCGCAGCGACTCCGCGGGCCCCGACCCGCTTCCGCCCGCCCCCTGAGCGAGCGAGATCGTGTGCGCGTGGCCTAGACTGGGGCGCGTGCCTGCGGCGTGAATGCCCCGCAGCGCCAGCGGAGCGTCCCCTGACCAAGCCTCTCGAATTCGTCGCGCGGGAACGCGAGTGCGCAGAGCTCGTCTCGGCCTTCGAGCGCGTCGCGAGCGGTGCGGGCCCGCTCGCCATCGAGCTCCGCGGGCCCAGCGGCAGCGGGAAGTCGCGGCTCGTCTCCGAGCTCTACGCGCGACTCTCGGCTAGCTCGGACCGCAACCCGCCGGAGAGCGCCTACTGGCCGCCCGAGATACCGATGGGGCCGACGGCTCGCCCGGTGAACCCGGAGCTGCGCAAGGCACCCGCCGCACGTGACGTGGCGCGCTTCTTGTGGCTCGGAGTGCGCGCCTGCGAGCGCCTCGGCACGTTGCAGACCGAGCGCGGCACGCAGCTGGACGAGCTCGTGCGCGAGCTCGAACTTCACGCCCGTCGCGGCCAGCGCTTCGGAGGACTCGGCGCGGAGCTCGCGCTCGCTCTCGCCCGCGAAGGGGAGATGGAGTCAGGGCCGCGCGAGCGCGCGCTCGCAGGCCTGCGCGCCGCACTCGCGCGCGAGTCGGGTGCGACGGCCACCGTGCTGTGGATCGACGATGCCCAATGGGCCAGCGACGATCTGCTCGCCCTGCTCGCGACCCTGTGGAGCGAGGCTCGCGCGAGTCACGCGTCTCTGCTGTTGCTCCTGTGCGACGACGAGTTCGAGCCGGTGCGACCGGCGCGCGCGGAGCTCGCGCGAGCACTCGAGGCAAGCCGCATCGACCTCGCCCCCGCGGGTAGCGCCGAGCTCGCGACGCTCGTCGGGAGCCTGCTGCCCGGACTGCTCCCCCACCAGCGCGAGACGCTGCTCGCCGGCGTAGCCGGCAACGTCCTCGAACTCGAGGAACGTGTCGCGTGGCTCAAGCTGACGCGGGGCAACTTCTTTCATGGGAATCGCGAGCGGCCGCTGTCGGCTGCCGGCGAGGCCGAGCTGGCTCACTGGGTCGAGGGGCGACGCTTGCGCATCGAGCTGCGCGTGAGCCAGCTCGCCACCGCGGTCGAGCGCCTGCTCGGCTGGAGCAGCGCGACAGCGCTCGACTTTCTCGGCGCCGTCGCGCTCGAATACGGTCGGCGTATGGCGTTGTTCGGGCTCGCCGAGCGCGAGCTCGTGGCCCGTGCCGCGCCGCTCGAACGCCTGCCATCCGACGCGCGCGTCGAGCATGGCCGCAGCGAGCTCGCCTTCCACCTCGAGGCCCAGAAGCTGTGGCGTCGCTTCGGCGAGCGCGAGGCCGAGGTCCTGTCGCAGGTGCTCCGCGACGAGCTAGCGCGCTGGATCAACGCCAGTTTCGGCGAGGACGGTCACTGGCGCCCCCACGACACTGCCGACCCCGAGACCTTGCCGCCGAACAGCGTGCTCGCGCTGCTCGCCCTCGAGCGCACGGCGGAGTTGCGCGACCTGCTCGACATGGCCATGGCCGAGCTGAGGATCGAGCGGGACGCGGACTGGAACGACCCGCTGCAGGCAGCGGCGCTGCGGGCCATTCGCATCGCCGTGCAGAACGATGCCGAGGAGCAGCTGTGGTCGCGCACGCGTCGCTGTGCGGCGCGGCTCGAGCATGTGAATTGGGCGCGCGTGCCCGAGTCCGTGATCGGCAGCGCAGGGCGGGAGGCACTCGCGCGCCGCATCAGCTCCGCGGGCCTGCCGCGCCTCGCGCTCGCGATCCGCACGAGCCGCGTCGACCTGCTGCGCGAGCGCGGGGAATCGCTCAAGGACTCCGAGACCGGCATCGACGAGCTCGCCGACGCGCTCAGCGATCTCGGCCAGAGCCTGTGGGAGCTCGGGGATAATCCCGGAGCCGAGCTCGCCTTCGGCGAGCAGCTCGCGCTGATGCGCGCACGCGTCGCAGGCGACACGGCTCCCCTGCGGCGACGCAACCTGTCGATCGCGCTCGACAATGTGGCGGGTCTCGCGGCCACTCGCGGCCAACTCGACTTCGCTCGCGACGTCTACGTCGAGAGCCTCGCCATCGCCCGCGAGCTCGCCAGCGACGACGACTCGCCCGGAGCGCGCCGGGACTTGTTCCTCTCGCTCTCGAACCTCGCCACGATCGACTACCGCCGTGGTCGCTTCGAGGATGCGCAGCGGATGCACGAGGAGAGTCTCGCGATCCGCCGCGAGCTCGCCGAGCAGCTCGACAGCGACGACGCGCGCCACGACCTCGAGAACGGCCTGGAGTGCGTCGCGGATATCGAGCACGAGCTCGGCCGCTTCGAGGCCGCGGCGCAGAAGTACGAGGAGTGCCTGACGATCGAGCGCGAGCTCGCCGAGCGGCTCGGCACGAGCGCCCACCGCTGGTCGGTGGCGCAGCTGCTGCGCAGCATCGCGGACATCGAGCGTAACAGCGGTCGACGTGGCGCCGCGCTGCGTCGGCTCGAGGAGGCCATCGGCATCGCGCGCGGGCTCGTCGCCGAACTCGGCACGCCGGCCAGCCGCCGCGAGCTCGCGGCTTCGCTGCGCGCGCTCGGTACGCTGCAGGAAGAGCGCAACGAGCTCGACCGGGCGCGCGTCACGTACAGCGAGGCACTCGAGCTCGCGCGCGACAGCCGCGGGGAGTCCGAGGACAGCACTGCCGGCCTCACCAGCCATGCGCACCTCCTGTGTGATGTCGCCGACATCGACCTCGCGCGCGACGACCTCGAGGGCGCGCGCCGCGGCTACGAGCAGGCGCTCGCGATCCACCGCCAGCTCGCCGCCGACGTCGGCACGCCCGACTGCCGCCGCGACCTGCTCGTGGTGCTAGATCACCTCGCCAACCTCGACGAGCGCCAAGGCCTGACCGACTCCGCCCTCGCGCGCTTCCGCGAGATCGCCGACGGCATGCGCGCGATCTCCGACGAGCTGGGCACTCCGGCCGCGCGCCGCGATCTGTCGGTGGCCATCCTCCGCGTCGCCGACGCACTGCGTGCTCGCGGGCGTCCGCAGGCTTCGCTCGAGCTCTACGAGCAGTGCCTCGCGCTGCGCCTCGTGTCGCTAGAGCGGCTCGAGGACTCCGCCGACGCGAACCTGTCGTTCGTCACTGACTGGCACGCGACGCTGCGCATCGTGCGCGACCTCGCGCGCGAGTGCGGCGAGCTCGAGCGCGCCCGCGAGCTGGCGCTCGAGCTCGTGGAGATGGCCTGGCCAGATGACGGCGAGGAGGAGGACGGCGAGTTCGGCCCCGCGCAGCACGAGGAGCTGCTCGCCGAGCTCGTCGCGCTCGCCGGCATCGAGCTCGACCGCGAGGCCCCCGAGGCCGACGAGGTGGTCGAGCGAGCCTGCGAGGTCGCCACCCTCGTCGAGACCGCTTTCGACGACCCCGCAGTCGACCACAACGCCGAGGCCCTCGACGCCGACACTCTCGAGCGCTGCGCCGCCGCCTGGGACGCCCGCGAGCGCCTCGCCACCACCCGCTCCCAGCCCGCCGAAGCCGCCTCGGCCCACGCCCGCGCCGCCGCCCTGCGCGAACGCGCCCGCAACCTCCCCACCTGAGCGCCGCCGCGCGCTACCATCCCTGCCACGGAGGCGTGGCAGAGCGGCCGATTGCAGCGGTTTTGAAAACCGCCAGGGGGCAACTCCTCGAGGGTTCGAATCCTTCCGCCTCCGCCATCTGGCTTGGGCCGCGCCCCAGAGGCGGCGAGGCGGGCTGGGTTGGTCGTGCAGGGTGGCCTTGCCGAATCGTGGCCGGTAGGCGTGCTCGCTACGCGCTGCGACGGCGGCGGGGAGGATTGCGCGGTGGCTTTGGAGTCCCGAGGCTGGCCCGACGGTCTGGCGGCAGGTGCGGGGGTTGGCACGGGGATCGCTGCGGAGGAGGGCGGGGGGGCGGCTTTTGAACGTTCCGTAAAGGTCAGTTGGGATGGGGTAGGATAGGCGTCGATAGGGAGGGTCTCGGTTTCAGCCATACGCCCCCTGCATCGAAGCACCCAAGAGAAGCACCGTGGTCCAGAGCGTCGCCCAGCGTCGGATGAAAGTCCTGTTCCTCGACGAGTACCTCCCGCAGGAGATGCTCGGGATCATGTGGCTCAGCCGAGCCATCAAGGATGCGGGGCACGAGACCAAGGCACTGTTCGTGCCGGACAAGGACTGGGTCGCGAAGGTCAAGGAGTACAACCCCGACGTGGTGTGCTACTCGGTCACGACCGGGATGCACGTGTACCTCGCGGAGCTCAACCAGCGCGTCAAGGCCGAGCTCCCCCACGTGGTGTCGGTGTTCGGCGGCCCGCACACGACCTTCACGCCGGAGTACATCGAGACGTCGGGCATCGACGTCATCTGCCGCGGCGAGGGCGAGCAGGCGATCGTCGAGCTGCTCGACCGCATGGCCGCCGGCGCGGACTACAGCGATGTCCAGAACCTGTGGGTCAAGGACCGCAAGACCGGCGAGATCGCGCGCAACCCGGTGCGCCCGCTGGTGCAGAACCTCGACGAACTCGGTCACCCCGACCGCGACGTGATCTACGAGGCCGCGCCGATCTACCGCGACAGCGACCGCAAGGTGTTCGTGACCCAGCGTGGCTGCCCGATGAACTGCTCGTTCTGCTTCCACCACGCGTGGAAGAAGAAGGTCTACAACTCGAACAACAAGGAGTACACGCGCAAGCGCTCGGTCGACCACATCATCGCCGAGATCAACGCGGTGCGCGCCAAGTACAGCCTGAAGTTCGTGCACTTCGTCGACGACATCTTCAACCTGAAGAACAGCTGGCTCGAGGAGTTCTGTGAGCGCTTCCCGAAGGAAGTCGGGCTGCCGTTCGACGTGATCCTGATGGCTAACCTGACGACGGAGCGCCACATCGAGCTCCTGCGCAAGGCGGGCTGCGTGTACGCGCGCATCGCGATCGAGGCCGCCAATGACCACGTGCGCAACGCGATCTTCCGCAAGAACACGACGCGCCAGCAGCTCATCAACGCCTCGCAGTGGATCACGAAGCACGGCATTCGCCTCGGATCGCTCAACATCCTCGGCGCGCCGGGCGCGACGATCGAGGACGAGCTCGACACCGTACGCCTCAACGTCGAGTGCGGCGTCGACCACCCGATGGTCAGCCTGATGCAGCCCTACCCGATGTTCGACATCACCGACACGACCCAGCAGATGGGCTACGCGGTGTCGAGCCTCGACCAGTTCCCGGTCAACTTCCGGCGCTCGCTGCCGGTCGAGAGCGACCAGAAGCACCAGATCGAGAACCTGCACAAGCTGTTCCCGCTCGCCGTGCGCAACCCGTGGATGGTCAAGTACCTGCCGAAGCTCATCAAGCCGAAGTTGATGTACCGGCCGTACCTGATCCTGTTCATGCTGCACGCCGAGTACCTCGTCGCCGAGCAATCGGGCATCTACTCGCGCGCGCAGGGGCTCTCAGGCCCGCGCTACTGGACGTGGGTGGACTTCCTGTACCGCCTGTCGACGAAGGGCGTCCTGCGCGTCTACCAAGTGCTCTTCAAGAAGTTCCAGAGCCGCTTCGCCGCGCGCGCCCGCAACATCGAGGTCGCCCTGCAGATGGGCGACGAGCGCGTCGTCGCGCACATGGACTGAGAGAGCGGCGACAGCGCTCGCGAGTTAACGTGGCGCGCAGCGATGCGCGCCACGTTCGTCTTCACGCTGCTCTCGCTCGCGGCCTGTTCTGAGGCTCCGCAGCCCGAGGCACGTTCGACAGCGACGAGCGGCTCGGCGGCTCGCCCCTACATCGCGGTCCCGGGCACGCGCGTCGCGCTCGCCCCGCCGGAAGGATTCGAACCCTCGGCCAAGGTGCAGGGCTTCGAGCGCGCGGATGGCGCGGCGAAGCTGGGCGTCTTCGAGCTGCCCATGAGCTTCGCGGACGCGCTTGCGGATGCGCGCGAGAGCTGGTCGCAGGGTGGCTTCACGCTCCGGCGTGAGGAGCCGACCGAGGTCTGCGAGCATGCGGGACGACTGTTCGAGTACGAGCGCGAGGCCAACGGAGTCGCGCGCCACGGCTGGATGGCGCTGGTCGGCGACGAGAGCGGAGCGTTGCTGCTCGTCGCGGAGTGCGACGCGCGGGCGCGGGCTGCGCTCGAGCGGCTGCTGCGCGAGTGCCTGCTCGGTGCGCGCTGGGAGCGCGCAACGGACTCCGCACTGGCCTTCGAGCTGCGCCCCGCCGAAGGGCTCGTGCTCGTCTCCGACGAGGGCTCGAGCAAGGCCTACGTCGCCGTCGGGGCGCCCTCGCCCGTGCCGCTGGGCACTTCCTTCCTGCTCGCGAGTTCCAGCACCGAGCCCCTCGACGACTCACGACTCGAGCAAGCCTGCACGGAGAGCCTCGCGGCCGCGCTGGCGACCGTCGGGGCGACGATCGCGCGCGTCGAACGCTCGGGGCGCGCCGAGCTCAGCGGCCTGCGGGGCTGGGAGCTCGTGGCTCGCGTCCGCGATCCACGCCTTGAGGGCGAGTGGCTTGGCTACGCGGCGCTCGTGCCGCGGCCCCAAGGTCAGCTGCGTTTCCTCGGCCACGCATCCCCCACCGGAGCCGCCCGCGCGCTGGCGCAGTTCGAGCTCACGGTGCGCAGCCTGCGCCTGAGGTGAGTACGCGGTGCCGCGAGGGGCCGCTACGCAGTGCGTGCGCGCGAGGTCCCGACTCGGGACGAGTCGAGCTCGACGCAACGCGGGGCTTGGATGCGAATGGCCGGCGGCCCGGCGTGGGCGTGAAGCGCCCGACCTCGCGAACTGCGCTTGGACCCGCGCCAGCCAGCCGACGGCTCACTCCACAAGGAAGTGGAGCCGTGAAGTGCGCATCCCTCAGCGTCCCGCTGGCGCTCGCCCTCGCATCTGTGGCCGCGGCGCAGATCCAGTTGGAGTCCTTCGACCCGGTCCACACCGGCGACGACCCCAAGAACGTGGCCGCTGCCGACCTCGACGGTGACGGCCATCTGGACGTCGCGGTCCTCGGCCCCGACACCAACGACCTGTGGGTCTTCCACACCCTCGGGAACGCGCACCTCGTGCAGATCGCGTGCATCCAGCTCGGCGCCGGTCCCAAGCAGCTCGAGACCAACGGGCCCGACGGTGACGGTGGCCTCGACTTCGTGGCCATCAACGAGCTCTCGAGCTCGCTGTCGATCGTGATCAACGACGGCTCGGGCTTCTTCAGTGCCCGCCCGGAGAGCCCGATCGACATCACGCCCAAGGGGCGGTCGGCGGCTTCTCCTTCACCCGCGGCCTGCTGCGCCTCGGCGACCTCGCCATTGCGGAGTACGACAGCCACTCGATCCAGGTGGTGCACAACCTCGGCAAAGCGACTTCGTCGCCAAGGCGGCGCTCTCCATGCCGGGCAGCTCGCACCTCGAGGGGCTCGTCGTGCGCGACTTCGACAACGACGGGCTCGAGGACGAGGCGGCGTGCCACAGCGGCGCCACGAACCGTCGCGTCGCGCTCTTCTATCGTGAAGGCACGAGCTTCAGCACACCGGTGCTCCACAG
>SXKQ01000099.1 GCA_005778045.1 Planctomycetia bacterium
CCTTCCTGCTCGACCGGATTCTGTGTCGCGAGCGTCATGAACGGCGGAGCGAGCTTCGTGGACTCGCCCTCGATGGTGATCTGCCCTTCCTGCATCACTTCGAGCAGGGCCGACTGCGTCTTGGCCGAGGCGCGGGTGATCTCGTCGGCAAGCAGCAGGTTCGTGAACGCCGGTCCCTTGCGCAGGCGGAACATCCCCGTCGCACCTTCGTACACGACGTGCCCGGTCACGTCGCTCGGCATCAGATCGGGCGTGAATTGCACGCGCGTGAACTTGCCGCCGAACGTGCGAGCGAGCGCCAGCACGAGCAGCGTCTTGCCCAAGCCTGGCACACCTTCGATCAGCACGTGCCCGCCGGCGAGGAACGCGAGCAGCACCTGCTCCACCTCCTCCGACTGTCCCACCACCACGCGCGACACCTCCTCGCGCATGCGTACGACACGCTGGGTCGCGCGCACAAGTTCCTCGTCCGTCACCGCTGCTGCCTGAACATCGCTCATACGGATCTCCTGACTGTCTCGAGATCGCGCACGATCTCGGTGAACCGGGCCTTGTCATCGCCGATGTCCTGCGCGCCGAGCGCGGCGCGCACCCGCGCAACGCTGAGTCCGGCCGCGCTGGCCAAGGCTTCCGCCAGCTCCGTCTCGCCGTGGCCAAGCCACTCGGATCGCACCAGCCCGATCCGCCGACGAAGCTCGCCGCGCGGACCGTCGAGCAGGCGCTGCGACTGGCCCAAGCGCCAGAGAAACTCGCCGCTGGCGCGCACATGCTCTGAGAAGTCACGTCGCTCGCGAAGAAGCTCGGGCAGCCTCGGGCCGGCCACGAACGCGTTGCGCCAAAGGACGAGCACGAGCAGCGCGCTGGCACCGACAATGACCGCCCAGCCATGCTCCCAGAGCAGCGCGAGTAAGCCCGGAGGACGCTCCCCGAGCACGAAACAAACCCGCGCACGCTCGCCCTCGAAGCTGGCGAGGTCATCGAGCAGGCACGCATGGTCCAGCTCACCGAAACCGTCGTTCACGGCCCAATCATCGTCGGCGAACAGCGTGATGCGTCCGTAGCCGTGCTCCATGCCGAGCACGCGCGACAGCATGGGATCGCCCGTGTCGACATCGGAAAGCGCGTTGCCATCGACGAACGTGAGGCGCCCCTCGAACGTCACGCTCCGCAGCCCGCGCCCGAACTCGACTTGCACCTCGCGCTCCGCGTCCGCATCGAGCCGCACGTCCAGCTGCAGCGCATCGAGAAGAGGATGCGAAAAGCGCTCTTCTTCGAGGTCATTCTCGATCGCACCCTCAAACCCGTCGTCCCCGGGGAGCAGGACCACGAGGTGACCACCTTCCTCGACCCACACCAGCAGGCGTGTCACGTCGAAAGGCGAGAGGACGCGTCCCGACTGCCGCAGTACGAGGAGCGCATCGCTGGAGGGCAGCTCGCCGAGATAGAGTGTCGTCTCGACCTCATGCCCAAGACGCTCGAGCGTGCGTTCCGCGGCCAGCATCGGGTTGCGACGAGCCTCGCCGCGGTAGCCGACCTCCTTGTCGTACTCCTCGAAGCCGAACACGACGAAGATCACATAGGCCGCGAGGCCAAGCGCGACCACGACCAGCGTGACGAGAGCCCAGCGCAGCCGTGTCGAGCTCACGCCGGCCTCCGCTCGAAGTGCATCGCCCACGCAGCGCACAACGAGAGCGCGGACGCGTCATCAGGCCGTGTGCGCGAATAGGCGCACAGGAGCCACGCGCGGGTCACCGCGGCGAAGAAACTCGCCAGTTCGGCGCGGCCGAGTCCGCAAACTCGCTCGACGCAGTCGCGTTCCGTGTCGCCCGGATCGGGCGCGAGCGCACCCGCGGCGATGAGCCGCGAGAGCGCGCCGCGATAGAGCAGGCCCATCGCACCGGTCGCGTCACCGGAGAGCCACAGCTCCCGAGCCCGCGCCCCGATGTCCTCGGGCAGCGACTCGGGTCGCACGTCGAGGCCGAACACGTGCGTCGGCGGCAACGCGGGCTTCGGCTGCGCGGGCACGCGCCACTCGACGAGCCCGGCCTTGCGCAGGATGAGCACGACGACACCGACGAGCAGGGCGACGAGCAGGGTCCAGCCGAGGAGCTGGAGCACATGCGCCACGATCCCGAAGTCCAGCGCGCCGCTCGCATCCGGCGACTCCTTCCAGCGGAGCTTGAACCGAGACCGCGCCTCCGTCGTATCGAAGTCCTCGTGCGCGAGCACCTCGCGCGCGACGCTGGCCGGATCCAGAGATTCCGCGGTCGCCTGCTTGGACTCTGCCTCAAAAGCCACGTGCGGTGCGAGCTCCACAGGCTCCTGAGCCAGCCCGGTGGGCACCAAGAGCGCGCTCAGCAGCAGGGCCGTCGCGGCGCCTTGCCGCAGCAACTTCGCAGCGCGTGCACCGAGGCGTCGGAACGAGAGCTCGATGTCCCAGCCCTCGATACGCGAGCGCTCGTTCAAGTACAGCGCGAATCCCGAAAGCGAGTGCAGCGTTCCGCACAGCGAGTAGCAGGCGAGCCACAGCAGCTTCATCGCGACCGCAAACCAGCCGAGGTTTAGACCTGCGAAGCCTCCGTCTTCCAGCGGCGAGGGGTCCGGCGCAAGTTCGCCCGGGGTCAAGAACCACAGCAGCAGGAGACCCTGCAGGAACAGCGCCAGCTCAAGCGCCAGGAAGAAGCACGCTGCGAGCACCGCATCCCCCGCGCCGGCGACCCGCAGGCTGCGCTCGCGCCGGCGACGCGCGTCCCCCACCTCGCCCTCGAGTAGTGCTATCGGTTGCACAAGCGCACGCCACGGAATCCACCGATAGCGCAGCACGCACGCCGCCAACTGTCTCAGGAGCGCGCTTGGAAGCACCGCGATGGACGTCTGAAGGGTCGGTGCAGCACCAAACGTCGCGCGCGACGCGACGAACATCGGCACGAGCTCGAACAGCGGCCGCAGCAGCCACACGAGGAACAGCGACAGCCACACGCTGTCGAGCGCGAAGAGCAGCAGCAGGCACACGGGCAGCACGGTCACGCCCCACGCAGCGAACACCGCGCCACCCCAGCTCCGCAGCATCGCGGCCGCCAAGTCGATGCACTCGTGACCATGGCGCGGCCTCAGCGCGAGCGAGATGCGCTCAAGCTGCACGGCGTCGTCCCCCGAGCCAGAGATAGACGATCACGAGCGACCACATCAGCGCGCCGACGACGTACTTGAGCGTGCCCGGCAGAGGCTGCGCGGACCAGAAGCCCTCGATGAATGCGGCGAGGAACGTCATGGCCGCGGCGCCGAGGAGCAATCGCAGGCAGCGCGGCGCATCCTCGACCAGCGCGCGCGCGCGGGAGCGTCGTCCGGGCGCCACCAGCAGCGAGCCGAGGCGCATTCCGGCCACGGCCGCAATCACCATCGCCACGAGCTCCCACGAGCTGTGCCCCGCGATGAACGTGAACAACTGCTGCTCGTATCCGATCGACACGAAGTGGCCCGCGACCGCGCCGAAGTGCACGCCGTTGTAGATGAGCGAGAGAATAGACCCGATGCCGAACACCAGCCCGCTCGCGAAGATCTGGAAGTCGATGCCGACGTTGTTGCGGACGTAGAACGCGAACATCCGCACGTTGTCGCCCACGCCGCGTCCGCTGCTGACGGATCCGTCCGGCGCGTACATTTCCTCGAAACGTTCGAGCGACTCGGGATCCATCACCGCATACAGCAGGTCCGGCCTCGTACTGGCTGTCACGGCCACCGCGACGAGCGGCGCGGCGAACAAGAGCGAGCAGATCCAGAAGAGCTTCCACTCCTCGCGCACGAGTCGCGGGAAGTCGACTCCAAAGAAGTGGGCCAAGTCGTGCAGGTAACGCGAGGACGGGCGATACAGTTGCTCGCGGCCCCGCAGTGCCATCTGGTTGAGCCGCTGCACGAGCTCGCGCCCGTACATGCGGCGGCGCGCGAGCGCCAGGTCTTGGCAGGCCTGTCGATAGAGTCGCGGCAGCTCGTGCAGCGCGTCGCGCTCGCGACCGTCGCGCCGGCCAGTGCGCAGAGCGGCGAGCAGCGACTCGAGGCGCGCCCAGCGCTGCTTGCGCGCCGCGATGAAGGGTTCGCGCTTCACCGTGCCCCCTCGATCCAGCGCGCCATTCCTAGCACGCGCTGGAAGCCTTCGGCACCACTCGCGCCCGTCAGCGGCGCGAGCTGTTGGGCCAGCTCCGCACGACGATCCGCCTGCCACTCCGGCGACCGTGCGGCAAATTCGAGCAGGGCGGCCTGCTCTTCCGGCACGAGCGAAATCGCAGGCGCGAGCGGTGCCGCCGCGGGCAGCTCACGCAGCTCGCCGCGACCGTCCACGTGCACGACCAAGGTCCCGGCCACGTGATCGCCGATGCGCTTGGAGTCTCGCGACAGCAGGCTCGACACGACCGCGGTTCCGTACAGCCCGGGCAGAAAGTCGACAACGCGCAGGAAGTTGCGCAGCACCGACGCCGACCAGCCCACCGGCGTGCCGTCGTCTCGCACGACAGCCAGCCCGAGTACGCGCTTGCCGGGAGTCTGACCAGCCCACAGCACCTCGAACAGCACGGGGTAGAACCACTCGATCACGAATACCGACAGCAGGAGCAGGGCCTCGCCCGGACCGCCGAAGAGCGACAGCCAGCTGAGGGCCGAGTAGAGAGCGAGGCGCACGAGCAGGTCGATGCCGAAGGCCAGCGCGCGCGCCGTGACGCCGGCGACGCGCAGGGAGAGCTCGACTCCCTCGGGAGCCTCGACGACCGCCAGCGTGTCGAGCCGCTCGCTCACGCGTTCACCACGGCGGTTCCCGCGAGCAGGTCGTGCAAGCAGCGCCGCTCCTCGCCAAAGATGAACAGGACGTCGATGAGGCTCAAGAGCCCGCAGCAGAAGCCGGACAGGGCGGGGAGCAGCGTGCGCAACAGCACGAGCTGCACGACACCGGCGGGATTTCCATCGACGCCCACTACGCGGAGCTTCAGGAAGCGCTTGCCTAGGGTCGCGCCACGAGTGCAGAGCAGGGAGGCCTGCAGGCCGAACACGACGAGCCACGACAGGCCGAAGAGCAAGATTCCGACCACGCCACCAGAATCGAGCTTGTACGTGGTGCTGTCGGTGAGAAACTGCGTCGCGTTGCCGAGCGCGAGCCACAGCAGGCACGGGACGTAGACCAGCGTGTCGAGGATCGCGGCCAACAGGCGCTCGATCCGCCCCGCGAGGTTGCCGCGCGGAGGCCGGTCAGGGCGCTGGACTGCGCTCGACTGCGGAGCCTGATACGGATTGGGATGGTCGATCCCCTCCACGTTCAAGTCGCGAGCTCCATCAGGCGACGAGCCTCGGCGCGCGCCGTCTCCTGATCTTTGCCGCCGGCGATCCTGTCCGCGATCTCGCGCACGCGCCGCTCGCCGTCGAGCGCCTCGACGCGCGTCCGCGTGCGCCCCCCGTCGATCTTCTTCTCGACGCGCTGGTGCACGGACGCCATCGCTGCGATCGCGGGCAGGTGCGTGACGCACAGCACCTGATGATGCAAGCCGAGCTTGCGCAGGTGCGCCCCCACGGTCGGCCCGAGCCGTCCGCCGACGCCCGAGTCGATCTCGTCGAACAGCAGCGAGCGCCGCTCACCCGCCTCGGCGAGCACGCCGCGCAGCGCCAGCATGATGCGCGCCGTCTCGCCACCTGATGCGACCTCGCGCAGCCGGTTCATCGGCTCGCCCGGATTGGCCGCGAGCAGGAACTCGACCCGATCCATGCCGCGCTCGCCAAACCGCTGCAGATCGGCCTCGATCTCCGCACGCACCGGCGGCGCGCCGGCGCTGTCTTCGTTTTCGCTGCGTGCTCCCACGCGAACGTCAAACGTCGCGTTCGAGAGCCCGAGTTCCTTGAGGGCCTTGTGGACCGACTTCACCAGCTTCTCGCGCAGCGCGTGGCGCGCGCGGCGCAGCGCGCCGCCCTGCGAGAGCACCTTCGCGCGTGCCTTGGCGATCGCGTCCGCAAGGCCGTCCGAGTCCTGCTCGTCGCGCTCGAGCCGCGCGATCTCGGCCTCGAGCTCTCCACGGCGCTCCACGAGTCCGGCCGCGTCCGTGCGGTACTTGCGCTCGAGCCGCTCGAGCTCGGCGAGGCGCTCCTCGATCTCCTCGAGCCGGCGCGGATCGACCTCGAGCGAGTCCCCCAGCGAGCGCAGGGCGCGCACCGCCTCGTCGAGGTGCGCAAACGCGGCGTCGAGGTCCGTCGCGGCGCCTTCGAGCGCGGCCACTTTCGTGCGCCAGCCGTCGAGGAAACGCTGTGCGTGACGCACACGGTCGAGCGCCGCATCGTCGCCATCCGCGAGTCCTGCGAGCAGCTCGCCGAAGCCCTGCTTCATACCCGCCGCATGCCGCAGGAGCTCGCGCTCGGGCTCGAGCCGCGCTCGCTCGCCCGTCTGCGGATTCGCAGCGACGAGCTCTTGCAACTGGAAGCGAGCCAGATCGAGCCGATCCCGGCGCTCGCCCGCCTCGCGCTCGAGCCGCAGCGCCTCGTCGACGAGCGTGCTCCACGCCTCGCGCGCGGCCTTGTACTGCGCCACGAGCGAGTCGAGCTTGCCGAAGCCGTCGAGGAGCCGCAGCTGTTCCGCTGGGTCGTACAGGCGCTGGTGGTCGTTTTGCCCGTGGATCTCGAACAGGCGCGGCGCGAGCTCCGCCAGCGCCTCGCGAGTCACGGGCCGCGCGTTGACGTACGCGCGCGTCCGGCCATCCGCCGAGACCGTGCGCACGAGCGCGAGCTCGCGCTCGGTGGCCTTGGGGTCCGCATCCCAGTCCTCGAGCAGCTCGGGCGCGTACTGCCGCGCCCAGCGCTGTACGCCCGATGCGCCCGCCGGCACGCGGAAGCGTCCCTCGACGGTCGCGCGCGCGGCGCCGCTGCGCACGAGCGCGGCCTTGGGCTTCTCGCCCAGCAGGAGCTCGAGGGCGCCGACCAGCAGGCTCTTGCCCGCGCCGGTCTCGCCCGTGATGACATTGAGCCCCGGCCCGAACGAGAGCTCCGCCCGCTCGATCAGCGCCAGATCCGAGATCTCGAGTTCCACCAACATGTCGTGACATTATGGACTCCCGGAGCACCCCTTCGTCAGCGGGGAATCTTGCAGAAATACGCGCGAGTGTCGGCTACGGGCGCTTGGCCCGCCGCGCGCTGCGGGCCGCGCGCGCGCAGCGGTCGCTGCAGTGCACGACCCGCTCCCAGTCGCGCTCCCACTTCTTGCGCCACTCGAACTCCCGGCCGCAGGTGACGCAGGTCTTGCGGGGCTTACCCGGCCGTCCCCCGCTCATCGCCCGCCCTCGCCAGCGGCCCGCACTCCGCCGAAGTCACCCGCGCGCTCCCGCCACAGGGTGTGGACGTGGTTCGCGTCGTTCTGGCTGTTTTGGTACTCGAGCGAGAAGCGCGGGGAGTGCAGGCGGTAGTAATGCGCCGCCCCCGGACGCGTCGAACCCACCCACAGGAACCGGATGGCGGCCGTGTCGGCGACGAGCTCGACCGCGCGCGCCCGCGCCGGGCCCTCGAAGCGCCCGACGTAGGTCTCAAGGAGCCGTGCCACCAGGCTGCGGACCGCCTCCGGCAGCTCCGCGAGCGCCACCCCCTCGTCCGCGGCGAAGCGCTCGTCCCGCCCCGGTCCGAGGAGGACATCGCCCGGCGCGGGAGCGTCGACGCGGGCACGCTCCACCAGCGAACCCTCGAGCGCGAGGGCCAGCTCGCGCCCGAGCGCCTGCTCGCGAGCGAGCGGTTCGACCACGCGGCCGTCGCGCTCGTGCCGGGCTGGGTTGGTTCCGAAGAACTGGGGCGTGAAGGAGAGCTCCCCGTCGACCTCCGTGAGATGCAGGACGACGTGGTGGCCCTCGAAGCGCCAGCCCCACGGATCTGGCGAGGCGAGATCCCCGAACACGGCCACGCTGTAGGCCCCGGCGTCGCGCCACGTCGCCGGACGATCGGGAGTCGACTCCCGCTCGTACAGAACGTGCTCGAGCGCGACGATCTCGTCGAGCGCGCGCTCGCCCTCCGCGCTCAGCACCGTGCGCAGCAGCGTGCGCAACGCACGCTGCTCGCGCTCATCCAGCGAGCGCAGCGGCACGCCTGCGCGCTCGCGCGGAACGTAGTGCCAGTCGAGGCGCTGCGAGCTGTGGAAAGGAAACACCGCTCTCGCACGGTCGTCCTCGTCGAGCGCGGCGACGAACGCCTGTGCGGCCGCGCGCATCGGGGTGGGCTCCGGCTGGGCAAGCCACGCCGCCGCCCCGAACGTCGAGCAGGCTGCGAGGAGGAGCGGGCGCATCACGCGGGAGATCCGGCCGCGGGCGGGACTTCCCGCCCCCGTGGGCCGACGCCATGCTAGCTCGGGACGTGGAAACGCGCCCCGCTCCCGCCTGCGCTCGCTGCAGCCACTACTGGGTCACGCACCAGCCCGCCACGCCGCACGGTTGCCGCATGTTCGGGATCCTGTCCGGCCGGCTCCCGTCCATGGAGATCCGCATGGCGACCGGGCGGGACTGCGAGGCCTTCGAGGAGCGGCCGGCGCCCTCCGCGCGCCCCCGCGGAGCCTGAGGCATGACGTCCGCGCTGCTCGAGCGACTGCCCACGCCGATGCTGCTCGTGCGGCTCGACCGCGTGCGCGGAAATCTCGCACGCATGGAGGAGTTGCTCGCCGCGCACGGCGGCCTCGCCCGCTGGAGACCGCACGTCAAGACCGCCAAGATCCCCGAGGTCCTCGAGCTGCTGCTCGAGCGCGGCCTGCGACGCTTCAAGTGCGCCACGACGCGCGAGGCGCGCGTGCTGCTCGAGCTCGCGGGGCAACGCGGCGAATCGATCGACCTGCTCGTGGCCTACGCGCACCGCGGCGCAAACCTCTCCCGCATCATCGAGCTCGCGAAGCTCCATCCGCGGCAGAGCCTCTCGATGCTGAGCGAGGACGTCGCGCACGCCCGCGGGCTGCGCGAACAAGGACTTGGCGTGTTCGTCGACCTCGATCCCCAGATGGGCCGCAGCGGCATCGCGCTCGGCGAACGCGCGCGCATCCGCGAGGTCGCGCTCGCGGCAGGCCATGCGCTGCGCGGCTGGCACGCCTACGAAGGCCATGTCCGCGCCGCCACGGCCGACGAGCGGCGCGCCGCCTGTGCGCCGCTCTTCGATGAGCTCGCGAACCTCGCGCAAGCGCTGGGAACGCGCGAGCATGAGACGATCACCAGCGGAACTCCCACCTTTGTCGAGGCGCTCGAGCACCGCGGGCTCGCAGAGCTCCAGCACACGATTTCCCCTGGAATCGTCGTGTATTGGGACCACAACAGCGCCGCGCTCGGCCTGCAGGGCTTCCGCTGCGCCGCCAGCGTGCTCGCGCGCGTGATCTCGCGCCCGCGCGCGAATCGCGTGACCGTCGACGCGGGCTCGAAGTCGGTCGATGCCTCCGTGGCGGACCCGTGCGTGAGCGTCGCAGGCCGAGCAGAGCTCGTGGCCGCGCGCCCGAGCGAGGAACACTTGCCGTTCGACGTGCTCTCTGGTGTAACGCCCGAGCTCGGAGAGCTTCTCGAACTCGAGCCACGGCATGTCTGCCCGATGGTCAACTTCGCCGAGCGCTGTGCCCTCTTCGAAGGCAACGAGTTGCTGCGCGTCGCGAGCGTCGCGGCCCGCGCCCATGGCGACTAGCTAGCGTCGCTCGTGCCGCGCGGGATCGCGCGGCGGATGGGCCGCGATCTCGCGCAGGCGGCGCAGCTCGTTGCGCAGCGCCGGCGGCATCGCGCCGACGAGCGCTTGATCGTAGGATTCGCGCGCGACGGCCCAGCGCGATTCCTGCGCCGCCTCGAATCCGCGCGTCGCATGCAGCAGCGTGCCTTCGCCGAGCTCATCGCCGACGCGCCGTGCCGACTCGATCTCGAGCCACGGCCGGCCGAGGAACACCTGCCGCGCCTCGACGATCGCCTCAAAGCGAGCGAGGCGCCGCGCGCCGGAGAGCGCCTGCTCGGCGGGGCTGCCACGGCGCACGAACAGCCGTGCGATGGGCGCCTCCCACTGCTCCTTCTCCCACAGGAACTGGCGATCGGACCAGACTTGGAAGGCGCGATAGTCCGCGCTGCCGAAGCGGGTCACAAACGGATTCCAGTGCTCACTCTCCTCGCGCAGCTGGAAGCGCACGCGCACGCGCTGTCCGAGCGCCGCCTGAGAGTCCGCCTGCAGTTCCTCGAGTGAAGAGAGCGGCGCCTCGAGCAGCGCCTCGTCGCCCGACGAGCTAACGGCCACGCGCGGGAGCGCCATGAGCGCGAACAACAAGAGCAGAGCGGCGATTGCCTTCACCGGCTTGTACTTCGACCCGCCCATGGTGCCGCTGGAGCCGCACAGGAACCGTCAGGCCACTTTCGGGACGGACTCAGCGCGCGCAACCGCCCGACGACGCCCCGGAGCTGAACCAGCGCACCTGCAGCCAACGCGCGGCCCCCACCAACGCGATCAGCGCCGGGACCTCGACCAGCGGTCCGATCACCGCCACCAGCGCCGCTCCGCTGCCGATCCCGAACGTCGCGACGGCCACGGCGATCGCGAGTTCAAAGTTGTTGGACGCGGCCGTGAACGACAGGGTCGCCGCGCGCTCGTAGCCTGCGCCGAGCTTCCAGCTCATGAAGAACGACAGGAAGAACATCAGCACGAAGTAGGCGAGCAGCGGCAGCGCGATGCGCAGCACGTCGAGCGGCAGTTGCACGATCGCTTCGCCCTTGAGCGCGAACATGACGACGATCGTGAAGAGCAGCGAGACCAGCGTGATCGGTCCGATGCGCGGCGCGAAGCTCGCCTCGAACCACTCGCGGCCGAAAGCGCGCACGAGCACGAGCCGCGTGGTGAGCCCGGTCGCGAAGGGAATGCCGAGGTAGATGGCGACGCTGGTCGCGATCTCCCCCATCGACACCGGCACGGCAGTGCCCGCCAGACCGATGCGCTCAGGCAACCAAGTCGCGAAGAACCACGCGTAGACCGGGAAGAGCAGGATCTGGAACAGCGAGTTGAGCGCCACGAGGCCCGCGCAGTACTCGCGATCACCGCCCGCGAGATCGTTCCACACGAGCACCATGGCGATGCAG